>JAQGID010000067.1 GCA_028291405.1 Rhodospirillales bacterium | reverse complement strand
CGCCGGCCTAATGCAGCTTCACCTCCGGCTCTGAGCTGCGCAGGAGGAGGCGGGCGAGGAAGGTGACGACGACCCGTCGCCAGCCGAACAGCGCATACTCGTGCATCTTGTAGAGCGAGCGGTACATCAGCCGCGCGAAGAAGCCCTCGATGAAGAAGCTGCGGCCGACGAGGAATCCCATCAGGCTGCCCACCGTGGTGTAGCGTCCCAGCGACACGAGCGAGCCGAAATCGCGATAGACGAACGGCGCCAGCGGCTTGCCCTTGAGGCGATCGAGGAGCTGATGGTAGAGGTGGCTTGCCTCCTGGTGCGCCGCCTGCGCCCGCGGCGGCACCGGCGTCGCTTCGCCGGGACGCGGACACTCCGCGCAATCGCCGAACACGAAGATGTCGGGATCGCGCGTCGTCTGCAGCGTCTGCGTGACGACGAGCTGGTTGATCCGGTTGTACTCGAGACCATCGAGATCGCGCAGCACGGCCGGGGCCTTGATGCCGGCTGCCCAGACGACGAGCTCGGAGGCGATGAATTCGCCGTCGGCGAGGCGAATGCCGTCCGCCTGGACCGTGGTGACGCGGGCGCCGGTACGGACCTCGACGCCGAGCTTCGCCAGTAGCGCGCTCGTCGCGATCGAAATGCGCTCGGGCAGCGCGGGGAGGATGCGGGGCCCGGCCTCGACGAGGATGATGCGGATGTCCTTTTCCGGATCGATCCGGTCCAGCCCGAAGGCGACGATTTCGCGGACGGTGCGGTGCAGCTCGGCCGCGAGCTCCGTGCCGGTCGCCCCGGCACCGATAATGGCGATGTGGAGCTGTCCCGGCCGCACTGGCTCCGTCTGTGTATTGGCACGCAGGCAGGCATTGATGAGCCGCCGGTTGAAGCGCTTGGCCTGCTCGGGCGTATCCAGCGGCACGGCGTATTCGGCGGCGCCGGGCGTGCCGAAATCGTTGGTGACGCTGCCGATCGCGATCACCAGCGTATCGTATGGGATGCTTCGCGGCGGGGTGATCTCGCGACCCTCGTCGTCGAAGCTGGCGGCCGTCGTGACCAGCTTGCGTGCCCGGTCAAGCCCGGCCATCTCGCCGTAGCGAAAGCGGAAATGATGCCAATAGGCCTGGGCGAGGTAATCGAGCTCGTGCTCGCCGGGATCCATGCTGCCGGCAGCGACGGAATGCAGCAGCGGCTTCCACAGATGCGTCCGCGAGCAATCCACCAGGGTCACCCGGCCGGCGCCGCTGCGGGCGAAGCGGTCGCCCAGCCTTGTCGCCAGCTCCAGCCCGCCGGCGCCGCCCCCGACGATGACGATCTGATGGCCGGCGCGGTCGCCCGGCTCCGGCGCCGCGATGTCGGGATGCGTGGCGGGCTGAGCCGCGGGATGAGCCGGGCTGGATTCCATGACATGAGATTGCGCGGATCCGCTGCCGAAATCCACCGAATCTCCGACTCACGGCTCGCCGAACAAATAATGACGCAGCAGGTAGTCGAGACCGTGACGCCACGATTCATCTGTGTTGCCGCGGATGTCGACGCTCTTAACGAAATCGACCGTCCCGGACTGCACATCCTCCATATAGACGTTGATGTTGAGGATGAGGTTGCTGACCTTCTGCACCGTCCCCCAGGCCGCGTGATCGGCACCGAGCTTCCGCGCGACATCGCGCTCGCAGCCGTTGCAGCTGCCGACATCCGGACCCTCGGCGAGCTTGGCCCGAACATCGGGCGGGATGGGGACGAGCACGAATCGGCCGGAAGCGCCGACCTTCTCGCGGAACAGGTCGTCGAGCATTCGGATACGCGCTTCTTCGGCTGGCGTCGTCGGCTCGAGCGATGTGTTGATCAGGTGAAAGCCGAAAAAGGCGATGCGCGGCACGGATGCGGTATCCGCCACTGCCGGTCCAGCACGAGAAGACACAAAGACAAGGGCGACGACCACCGCCATCGCCAGATACTTCAGCCGACAGGTTCCGCGCATGCCGCTCTGCTCCGTTCGCTATCGTGCCGTCGTCGGCAGGCTAACGCTGCAACCTCGCAAGATGATCGGAACTGCGGCGCCGGCCTCGCTTGCGAAGTGCGGACAGGGATGGAATGCTCTCCCCTCAAGAGTATTTATCATCGCGCATGAACGACGATAGGAGGACCAGATGCCGTTTCGCGACCCCGATCGGAAGACGCATCTCCTGCCGGCCGAGACGCATTCCTTCCCCTCGCCGGTCCCGACCCAGATCGTGGCGAGCGAAGAATACGATCCGCCGCCGCAGAACGCGCAGCAGCGCGAGGTCGAGGTGCGGGTCGCCGAGATGGGCGACGCGATGGCGAAGAAGCTCGGCATGACGCGCCGCCGCTTTTTCCAGACGGCGGCCGGGATGGCGACCTGCTTCCTCGCAATGAATCAGGTGTGGGGAAGGCTCTTCGAGGTCAGCGAGGCCGAGGCGGCGACGCCGGACCTCGCGCAGGCGCGCGCCGATGCGCTGAAGGACCAATTCATCTTCGACGGCCACACGCATTTCCTGCGTGACGACACGCGGTTGGAGAATTTCGTGCGCGGGCGCGAGACGGTCGGCAAAGCGGGCTGGAATTCCGCCCTCGCCGGCAAGGAGCAGACGCTCGACGACCTCAAGTTCGACAACTACTTCAAGGAGGTCTTTCTCGACAGCGACACCAAGGTCGGGCTGCTCACCAACTCGCCTTCGGAGATCCCGCAGGACTGGTTCCTGGCGCAGGACCAAGTCTTCACGACGCGCGAGAAGATCAACAAGGCGGCGGGCTCGCGCCGCATGCTGGCGCATTTCACGATCACACCGGGACAGAACGGCTGGCTCGAGGCGATCGATCGCGGCATCGAACTCTACCGCCCGGATTCGTGGAAGGGCTACACGATCGGCGACAACACCCATAAGGAGACGAGCCACTACCCTTGGCGGCTCGACGACGAGAAGCTGATGTACCCGGCCTACGAGCGCTTCGCCAAGGCGGGGATCCGCAACGTCTGCATCCACAAGGGACTTTTCGCCGCCGCGACCGAGGAGAAGTTTCCGCATCTGCGCCGCTACGCCGACGTCAGCGACGTCGGCAAGGCGGCGAAGGACTGGCCGCAGCTCAACTTCATCATCTATCACTCGGGCTATCGCCACGTCGGCGGCGGCACGCCCGAGCAGGGCATGGCGGAGTGGAACGCGACCGGGCGCAGCTCGTGGGTCAGCGACCTCGCCGAAATTCCCGAGAAATACAGCGTTACCAACGTCTATGGCGATCTCGGCCAGGTGGTGGCCTATACCGCGGTCGCGCAGCCGCGGCTAGCCGCCGCGATCCTCGCGACGCTGATCAAGGGGCTCGGCGCCGATCACGTCGTCTGGGGAACCGATGCGGTATGGACCGGCGCGCCGCAATGGCAGATCGAGAGCTTCCGCCGCCTCGAGGTGCCCGAGGACATGCAGAAGAAATACGGTCTGGAGCCGCTCGGCCCGGCCGACGGGATAGTGAAGAACGCGATCTTCGGCGAGAACTCGGCACGGCTCTACGGTTACGAGCGCCATGCCGGGCTGTGGCGCACCGACCGCTTCGCCGCGATCAAGATGCGATACGAGGCGAACGGTCCGGAGCGCAGCAACCTGCGCTACGGCTTCGTCGCGATGCCGGCCTAAATCGAGGCGCCCGCCGCTCCAAGGAGACTTGCCGCCGTTGCATCCTCCGTCCTAGTCTTCCTGGCAGGGCCGCATCATCGTCGGCCCGCAAAAAGATCGAGCGGGAGGGACGGCGATGGCGGCACCCGAAAAGGGAAGAGAACGGGCGGCGGTGCGCTCGTACGGCATCGGCCAGCCGGTCCGGCGGGTCGAGGACCGGCGCTTTCTCACCGGCAAGGGACGCTTCGTCGACGACATCTCGCTCCGCGACCAATGCCATGCCGTGATCATCTATTCGCCGCATGCGCATGCGAGGATCCGGCGGATCGACACCGCAGCCGCCGGCTCGGCGCCGGGCGTCCTCTGCGTCCTGACCGGCGCCGACGTCGCCGCCGACGGGCTGGGCGGCATCCCGCCGAAGTTCATGCCGGAGGATATCGGCGGCCCGAAAGGGCTACGCACGCTGCGCCCGATCCTCGTCGCCGACCGCGTCCGTCACGTCGGCGACCGCGTCGCCATGGTCGTCGCCGAGACGCTGGCCGAGGCGCGCGACGCGGCCGAGCTTCTCGAGATTGATTACGAGGCGCTGCCCGCGGCCGTGTCCGCGGCGGACGCCGTCGCCGCCGGCGCCGTCGCCGTCTGGGAGGAATGCCCGGGGAACGTCTGCTTCACCCTGACGATCGGCAATCAGGCCGCGGCCGAGGCGGCATTCGCCGGCGCCGCCCACCGTATCGCGCTCAAGCTCAGGAACAACCGCCTCCATCCCAGCCCGATGGAGGGGCGCGCCGCGCTCGGCATCTACGATGCCGCCGAGGGGACGTATACGCTCCATACCAGCTCGCAGGGGCCGCACGCCGCCCGCGAGCTGCTGGCCAACAGCATCTTCCACGAGCACGAGATCAAGTTCCGTGTGATCGCGCCGGACGTCGGCGGCGGCTTCGGGATGAAAACCGACCCCTATCCCGAGGACGCGCTGGTGCTGTGGGCGTCGCGCCGCTGCGGCCGGCCAGTGAAATGGACGGCATCGCGCTCGGAAGGGCTGATGAGCGACAACCACGGCCGCGACGAGACCGTCGAGGGCGAGCTGGCGCTCGACCGCGACGGCAAGATCCTGGCGATGCGGGCGCATTCGCTGCATTCCCTCGGCGGCTATATCGTGTCGGCCGGCGCGGCGCCGATCGACTACACGCTGCGCTATACGCCGGGGGCCTACGACATCCCAGCGGTCTGGGCGACGGCGACGGCGGTCTTCACCCATACCGCGCCGATCAGCGTCTACCGCGGCCCGGGAAGGGCCGAGGGCAATTACCTGATCGAACGGCTGCTCGACGCGGCGGCGGTGAAGCTCGGCATCGGCCCCGACGAGATCCGCCGCCGCAACCTCGTCAAGTCGAGCGCGATGCCGTACGCGACGCAGACCGGCTCGGTCTACGACAGCGGCGAGTTCGAGCGGCTGATGGGCGAATGCATGGCGCTCGCCGATTGGCAGGGCTATGCTGAACGGCAGGCGGCGAGCGAGCGGGCCGGCAAGCTCAGGGGCCGCTCGGTCATCTACTACATCGAGCACGCCGGCATCTTCAACGACCGGATGGAGCTGCATTTCGACCCCAGCGGCATGGTGACGATCCTCGCCGGCACGCATTCGCACGGCCAGGGACATGCGACCGCCTTCGCGCAGCTCGTCGGCGAGTTCCTCGGCATCCCCTTCGATGAGATCCGCTATGTCCAGGGCGACACCGACAAGGTGCCGTTCGGCCGCGGCACGTTTGCGGCGCGCAGCTCGCAGATCGCCGGCAACGCGCTAAAGCTCGCGTCCGACGCGATCATCGCCAAGGCGCGCCCCCGCGCCGCTTTCCTGATGGAGGTCGCCGAGGCCGATCTCGAGTTCGATTCCGGCCAGTTCCGCATCGCCGGAACCGACCGCAGCATGGCGCTCCAGGACGTCGCGAAATCGCTGTTCCAGATCGCCTTTCTGCCGCCGCAGTTCAGCGTCGGCCTCGACGCCAGCGCGACCTATTCCGGCGACGTCCCGAACTATCCGAACGGCTGCCACGTCTGCGAGGTCGAGATCGATCGCGAGACCGGGCAGGTCAGCATCGACCGCTATGCGATCGTCGACGACGTCGGCAATGCGATCAACCCGATGATCTGCGAGGGCCAGATCCACGGCAGCACGGCGCAAGGGATCGGCCAGGCGCTGCTGGAGGAGGTCGTCTACGACCGCACGACCGGCCAGCTCCTCTCCGGCAGCTTCATGGATTACTGCATGCCGCGGGCGAGCGACATTGGCAGCCTGACGACGGCGTTCAGCTGTGTGCCGTGCACGACCAATCCGCTCGGCGTCAAGGGCGTCGGCGAAAGCGGCACGATCGGCGCGCCGCCGGCGGTGATGAACGCCACGCTGGACGCGCTGCGGCGGGTCGGCGTCACCGATCTCGACATGCCGGCGACGCCGAGCCGGGTTTGGCGCGCCATGCAGGACGGCGCCGCGCGGATCGCCGCGCAGTGACGGCCGCCCGCCTCGCCACCGAAGCCATAACGCTGGAGCCGCTCGCACGGCAAAGCGCCCCGGCGACGTCGATGCTGAGCGTCGCCAATCTGTCCAAGAGCTTCGGTCCGATCGCGGCGCTGCGCGACGTCTCGCTCGACATCGCCGCCGGTGAGATCCGCGGCATCTGCGGCGAGAACGGCGCCGGCAAGTCGACGCTGGTGAAGCTCCTGACCGGCGTCTATCGGCCGGACGGCGGCAGCATCACCGTCGCCGGGCGACCCTGCATCATCGCGACGCCGCGCCAGGCGCAGGAGCTCGGCATTGCGCTGGTCGCGCAGGAGCTGAGCCTCTGCCCGGATCTCTCCGTCGAGGACAATATCTGGCTCGGCTCGCTGCAGGTCCCGTTCCTCCACAAGAAGCCGGAGCTGCGACGCCGAGCCGCCGAGGCGCTGGTACTGCTCGGCGCCGAGCACATCGCGCTCGCGGCCAAGGTCGCCTCGCTCAGCATGGGCGAACGCCAGCTCGTCGAGATCGCGCGCATGCTGACCCGCGACGCGCGCGTCCTCATCCTCGACGAGCCGACAGCGACGCTCAGCGACGTCGAGATCGCGCGCATCTTCGCGGCGCTGCTCGCGGTCAAGCGCGAGGGGCGATCGATCATCTACATCACCCATCGCCTCGCCGAGGTCTATGCGATCTGCGACCGCGTGACGGTGCTGCGCAACGGCGAGCTGATCGCGACCGTGGAGCTCGCCGACGTCGATCGCGCCGGGCTGATCGAGTTAATGCTCGGACGCCCCAGCGACGAGATGTATCCCGAGGAGACGCGCGACGAGGGCCCGCCGGCGCTGGTCGTCGAAAGCCTCACGGTGCCCGGCGGCATCGCCGATTTCTCGACGATCGTGCGGCGTGGCGAGATCCTCTGCATCGCCGGCCAGGTCGGCTCGGGGGCGACCGAGATCGTCACCGCGTTGGCCGGGCTGGCGCATGACGCGACGGGGCGCGTCGCGGTCGACGGCAGGGCGCTGATCCTCGGCTCGCCGCTGCGCGCGGCGCGGCGCGGCATCATGTTCGTCTCGGGCGACCGCGCCGGCGAGGGCGTCTTCCGTCGCCTCAGCATCTTCGACAATCTCGTGGCGACGCGGCTGCGCGACCATGCGGTTTTTGGGTTCCTTCGGCGCGGCTCGCTGCGGACGACGGCGGCGGCGCTGGCGAAGAAGATCGGGATCGATCGGCGGCGGGTGCGCGCCCGGGCCGATGCGCTGAGCGGCGGCAACCAGCAGAAGCTGGCCTTCGGTCGCTGCCTCGACCGCGGGGCGGGCGGCATCCTCGTGATGAACGAGCCGACCCGCGGCATCGACGTCGGCGCGCGCGCCGAGATCTACCGGCTGATGCGCGAGTTCTGCGCCGCCGGCTATGCGCTGGTGCTGGCCTCCAGCGACCTCGAGGAGGTGCTCGGGGTCGGCGATGTCGTGATCACCCTCTATCGCGGCCGCCAGGTCGGCCGCTATCGCCGCGGCGAAGCGACGATGCACCGCATCGTCGCCGACATCACGCATCCGGTCGAGGCGGCGACGTGACCGATCAGACCGCACGCATCACGTGGCAGCTGCCTCTGCCGCATTCGCGGCGCGGCCGCGTGCTCGTCGGCATCCGTCTCGTCGCGGTGCTGGCGCTCGTCGCCATCGCGATCGGGACTCCAGGCTTCCTCACTGCCGTCAGCCTGTTCTCGCTGATGAACACGATGTCGTTCATCGGCTGCGTCGCGGTCGGCATGACCTTCATCACCTTGAGCGGCAACATCCTCTCCTTCGCCCTCGGTGCGACGCTGTCGGTGACGGCGATCGTCTTCGTCACAGCGCAGCCGCTCGGCCTCGCCGGCGCGATGCTCGCGGCTTTCGTCGCCGGCGCCGTGCTGACCGGCGTGCAGGGCTGGGTGATCGGGAATTTCCGCGCCAATCCGATCATCGTCAGCATGGCGGCGCTGGCGCTCATCACGGGCGTCGCGACCTTCGTCAGCGGCGGCCAGGGCGTCTATCCGGAGGATGCGACGGCAGATGTGCTGAAGGGCCGCATCTTCGGCAACATCCCGATCCCGCTCGCCGGCTTCCTCGTCACCATCGCGATCGCGCAAGCGGTGCTCTCGTTCACCCGCTTCGGGCGCAACCTCCACATGGTCGGGAGCAATTGGCGGGCCGCGCTCGCGGCCGGCATCGCGCCGGCGCGTACCATCGTCGGCGCCTATGTCGCGGCCGGGCTCTGCACCGCTTTCGCCGGCGTCCTGATGGCGGCGCGCTACAGCAGCGGCGATATGTCGCTCGGGCTCGGCTACGACTATAGCGCGATCAGCGCCGTGCTGGTCGGCGGCACGGCGATCCAGGGCGGCGAAGGCTCGGCATTCCGGAGCCTGATCGGCGCCTTCATCATCGCCGTCTGCCAGGGACTGCTCGTGCTGCACGGGTTCTCGACGCAGGTCCAGTATCTCGCGATCGGCATCATCGTGCTGCTGGTGATCATGCTGCAGACCCTCGCCGACGAGTATTGAGGCGATGAAGCCGCTCCTCGCCGACCGCACGCTGCGCCCGTTCCTGCTGCTGATCGTCATCGTCGCGGCGATCTGGCTGCTCGACGGTGGGCAAGGCCGGTTCTTCACCGCCGCCACGGCGTTCAGCGTGCTGCAGCAATTCGCCACCGTCGGGCCGATCGCGCTCGGCCTGGGGCTGACGATGATCATCCGCGAGTTCGACCTCTCGGTCGGCGGCATGATGAGCCTAGCCGGCTGCGTCGCGGTCCTCTCCGGGGTCGGCAGCCCGCCGCTCGGCATCGCCGCGGCGGTGCTGGCCGGCGGCATCGCCGGGCTTTGCCAGGGCGGCATCATGGTGCGGCTGCGCCTCGGCTCGATCGGCGTCACGCTGGGCGGGCTGCTGACGTTCGGCGGCATCGCCTATGTCGTCACCGGCAATCTCTCGATCGCCTATCCGCGGATGGACATCGCGATGGCGGTCAACCAGAAGATCCTCGGCGTGCTGTCGCTGCGGAGCCTTATCGCCCTGGCGGCTTTCCTGATCGCCGCCTTCGTGATGGCGCGGACGCGGATCGGTCGCGACGTCTATGCGATCGGCAGCGACCGCCGCGCCGCTCTCGTCGCCGGCGTACCGGTCGGGCGGATCGTCGTCGGAATCTTCGCGCTCTCCGGCATGCTGGCCGCGCTCGGCGGGTCACTGCTCAGCTACAGCCTCGCGACCGCGTCCGGCGTCGCGCTGACCGACGCGCTGGTGCCGGCGACGGCGGCCGCGATCATCGGCGGCGTCTCACTGACCGGCGGCAAGGGCACACCGATCGGCATCATCGGCGGCGTCCTCGTGCTGTCGCTGCTGCGCGCCGGGCTCAACGCGATCGGCACGCAGCCCTCGGTGCAGGATATCGTCACCGGCGGCGTGCTGCTGATCGTCGCGCTGGCCGACGCCCCGGATCTCAGCCGCCGGCTCTTCGCGGTGCAGGTCTATCGCAAGCGCGCGTTCGGCTAGTCTAGCCGCCTCAGGCGGCGGCCGCCTGGCGTTCGACGGGCGTGACCTCGACCCGATTGACGCGGCCGTTCTGGATCACGGCAAGCGGCGTCGGACGGCCGATGCGATCGGAACCGAGCAGGCGGATCAGATCATCGGCGCCGTCGACGGGCATGCCGTCGACGCTCAGCAGGATGTCTCCGACCCGCAGGCCGCCGCGATCGGCCGGAGAGTTCGGCTCGACGTTGCCGATGCGCACCGCCCGCGGGCCGGAGCCGGTCGCGACGGCGAGACGGCGGGGCAGCGGAATCGTTTGCGCTGCGACGCCCAGATGGGCTCGCCGGACGCGGCCATGCGCGATGAACTCGCCGATCACGAAGGTCGCGGTATTGCTCGATACCGCGAAGCACAGGCCCTGCGCACCGCCGATCATGGCGGTGTTGATTCCGACGACCTCGCCCGTGCCTGAGACCAGCGGGCCGCCCGAGTTGCCGGGGTTAAGCGCCGCGTCGGTCTGAATGACGTCGTCGATCAGCCGGCCGCTGCTCGAGCGAAGCGAGCGGCCGAGCGCCGAGACGACGCCCGCGGTCACGCTCGATTCGAAGCCGAGCGGATTGCCGATCGCGATCACGAGGTGGCCGCGCCGCACCTTCTTGGAATCGCCGAGGCGCGCCGCCGGCACCCCGCGCGGCAGCTCGGCCCGCAGCAACGCAAGATCGGTGTCGGGATCATCGCCGAGCATGAGCGCCTCGGTCTCGCCGCCTTCGGCGAAGGCCAGGCGGACGCGCTCGGCAGCCGCGACGACGTGGCTGTTGGTGAGGACCAGGCCGTCAGGGGCGACGACGACTCCCGAGCCGACGCCGCCGCCGCGTTGCGTCCTGCTCTCGACGCGCACGACGGCCGGTCCGACCTGCTCGGCGACGCCGCTGACGGTGCGCGAGTAGCTGTCGAGGATTTCGTCGTTCGTCGGCGGCGAGATTTCTTCCGGTTCTCGCGTGATATCATCCGTATCGTACATCGAGAGGACCCTCGCTAAAGGTGAATGACGCCGAGGCGCGCGGCATGCGCGACCGCATCGGTGCGGCCGGTCGCATCCAGCTTGTCGAGCACCTGGCCGACATGGAACTTCACGGTGTGAACCGAGATGCCGAGTCGTCGGGCGATGGCCTTGTTCGACGCACCCTCGGCGAGCAGCGTCAGCACCTCGAGCTCGCGCGGCGTCAAAGGCGCCTCAAGGTCGAGATCCGACTCCGCGGGGCGAAAGGCGGTCAACGCGATATCCGCCACCTCCCCCGCGCCGGCGAGCCGAAGCCCGGGAACGTCGGCAAGCAGGCCGGCGACCCGCTCGGCGAGCGCCGGGTCGTCGAGCCGGAGCGCGATGACCAAGGGCGAAGACGGGCCGTCCTCGCTCAAGCCTGCGGCCTCTCGCCGATGGTCAGCGACAGATCGACCGGAGCCCCGCCGCGGCGGATGCCGAGGCTGACGACCCGACCGATGCTGTCGGGACCGAGGGCGCGAAGCAGCGCGCCGACGCCGGGCAAGGACGCGCCGTCCCAGCTCACGATCACGTCGCCCTGGCGCACCCCGGCGGCGGCGGCTGGCCCATCCTTGTCGACGCTCATGATCATGGCGCCCATCCCATCGTTGCCCTCGACGCGGACCGGCCGCAGCGCGACGCCCAAATATCCGCGCGGGATGCGGCCGAGGCGCTCAAGCGTGCCCGCGACGCGGTCGATCGTGACCGCCGGAATTACCAGCGTGCGCCGGCGCGGTCCGGATACCGCCATCCCGAAGGCCCGACCGCCGGCGTCGAGAGCGAGGCCGCCCTCGGCTTGACGCCGCAGCCGCAGATCGAGCTCGATCCGCGCGTCGATCTGCCCGCCGCGCATCGAGCGCCAGGCAGGCCCGGCGCTTGCGACGCTGCCGAAGGTGGAAAGCGGCGCGCCAGCCTGCGCGCCGACGGCGAGCGCCAGCGCTCCGGTGCGCACCGGTTGCGGCGCGAATGTCACGGGAGCGAGCCCCCCGCCCTCGACCCGCAGGACGGCAACGTCGGTGGTCGCATCCCGGCCGACGATCGTCGCCGCGCGGCGCTCGCCGCCATTCACGACCACTGCGATGTCGCCTTCCTCGGCCAGCGCCTCATCGGCCGTGACGACGAGATCGGACCGCCAGGCGAAGCCGCTCGAGAGAGAGCGACGGGAATGGACGGCCACGACGCTCGGCGCCGCCGCGGCGACGATGTCGGAGAGAGCGGTCGACAAGGCTTCGAGAGACAGCGACGGCGTATCGGACATTGGAATCTCCTTCGATCCCTATGTGCGTATTGCCAGACTGCTCTTCTACTGCCCAGGTGGGCAGGCGGGTTCGGCCGCGGCGGATTCAGCGATTTACCGCCGGTGCGGAAGCGTCGCCGCGGCGGCGCTTCCGGAAACCGTCGTCAGAACGTGCAATCGGCGCGGTATTTCTCGATATTGTTTTTCGTGATGACCTCGACCGGCAGCGTTTCGTCCTTCTTGAATTGCTTGCCGGCGAGAATTTCCTGGGCCGTCTGCGCCGTCATCTGGCCGAGCTTTTTCGGCAGCATCGAGGTCGTCGCCTGGATCTTTCCCTGGTCGATGCCCGCGATGCCCGGCGCCATGCAATTGCCGCCAATGACGAGCAGGCTGCCCTTCGCCGTGCCGAGCTTCACCCCAGCCGATTCGGCGCCCTGGACGACGCCGTTGGCGAGGGCGTCGTTCATCCCGTAGATGCCGTCGAGGCCGCCCTGGCCGGAGAACCGCGCGAGCAGCTGGCCGGCGGCACGCTCGGCCTCCGGCGGCGCCCAATGGGTCTCCTCGATCGCGACGATCGAGATTCCGGGATAGGCCTCGAGCGCCTTCTTGAAGCCGGCGACGCGGAGCGGCGCGATGCCCTCGTCCATGCTGCCGGCGATGATCGCGACCTTGGCCGGGACGCGGCCGGCAGCCTTGAGCGCATCGCCCATGGCATTGCCGGCGGCCATGCCCATGTCGACCGAGGGCTCGCCGACGAAGGCGGTATAGAGCGGCTTTTCCTCGATGGTGTTGTTGATCAGCAGCACCGGAATATGCGCGTCCTTCGCCCGCGTCAGGGCCGGGATCAGCGCCTTCTGACTCATTACCATGAGAACGATGAGATCGGTCTTCTGGGCGATTGCATCATCGAGCTGCTGCGCCTGCAGCGCCGGATCGAACGGGCTCTGCAGCAGCGTCACCTGCAGACCGCCGGCCTTGGCCCCCTCCTGGAAGCCGCGGGTCATGGCGCCGATGTATTTGTCGGCGATCGGCCCGTCGAGAAACGTGACCCGCTTGCCGCCTTCGGCCGCAGCCGGCGGCGCCAAGGCCAGCAGTCCCGCGAGCATTGCCCCCGCCGCGATCGTTCGTGTTGTTCCTGCCATCGGTTCCTCCCCAGTGTTGCGTCGTTGCGCCGGCCTCCCAGGAGGTGGGCAGCGCCGTGGGCCATGATGGCCTTGGTTCCTTGCCAAATGCAACGCGTCGCGTCGTTTGAAAAATACCGCGTCAACCCTTGACCCCGAACATCATCCAGGTCGCGTTGGGGCTTGTCCGGCCGAGCAGGACGCGGCCGCACTCGACCTCGACCTCGTTCGCCAGCAGGAGATGCTGGGTTCCCGAATGGGCGTCGCGATAGGCGCGCTGCAGCCTGCTCGCGTGCAGCGAGATGCCGCGCGAGGCCTTATGGGCGAAGGTCGAGACCTCGGAGATGACGTCGTGGATATGGCGCATCGCGAGACGGATCAAGGCGATCTGCTCGAGAGTCGCGGTGTCGCCGCGGGCGATCCGCTCGGTGATGCCGTTCCAGCTGTCGTAGACGAAGGCGCGCGCCGAGCGGTACTTGGCCTCGGCCTCGGCATAGGACTTCCGGAAGGTCGGGCTGTCCGCCAGCAAGCCGAAGACGTCGCTGCGCTCATTGGCGAGACGCTTGATCTCGTCGAGCGCGCGGCGGCCGACACCCAGTGCCCAGCCGGTGTGACCCCAGCTGGTCAGTCCGACGAGCCCGACACTGTACTGCAGGCTGCCGCGCTGCAGCTTCGGGCCGTCGAAGGGGTAGCACATCGCGTCGGCGATGAAGGTCTCGCCGTCCTTCAGCGTGTAGTCGAAGCTGCCAGTGGCGCGGAGGCCGAGGACATCCCAATTGCCCTTCAGCTCGATCGTGTCCCGTGGATGATGCATCAACAGGATCTCGGGCGTGCCGTCGGGCTTCATCTTCGGCTTGTCGCCGTCCATGACGAAGCAGCCGGAGTGGATCCATTCGGCGTGGTGGATGCCGCTGCCGTAGGCCCATTTGCCGCGGAACATGTAGCCGCCGTCCACCTTCCGCGCATAGCCGCGCGGCACGCCGTTGCCCGCGATAGTGACGTCGCCGCCGTTCGGATAGAGGATCTTCGCGCCCTCGGGGGAGATGAAGGCGCCGGCCGAGGCGGCCATGACGCCGGACACCATCGTGCACCAGCCGGCGGAGCCGTCGGCCCAGGCAATGCGCTCGACGAGCTGCATCGCCTCGACGAAGGGCAATTCCGCGCCGCCGAGCTCGGCCGGCAGCAGCATCGAATAGATCCCCGATTTCCGCAGCTCGGAGACGACGCGATCGCTCTGGTGGCTCTGTTCCTCGGCGGCATCCGCCTCCGCCTCGATCAGCGGTAGCAGCTCCTCGACCGCCTTCTTGTAGCTGGCGAAGATCGCCGTCTCGGACTTGCCGGCCGCGCTGGCACTCGCTTTCATCGCTTTCCTCCCGATGGTCAGACCTTCTTCCGCTCCGCCCCGACGAGGACGAATACCGCCGTGGCCGGGGCGTTCCCCTTGTTCCGCCAGGCGTGCCGCGTCCCGTTCTGGATGATGACGTCGTGCTGCTTGAGGTGCACCTGCTCGCCGTCGTCGACCTCGAGCCAGATCTCGCCGCTGAGCACGACGCCGTAATCGATCGTCTCGGTGGTGTGCATGCCGGGATCGCCGGCCTCGAACCGCTCGGCAATACCGGGCGACAGCCGGAGCTGCTCGTTCCCCGCCGCGACGGGATCGAAGCTGCCGCTCGTCATGACCGAGTCCGGCGGAAAGGTGACGACGAGGAAGCGGGTCTCGCCGGGCGCGGGATGGAACGACGACTGCCCTTCGCGCCATCCGGCCGCGCTGTCGGGAACGACGGCATCGCGCGGCGTCGCCCAAACCAGCGCCGAGGCGAAGCCGGGAAGATGCTCCGCTTCGTCCTGCCGCATGGTATCGGTGCTGGCGAAGACGGATTTGCCCGAGGCGTCGTGACCCGTGACGATACGGCGAAATCGCATGATCGTTTCCTCCACGGCGGGGTCGTTATCGACCCTTGCAATTCGCAGCGGCCTGTCAAAAGCTAGACTTGCCAAGCCGGCGCGGTCCATCTGACCAGCCAAACGCGCCCGCGTCCAGCACTAGAGGGAGGATCGGCATTGGCACGAGGACATCACGGCAGGGTCGCGGTCGTTTCCGGCGGCTCCTTCGGCATCGGCCAGGCCTGCGCCGTCCGCCTCGCGGAAGACGGCGCCCAGATCGTGATCGCCGACCGCCAGCCGGCGGATCAGACGATGCGGCTGATCGAGGGCGTCGGCGGCCAGCCCCTAGCGGTAGCCTGCGACGTCAGCCACGAGCGCGACGTCGCCGATTTGGGCCGGCAGGTCGAGGCGCGGTTCGGCCGTTGCGACATCCTCGTCAACAACGCCGGCATCTATCCGATGCAGCCCTTCACCGAGATCAGCTTTGAGGATTGGCGGCGCGTCCTCGCGGTCAATCTCGATTCGATGTTCCTGATGAGCAAGGCGTTCGTTGGCGGCATGCGAGAGCGGCGCTGGGGCCGCATCGTCAACTTCGCATCGGACACGGTCAGCCTCATGGTGCCGGGGTTCGCCCATTACATGGCCAGCAAGGCCGGCGTCATCGGCCTGACCCGGGCACTCGCCAGCGAGTTCGGCGAGGACGGCATCACCGCGAATGCGATCGCTCCGGGGCAGACGAACACGCCGGGCACACGCGGCCGGCGACAGATCCCCGGGGGCATGTCGCAGGATGCGTTCTTCGAAAGCGTCGCGAACATGCAGGCGATCAAGCGGGTTGGACAGGTCGCCGATCTGGTCGGCACGGTGTCGTTTTTGACCAGCGACGACGCTGCCTTCGTGACTGGCCAGACGATCTTCGTCGACGGCGGCCTCGTGCGGGCATGAGCCTGCCGCCGAATGGTGCTACCCGGCACGCGCAAACAACGGCAAGATGAGCGACGCGCCCCGGTCGCGGCAACGCGGGCGCCATGCGGCAAGCCGCCGACGGAGGAAACGATGACCACGGAGAAGAAGGTCGAGGCGCTGCGTCGCGAGACATCGCCGCTGTTCAACGACCGCAAGATCAAGCTCGGCACTTTCAGCAGCAATCTCAGCGGCGGCTGCGCGATCACGACGATCGACGGCGTTCTCGAGGTGACCTGGCCGAACACGCTGACCCTGGCGCGCCTCGCCGACGAGATGGAGTTCGAGGCGCTGGTCCCGGTCGGACGCTGGCGCGGCTTCGGCGGCGTCACGAATTTCAACGGCGCCGGCTTCGAGTGCTTCTCCTGGGCAGCGGGTATCGGCGCGCTGACGAAATATCCCGCCGTCTTCGCAACCTCGCATGTGCCGACCATCCACCCGATCATGGCGGCGAAGCAGGCGACGACGATCGATCACATCAGCGGCGGCCGCTTCGTGCTCAACATCGTGACCGGCTGGCACAAGCCAGAGATCGAGATGTTCGGCGCCCCGCTGATCGAGCACGACGCGCGCTACGAGATGGCCGCTGAATGGCTCCACATCATCAAGCGGATGTGGACCGAGGACGACGAGTTCGATTTCGAAGGCAGATACTACCAGGTCAAGGGGGCCTACCTCGATCCGAAGCCGATCCGCCGCCCCTATCCGGTAATCATGAATGCCGGCGGGTCAGAGAAGGGACGGCATTTCGCGGCCAAGCATTGCGACGTCGCCTTCGTCGTCTTCAACCCCGCCGACCTCGACGGCGCCAGGCGGCACATCGCCGCCTATCGCAAGCTCGCCCGCGAGGAATACGGCCGCGACATCCAGGTCTGGGCGGCGAGCTACGTCGTACAGCGCGAGACCGAGAAGGAGGCGCGCGATTTCTACAATTACTATGTCCACGAGAAGGGCGACTGGGTCGCGGTGACGAACCTCGTCGAGACCATGGGGCTGAACGCCCAGACCCTGCCGCCGGGCGCCGAAGAGGCGATGAAGGAGCATTTCATCGCGGGCTGGGGCGGCTATCCGCTCGTCGGCACCAACGACCAGGTCGTCGAAGGTCTCGCGAAGCTCTCCGACATCGGGCTCGACGGCACCGTCATGTCGTGGCCGCGCTACGAGGAGGGCATGCGCCAGTTTCAGAAGGTCACGATCCCGGCGTTGCGCCAGGCCGGTCTGCGTTGAAGGAGGGCTGAGTGATTCCCGAGGCACAAAACCGTTTGCTGACGCAGACCGGCGCAGGGACGCCGATGGGCGAGCTCCTGCGGCGCTATTGGTGGCCGATCGCCGGCGTCACCGAGTTCGATGCGATCGCGACCAAGCCGCTGCGGCTACTCGGCGAGGATCTCGTCCTCTACAAGGACCTCTCCGGCACCTTCGGCCTCGTCGACCGGCACTGCCCGCATCGCCGCGCCGATCTCTCCTACGGCTATGTCGAGGAATGCGGCCTGCGCTGCAACTATCACGGCTGGCTCTACGACGAGACCGGGCAATGCATCGCGCAGCCCTACGAGGACATGGCGCATCCCGAGGTGAATCTGAAGGCCCGGATCAGCATCAAATCCTATCCCGTGTCGGCGCATGCCGGGCTGCTCTGGGCCTATCTCGGGCCCCACCCGGCGCCGCTTGTGCCGAATTGGGAGTTCTTCGGCTGGCAGAACGGCTTCCGCCAGATCGTCACCGCCGAGATCCCGTGCAACTGGCTGCAATGCCAGGAGAACTCGATCGATCCCGTGCATTTCGAATGGATGCACTCGAACTGGAGCGTCCGGCTCGGGGGCCAGAACGGTCCCTATTCGCCGGCCCACCGCAAGGTCGATTTCAACGAGTTCGAGTACGGCTTCCAGTACAAGCGGATCCGCGCCGACACCGACGAGTTCGATCCCATGTGGACGATCGGCCGCATCTGCCTCTGGCCGGCGGCGCTTTATACCGGCGAGCATTGCGAGTGGCGGGTTCCGATCGACGACGAGAACACGCTCAGCGTCACCTGGCATTTCTGCCGCGTGCCGCGCGACCGCGACCCTTATGTCCAGGAAAGCATCCCGACCTGGCACGGCCCGATCAAGGATCGGGCGACCGGGCGGTGGATCTCCAGCCATGTGATGAACCAGGATTTCATCGCCTGGGTCGGCCAGGGGACGATCGCAGACCGCACCAAGGAAAACCTCGGGGCCAGCGATCGTGGCATCGCGCTGATCCGGCGGCGCCTCCTCGCCGATCTCGAGGCGTTGCGCGACGGTCGGGACCCGAAGGCGATCGTCCGCGACGCAAGCGTCAACGAGCGCATCGATCTGCCGATCGCCAAGCGCGAGGTGCTGGTCGACGGGCTGTCGCGCGCCGAATACATGACGCATCCGCTGACCAAGCCGGTCGTCGCCGGCTATCCGTTCCAGACCGGCCAGCCGGACGAGATTCGCCGCGCGTTCCTGGTGGCGATCGGCGTCAACGACGCGGCGCCCGCCGCTCCCGGCGAATAGACGCCGCCGGGCTCAGCGGATTCCGAATCCGCCGACCCGCAGGAAATTGATCAGCTCGACGAGCGCGACGATGTCAAGCTCGCCGCTGTCGGCCGCCTTGCCGTTGACGACGCGCTCGAGCGCGTCGGCGAGATCGGCGGCCTCGCGCTTGCCGACCATGCGGCCAGCGATATACTGGCCGCGCACGCGATCGTCGACCATGCTGCCGACGCCCGCCGGACGCCAGCCCTCTTGCCGCGCGAAGACCTGCGATGCCTCCCAGAAGATGGTCGGCAGCGATAGGGTCCCATTCGCCCGGAAGAGAGTGATCATGACGCTCCTGTTGCCGCGCTATGCGATTGCGCTGCGCGTTTTTCCATGCACCTCGCGTGCCAGCGGCGGGTAGCGATACGCCCCGAGCGGCAGGAAAAGCAAGCAGGTCACGACCAGCATGCCCTCGAAAATCATGAAAATCGGGGTGTAGGAATGATAGGCGTCGAAGCTGGCCCCGGAGATGTAGGGGCCGACGCCGGTGAACAGCGAGAAGAAGGCGAACATCATGCCGTAGATTTTGCCGTAGGCTCTGAGCCCGAAATAGCGGCTGGTGAAAAAGGCCATGAGATCGACCTCCGCGCCGATCCCCATGCCGCAGAGCACGGCGCCGAGGATGGGGACGGCGCCCGTCGCACCGCTGGCGAGCAGCGCGATGCCGCACATCGGCACGATGAAGAAGCAGATCGCAACGACGGTGCCCGAAAAACGGTCGAGGCACCAGCCGCACAGCATCCGCCCAAGAATGATCGCGAGGCCGGAGGCGGAAAGCGCCTGCACCGCCGCCTGCACCGGCACGCCGCGATCGGTGAGTAGCGCGACGATCTGCGTCAGCGTGCCGTTGATTGCCGCGACCCCGAGGAGGAACGCGACCGTCAAGGCCCAGAAGCGCCAGGAGGCGAAGGCCTCGCGCGCCGTCATGCCCGGCAGCGCCGCGCTCGGCGCACGCTCCGCCCGCGGCGTCGCCGAATCCTCGGAAGGTTCCCGCACGAAAATCGTGACCGGAAGCCACGCGAGAACCAGGATCGTGACGCCGAGGCCGACATAGGCGAGGCGCCAGCCGAAGGCCTCGATCAGCTGGGCCGAGATCTGCGGCACCAGCGCGACGCCGAGGCCGACGCCCGCCATCGCGATGCCGAGGGCCAAGCCGCGCTCCTTGTCGAACCATTTCGACAGCACCGTCGCATAGGCGACCGGGGTCTGGAATCCGCCGAACAGCCCGGCAATGCCGAACAGCAGGAAGATGACCGCCGGCGAGGCGGTGAGCATCGAATAGCTGGCGGCGGCGAGCGCGAAGAGCAGGATGCCGGGAATCATCACCCGGCGCGTGCCGTAGCGGTCGAGGGCCCAGCCGAGCGGAATGCAGCCCGCCGCGGTCAGCAGCGAGTTGAGCACGAGCCCGGCTCCGAACGCGCCGCGGCCGATGCCCAGGTCGGCCGTCACGGGCTTGAGGAAGACGCCGAAGGCGAAGACGTTGATCGCCCCGGAGCCGACGATCAGCCCCATGACCGACGCCGCGACGACCCACCAGCGATTGCGGAGGATACCGGTCATGCTTCACTCCCTTCATCCGGAAGATCGTGGAGCGGTCCGCTGCGCCTGCCGCGAGGCTGCCCGTCTTCCTAATTGTTTCCGAATCGCCGCGCTTTTTGCGGGTCGATCTCCCGACGGCGGCGCCGATGGATGCAGCGGCGCGCCGAGCGGGAAGAGCGTGCTAGATGCCGGACTTGAGCGTCGCGCCCGCCTTGAAGCGGACGCCTTTGCTCGCCTTGATCTTGATCGGCTCGCCGGTCTTGGGATTGCGGCCCTTGCGGGCGCCGCGCTTGCTGACGGCGAAGGTACCGAAACCGGTCAGCGTGAATTTCTGAGCCTTCTTCAGCTCCTTCGTGATCGTCGTCACGACGGTGCCGACAACGGCGTTCGCATCCTTCGCCGACAAGCCGTCCTTGGCCAACGCATCGAGCAGCAGTTTTCTGGTCATCGTCGATCCCCCCTCACCGTTAGCCGAAGCGGACGCACGCGCTTGCCGCCGGCAGCGTTGATTATTATCGACTGTTGCCCCGCGGAGAAAGTGACTTTTCCAAGCCCCGGCGACGGCAGGAGATTCAGCGGCGCGGCAGGGCGAGGTGAATGCCGCATTCGGTCTTGCCGGCGCCAGCCCAGCGGCCGGCGCGCGGATCGGCTTCGGCCGCGACGCGGTCGGTGCAGGGCATGCAGCCGACCGAGCGGAAACCATCGGCTTCGAGCGGATGCGGCGGCAGTCCCCTGGCGGCGAAGGCCGCCTCGATGCTCTCCCGCGTCCAGCTCGCGAGAGGATTGATCTTGATGCGCCCATCCGCCGCCTCGATCGTCGGCAAGGAGCCGCGCAGCCCGCCTTGAAAGCGCTTGCGGCCGGAGATCCAGGCATCGAAACCGTCGAGCGCACCAGCAAGCGGCGCCACCTTGCGCAGCACGCAGCACGAATCGGCGTCGCGCTGAAACAACATGCCGTCCGGATCCAAGCGGGCGACGGCGGCCGGATCCGGTTTGATGGAGCGGACGTCGGTCAGGCCGAGGCGCGCCACCAGCGCATCGCGATAGCGCAGCGTCTCGCCGAAAAGTTTCTCCGTATCGAGAAAAATCACCGGGACGTTGCGGTCGATTGCGGCGACGAGGTCGAGCAGCACCGCGGCTTCGATGCCGAACGACGACACGAGCGCGATGCGGCCGCGAAATTCTCGCTCGATCATCGGACGCAGCAGAGCCTCGCCCGAAAGCCCCTCGTAACGCACGATCAGCGTGTCGGGTTCGAAAACCGCGGATGCCGGCTGGTCCAACACCAAAAATCCTTTCCGACGCGCGACCGTCCAAGCTGGTCCGCCGCATCGATCTCATTCATCGAACGCGAGATGTGGTTACGCGTATTCAACCATTCCAGAGGTGTCAAGTCTAATAATTACACGTTATTTCTTTGTTTAATTAGGATAGCGATCGGTCGGCACGGCCGTCTGACAATCGAGTGGAATAGAGTCGCCGGCGGCAATGCGCCGCCGGCGATCCCCCAAGTATGACCGGCGGGCGAGGCCGCCGCGTCGATTTAGGCGAAGGCTTCCTTGAACAGCGCCGTCATCGCGGCCCAGGAGCGCTCGTCGGCCGCCTTGTTATAGGCGGTGTTCGGGGAGTTCGGGGTCTCCGGGTCGGTGAAGCTGTGCTTGGTGTTGCCGTAGACCACCACCTCCCAGTCGGCGACCTTGGCCTCGCGCAGCGCCTCCTCGAAGGCCTTGACGTCCTCGAGCGGTACCAGCGGATCGTCGGCGCCGGTGCAGGACAGGATCTTCGCCTTGACGTTCTTGGCATCCTGCAGCTGCAACCCGTCGAGCCCGCCATGGAAGCTGACGACGGCGCGGACGTCGGCACCGCTGAAGGCGAGCTCGATCACCGTCGAGCCGCCGAAGCAATAGCCGATGGCGCCGATCCGCCCCTTGTCGACCAGCGGATGCGCCGCCAGCGTATCGACGGCGGCGCGGATGCGGCGGCGCCAGACGGCGTTGTCGCCGCGCACGCTCTTGATCAGCTCCATGCCGTGCGGGAAGTCGCGCATCGTCTGGCCGCCGCCGTAGTTATCGGCGAGCAGCACGACATAGCCCATCGCTGCCAGCTGCTCGGGACGCCCCTTCGGCCGCGGCAGCGAGCCGCGGATGTCGTGCGCGACGACGACGCCGGGACGCCTTCCGGATTTGGTATCGTCATAGATCAGCGTTCCCCGGCAGGTCAGATCGCCGTCCTTGTATTCGAGCGTTTCCGTCTTCATTTTCCTCACCTTTCGCGGACTCGTGGATCATCGAACCCGGCGGCAGCTTAGCATCGCCAGAGCGGCAGGGGCGAGCGCGATCGCCGCGATTTCGCCGGCCGCCGCGATTGTGGCGGATCGCCAAACCGGCCAAGATCATGTCGGACGGCAGCCGGGGGCGCAGCGCAGCCCGCATCAACCGAGCGATGCCGCGACAGGAGGAATCTATGGGTCGGTTCAGACGTCTCGCGCTCGCCCTCGGCGGCTTGCTCCTTGCCGCCAACGTCGCTGGCGCCGAGCCGCTCACGATCCGCATCGCCTGGACAACCGTCGCCGGCCAGATGACGCCGATCCTCTTCGACCGGCCGGACCTCGTGCCGCATCTCGGCAAATCCTATCGCGTCGAGCATTTCCATTTCGCCGGCAGCGGCCCGATGGTGACCGCGCTCGCCAGCGGCGACGTCGACATCGCGCCGCTCGCGCCCTCCTCGTTCGGCGTCGCGATCCAGAACGCCCGGCTCGACGATCTCAAGATCGTTAGCGACGATTACCAGGACGGCGTCGAGGGGAACTACTCGAGCGAGTTCCTCGTCCGCCAGGACAGCCCGATCCGGACGGTCGAGGATCTCAAGGGCAAGGTCGTCGCGGTCAATGCCGTCGGCGGTGGCAGCGACATCGGGCTGCGGGTCATGCTGCGCCAGCATCGCCTCGAGGATCACCGCGACTACAGCGTCATCGAGACGCAATTTCCCAACATGCCGGCGATGCTGGAGGAGCGGAAGATCGATCTCGCCAGCCTCGTCGCGCCCTATGCGCAGCGCCTGCGCGAGCGCGGGGTGGGGCGGCCGCTGTTCACCATGCACGACGCGCTGGGCCGGACGCAGAGCCTCGCCAACGTCGCTCGCGCCGGCTTTCTTGCGAAGAACCACGAGGTGCTGCTCGACTTCTTCGAGGATTACGTCCGGGCGCTGCGCTGGTACCTCGACTCGGCGAACCGCGAGGCCGCCGCCGCGATCGTCGCCAAGTTCAACAAGCAGCCGGTCGAGGGCTACGCCTATCTCTTCACGCGGAACGACTATTACCGCGATCGCGACGCCAGACCCGACCTCGCGGCAATGCAGCGCAATCTACAGACGCTGAAGGAGCTCGGCTTCCTCAACCGCGACATCGACGTCGCGGCCCACGCCGACCTCAGCTTCATCGACGCGGCGGTCAAGCGGCTGGACTGACGCGGATCGAAGCGTGGGATGGGCATCTCGGGTCTCCAGGAACCGCAGTTAATCACAAGTAAATAGATTCGGCGACATAATCGCCGATAACTCTGGAAAGATCATTATCGATGATGGAGCTTCGCGCGACACAATCAAAGCGGCTTTACGACGACTGGGAGATCCGTCGTCGCGGCCGACTTTTCCCGGCGCGGGCGGATTTCGATCCCCTCGATCTGCGCTACATCATCGGCAACTTGTCGCTGCTCGACGTGCTCCGCGATCCTTTACGGTTCCGCTATCGCATCCATTCGACGAACATGGCCCAGTGGCTCGGCTTCGACCTCACCGGCAAGGAAGTTGACGACAGCCCGAACATCGAGCGCGGTGCGCAGATCAAGGATCACTTCATTGAAGTCATCGATCGCGAGGGGCCGGTCGTCCGGCTGCATGAGTGGCTCGGCGGCAATCATCGGGTGCTGCGCCACGAGGCCTTGGTGCTGCCGCTCGCGAGGGACGGCTCGACCATCGACATGATCATGAGCGCCGTCTCCGTCTATTGAATTGTCGGATACGAGCGCGATCACGGCACGATGAGCGATGCCGCGCCGGGATCGTGGCTGATCAGCCCCTGCCCGCGCGCCAGATCGATGAAGAACTGGATCTGCGGCGGCACGATCGCCACCGCCAGATTCGGCATCGGCGTCGTCGCGACCACCTGCGCAGGCTGCTTGGTGTAGCGACCGAGACTCTCGCGCGCCTGCGCCTCGTTGGCGGCGATGAAGGCCTGCGCCTCTTCGAGGGATCGGCGGAAGGCGGCGATTTCGTCGGGATGAGCCGCAGCCCAGGCACGCGTCACCGTGTAGACCGAGGTCAGCGTCCCCGGCGGCGCGCTCTCGTCGGGATTGCCGATCGAATGGCCGACCGCGGCGACCCTGTCGTAATAGGGGTCGATCGCGTCGACCGCATCGACCGAGCCGCCCTTGAGGACGTCGGCCATCTGCTGGAATCCGACCTCGACGAAATCGACCTTGGTGTAATCGACGCCTTTGCTCTTCAGCCATTGCCGCGCCATGACGTGCAGGTAGGTGTTGAGCGAGGGCACCCCGACCTTCTTGCCGATGAGGTCGCGCGGCGCCTCGATACCGCTGCCGTTGCGCGCGAAGATTGCTGTCCGTGAGGCCGAGGGCGTGACGTTGCTCGCTGCCAGGAAGACGACGTCGAGCCCGGCGTCGACCGCCTGCAGGACGGCAAGCGCCGAGGGCGTACCGATCTGCACCGAGCCGGAGACGAGCGCCGCGACGACCGAGCCCTGGTTGACCAGCAACGTCAGCTCGACGTCGAGCCCGTGCTTGGCGAAGATGCCCTGGTCCTTGGCGACGTAGGACGGCAGCAGGCCGGTCGTCGGCGCGAACAGCAGGGCGATCTTGGTCGCCGCCGAAGCCGCCGGCGCCGTCAGCAACGCGGCCAGCGCCGTCGCGGCAAGCGTCAATCCTCGTGCGCTCATTCCGCCCCCCTTCCGATCTCGTCAATGCACCCGGTCGAGCCGGGCCGACTGATGCCATGGGATGAGCAAGCGCCGCAGCACGCCGACCCCGAAATAGAAGACGAAGCCGAGGATCGTCATATGGATCATCACGGCGAAGAGCCCGTCCGTCTCGAAGGCGTTCATTCGCGAGATCAGCAGATAGCCCAGGCCGCTGTTGCCGCCGAGATATTCGCCGACAACGGCGCCGATGATCGCGAGCACGACGCTGACCTCCATGCCGGTCAGGATGTACGGCAGCGAGCTCGGCAGCTCGAGGCGGCGCAGCACGGCGAGGCGGGAGGCGTTGAGGCTCGTCATGACGTCGCGATGGCCGGCGTCGACCGATTTCACGCCGAGCACGGTATTGGTCAGGATGGGGAAGAAGGCGAGCACGGCGGCGACGATCACCTTGCTGGTGATGCCGAAGCTCGCCGGCCTGCCGTCGCCGCTCGCGCTTGCCGATTCCCTTGAGCTCGAGCGGCAGCGCGACATTGTCCTCTATGCTGAGCCAGGGAAAGAGATTGGCGTCCTGGAACACCATGCCGAGCTCGGCGAGCGCCTCGCCGTGGCGCTGCCCCTTGCGCCAGAGCTCGCGGCCGCGGACGCGGACGCTGCCGCCCGTCGGCTCGGTGAGGCCGCCGATGATCCGCAGCAACGTCGTCTTGCCGCAGCCGGAGGGGCCGAGCAGGACCACGAGCTCGCCCGCCGCGACCTCGAGATCGGTCGGCGCCAGCGCATGCACCGGCCGATCCGACGTGCCGAACCATTTCTCGACGCCCACCATCGCGAAGGCGGCATCCCCGCCCGCCGGCGTCGGCTGTGTTTGCATCGCGACCACCGCCTTATCCCTTCAGCGCTTCGTCGATGAAGCGGTTGGTGTAGAGGCTCGCCGGATCCTTGACGTCGGACATCCCCTCGCCCGCCAGGTGCTGCGCGACTTCGGCCGAGCCGCGCCCTCACTGCTCCATCGCGCTCGCCGCGAAGATCTCGTCGAGCTGCATCAGCCGCGGAGTCAACCCCTGCTCGTGGGAATAAGCCGCCGCCGTCTCGAGGATCTTGCGGTTCGCCTTGATGCCGTGGCGCAGCACCGGGCGGCGCAGCGCGGCACGGGCCTCGGGCGCGATCTCGCCGGCGGCGAGGTGGTACTCGACATGCGCCATGCGCTGCTCTGTCGCGACCTCGTTGGCCTGCTCGAAGGCCTTGTAGAGGTTGAGGACGACCCAGGGATTCTTCTCGACGATCGAACGGCGGATGACCATGCCGTGGTTGATCGGATAGATGCCCGTCTTGCGAAAATAGCGGACGCCCTCGGCGGCGGGATCGGGGAACAGCGGCTTGATATCGGGATGATTCCACAGATCCGCCGTGCTGCGGTCGATCAGGTTTCGCGCGTGCTCGCCGTAGCGGCGGATGTAGAACATCGCGGCATCCAGCTCGCCCGACAGCATCATCGAGCCAATGCTCTTCTCGAGCGGGATCTGGTTGATCGTCACGCCGGGCGGCGCCCGGAAATTGACCGCGCCGGCATGGCTGTGCGACGGCACCCGCTCCATAAAAAACGTGATGTCGGTCGGGGCGACGCCGAACTCGTGCTGCAGGATGCCGCGCGTCCACAGCGCCGCCGTCTGCTGGTACTCCGGGACGCCGATGCGTTTGCCCTTGAGATCGGCGGGAGTGTCGATGCCGGCATCGCGCCTCACCAGCAGCGTCGTGTGGAAGAACTGCCGCGTCGTGAAGACCGGCAGCCCGACCCAGCGCCCGTCGCCGTTCGCCCGCGCCATCATCAGCGACGAGAACGACATTTCCGAGACGTCGAAATCGGCGAATTTGAGCTGGCGCCAGAACAGCTCCGAGACCGGGACGACGTTCGTCACCAGCTCGATCCCGTCGGGCGCGACGGTGCCGTCGAGAATCGGCCAGGTCCGCGGGTTCGCGGCGACGCCGAGACTGAGCTGAAGCTGCATGAATTCCTCCCTGAAAGTCGGCGATCGCCTGCCGCTTTCCTGCGGCAGGCCTCGCGTGTCCTTGGATGATCACCCGGGATCGTCGAGCACGGCACGAATTTTCTGCGCGAGGTCGCGCTGGGTGAAGGGCTTGACGATGAGCTCGACGCCGGGATCGAGCGTGCCGTTGTGGACGATCGCGTTGCGCGCGTAGCCGGTGGTGAACAGCACTTTCAGCCCGGGCCGCTGCGCACGCGCCGCCTCGGCAAGGCGGCGGCCGGTGACGCCGCCCGGCAGCCCGACGTCGGTAAAGAGCAGGTCGATTCGCGTTTCGCCGGCGAGGTGCTGCGAGGCCTCGGCCGCGTCGCCCGCCGCGACGATGCGATAGCCGAGCTCGCGGAGCACCCCTGCGGTGTAGTCGCGGACGTCGGCATCGTCCTCGACGACCAGGATCGTCTCGTGGCCGACGCCGGTCGGCACCGCGGCGGCGGCGGACTCGACAAGCCCAATCGCGGTCAGCAGCCGCGGCAGGTAGATCTTGATCGTCGTGCCGGCGCCCGGCTCGCTGTAGATCTTGACGTGGCCGCCGGACTGCTTGACAAAGCCGTAGACCATGCTAAGCCCGAGGCCGCTGCCGTCGCCGACCTCCTTCGTCGTGAAGAACGGCTCGAAGGCTTTCGCCACCGTCGCCGGCGACATGCCGGTGCCGGTGTCGCTGACGGCGAGCATCACGTAATCGCCGGCGACGACGTCGGAATGGGATTTGGCATAGGCCTCGTCGAGAGAGCGGTTCGCCGTCTCGATCGTCAGCCGGCCGCCGCTCGGCATCGCGTCGCGACCGTTGAGCGCGAGGTTGAGCAGAGCATTCTCGACCTGGTTGGGGTCGGCGCTCGTCGGCCACAAGCCGCCGGCGAGCACCGTCTCGATCGCCACCGTCTCGCCCAGGGAGCGGCGCAGCAGCTCCGACATGCCGGCGACGAGGCGGTTGAGGTCGACCTGCTTGGGGGCGAGCGGCTGCTTGCGCGAGAAGGCGAGCAGACGGTGGGTGAGAATCGCGGCGCGATCGGCGCCGCGCCGCGCCGCGGCAGTCAGCTTGCGATGCTGCTCGTCCGTCAGCTTCGCCTCGAGCATGTCGAGATTGCCGATCACGACGGTCAGCAGATTGTTGAAATCGTGCGCGACGCCGCCGGTCAGCTGGCCGACCGCCTCCATCTTCTGGGCTTGCCGCAGCTGCTCCTCGAGGCCACGCGCCTCGCTGACGTCGCGGGCCGTCACGACGAGGCGCTGCGGCTCGTCCCCGGACCGCGGCACCGGCACGGCGACCGCCTCGACGACGCGCTCCCCTTGCTGCCGCTCGTAGCGATAGGGCTGACCCAATCGTAGGCACGCGGCAAGGTATCGATTGATCTCGTGCGCCCCGTCGGCGCCGAAGACCTCGTCGAGACTGTGGCCGACGACCGCCGCGCGCGGCTTCTCATAGATGCGCAGGAGCGCCGGATTGGCCTCCTCGAAGACGAACTGCCCGTCGTCGCGCACCAGCATGACGGCGTGGCATTCCGAGGCATGCTCATACACCAGGCGGATCTGCGTCTCGCTCGCTGCGAGCTGCGCCGTGCGCTCGGCGACGTGCTGACCCAGAATCTCGTTGGCGCGGCGCAGCTCGTCGATGTCGACCGCGGTGCAAAGATAGGCATCGAGCTGGCCGTCGCGGAACAACGGCATGCTGCGGAAGCGATGCCAGCGATAGGCGCCGTCATGGCGGCGCAGGCGGACGTCGACCTCGAACTCGCGCTCGGCGATGACCGCCGCCTCGCGGGCCGCCACGACACGCGAGCGGTCATCGGGATGTGCCAGCGCCAGACGCCCCGAGCTGTCGCCCGCAAGCTCGCCGAAATAGAGGGTGCAGAGCGCATTGTAGTACTGCGCGATGCCATCGGGTCGGACGACGAACGCGATATGCGGCAAGGCCTCGATAATCGTCCGGAAACGCTCCTCGTTCTCGCGCAAGGCGTCGGTCATGCGGCGGCGCTCGTCGACGTTCTCGATGATTCCCAGGATGTCGATGACGCGCCCCGCGGGGTCGCGGATGGGAGCGACGTTGATGCTGACCCATAAGGGAGCGCCGGATTTGGCGACCAGGCGCTCCTCGATGTGAAACTGCTCGACCTCGCCGTTCAACAGGGCGGCCGAATGACGCCGACAGGACTCGCGATCGTCCGGGTAGACGATGTCGAGGAAGTTCCGCCCGATCAGCTCGTCGGCGGAATATCCCAGCATCGCGCACAGCGCCGGGTTGACCTCGCGGAAGCAGGAATCCGGCCCGGCGATCGCCTTGCCGAGCGGACTCTGCTCGAAGACGCGGCCGAAGCGCTGAATGCCGATGAGCCGCTCTTGCTCGTAGCGCTTGCGTTGCCGCAGGTCGCGGATCGTGACGGCGCGGGCCGGCTTGCCATCGAGCGCAACGGCACGGCCGCGGAACTCGACCGGGAAGGCCGAGCCATTGCGGTGGAGGGCGAGGCTTTCGTAAGGCTGCTCGGTACCGTTACGGCCACGGTCGAGCGCCTCGGCGCGGGCATCCGGCGCGATGAAGTCGATGATCGGCCGGCCGACCACTGCCTCGGGAGAATAGCCGTAGAGGCTGCAGCACGCTTCGTTCGCCGCCACGACGATCCCGTCGCGATGGATGACGACGCCCTCGGTTGCGGCCTCGGCGAGGGCGCGGTAAATCTCGGTCTGGTCAGGGCCGGGGCCCACGTGCATCGTCCCTGGTTGCTGGATGCCGGACGGTAGCATGAATTCGCCCCGACTACCTGTGATTGTAGAGCGGCCAGATCGGTCGTCAACGGCCGCGGTTCGGTGCAGACTGGCGGCGCCGCCGATGTCGCCGACCGCCACACCGGGAGTGAAACCATGACGACGCGTATCTGCGGAGATTGCACGGTCTGCTGCCTGCACTTCGCCGTGCCGGAGATCGCGAAGCCGACCGGGCAATGGTGTGAGCACTGCACCGAAGCCGGCTGCGGCATCCATGCGACGCGGCCGCAACCGTGCCGCAACTTCGAGTGCTTCTGGCTGATGGACGAGAGCTTCCCCGAGGATCTGCGGCCCGACCGCAGCGGCGTTGTCGCCTCGTTCAACGGCGAGGACCATGACAGCGTCGTCCTGCACCTCGACCCAATGCGTCCCGACGTTCTCGCCGAGCCGCCGGGATCCGAGATGCTGCAGGCGCTGCTGACAGCCTTCGACCCCGTGTTCATCGTCTGCGGCGAGGAGCGCATGATGGTGCGTCGGAAGGCGGAATAGAACCTCGGCTATCCTCGCCCGAGAAACGCCATCCCGATCGGCAGCACCAGCCCTTCGAGCAAATTCATCTCGTCGGGGAGCGTCGCCATCATCACGACGATCCTGGCGACCTCGACCGCCGGCATGATCTCGGTCGCCGGCATGTCGCGGGTCTTGCCGCTGAGCATGCTGGTGGTGACGCCGGGGTGGAGGATCGAGGCGGCGATGCCGAAGTCGCGGCCATCGAGCGCGAGCGAGCGGGTCAGCCCCTCCATCGCGAATTTCGTCGCGGCGTAGCCGATCGTGTCGGGCCGCGGCACCTTCGCCGAGACGCTGCCGATGTTGATGATGCGGCCACGGCGCTGGGCCTTCATGATCTTCATCGCCTCGCGCGAGCATAGGAAGGCCGAGGTGAGGTTGGTGTCGATGACGCGCTGCCAGGCGGCAAGGCTGACGTCGACGGTCGGCGTGTGATCGGCGATACCGGCGTTGTTGACGAGCACGTCGACCCGCCCGAATTTCTCCATCACCGTCGCGAAGAGATGCAGGATGTCCGACTCGCTTGTGACATCGGTCGGGCAGTCCAGCACGGTGCCGCCGGCCTCGCGCAGCTCCGCCGCCAGGGCGGTGAGCTTGCCGGCGCTGCGCGCCGCGAGCACCGTCATCGCGCCGTCGCCGGCGAACTCGCGCGCGATCGCCTCGCCGATCCCGGAGCTGGCGCCGGTGACGATGACGACGCGCTCGGTCAAATCGATCATCGCTGCGGTTCCTTATCCTGGGTCGCGCTCGCGGACGGCGCGGCGCGAGCTTACGCGGCGGGGTCGGCAGGTCAAGCGGCGGCGGGCTCGCTCGCCGCCGCGCTGCGTGGCGTTCGGCCCGTAATACAGGGCGGATGCAGGCGAAGCCGAACGCCGGGAGAGGTCGGCGCGGCGGCGCGCAGGCTCGGCAAAGGTCGGGCCCGGCCTGTTGTGCAGGCCGAATGCAGGTCGGAGAGGGATGGGATGACGGACGGCGACGCTTCGACACGCCGGGCACGAACCGCCCACTCCCGATCCCGCGCCGCCTTTCGAACCGTCCATGCTCCGCACTCCCGGAGAAGTTGAATTGGACATATTATGTCTCAAACGGATTAATGGCAAGCGCCATTTGTCGCGTGACGGGCTGGGATTCCACGAACCCTTTGCTCCGGTGCATAGGCCCGGAGTTCCAAGGTGGCGTGTCTTATTGCCAATATGTATATCCGCAAATCGAGCGATCAAGCTAAGCATCGCAGAAGCGGAGGAAGCCGAAGACCCCTCCGCTGCTAGACGAGCGGACTGCTCCATTGCTCGATGAAATGGACGCGGCGCGAGCCTTCCCACACTTCGACGGCTCGCGCATCGCGGTCAGCCAGGAGGTCGCCGGCGAGCACGCTGGCCTCGTCGTCGGACCCAGCCACGACCATCGCGACGGCCCTGATCGTCAACCGCCGGTCCATGAAATAGCAGCGGTAGTACGTCCGATATTCCATCGCTTCCTCGCCTGAGCAGCCGCAACGTCCTGTCTGCGTTGATAGGCGGCAAAGCGGGGGGCCATGCCATCATGACAAAAGTTTAATAGGGAGCCGGCGATGGCGCCGGATAGAGGATTGACGACGCTCATGGACTGGGATCGCCCCGCCGCCAAGCCGTCACGCGCCGCTTGCGACGGCAAGACCTCGAAGAACCGGGCCGGGGGAGCGACTTCGCGGGCAGCCTCCGCCGAACCTGTCAGCGATGTCATCCGCCCGTCAGCTGACATCTCGCCGCGGCAACCCAATCTACGGGGCTGCCTCGTGCATTCGACCAATGGAGCGTTGCAATGAAGATTCCAAGCTTTCCGACGACCATCAGGTCGGGAAAGCCCCTGACGATGCTGCTGCCCGTCGCGGTCCTCGCCATCCTCAGCAGCGCCATCGCCTTCGGCTGGCAAGACCGGCAGACGCAACCGAGCGGCAGCACACTCGCCGAGGGCATCGCCGCGCTGGACGCCAATGACTACGCGAAGGCCCATCGCGTCTTCCAGGCGCTAGCTGACAAGAACAACCCGGCGGCAGAGCTGTGGCTCGCCCATCTCTATCAGGACGGGCTCGGCGTCGCCCCGAACACCCAGCAGGCGGTGACCCTGCTGACCAAGGCGGCGGATGCCGGCTCGGCCCGGGCGGCTGCGCAGCTCGGTAAGCTCTATCTCGACGGTCACGGCGTGCTCCAGGATACCGGCGCCGCGAAGCAATGGCTGAGCCGCGCCGCTGAGCACGGCGACGCCGCCGCGCAACGCGAGCTTGGGCTGATCTACGCGCAGGGACTCGGCACGGCGAAGGATCCGCGCCAAGCCTATGTCTGGCTTAACATCGCGGCACGCGACGGCGATGCGCAGGCCGCGCAATGGCGCGATCGCGTGCTGGCGGCGCTGACGCCGGCCGAGGCGGCGCGGGCCAGCGGCGAAGCGGCGGCCCAGGAGCGGCTGCTGACCGCCGATGCGCAGAGCGGACACGCGCCGCCGGCGGAGCAGGTCGCCGGCGCGACACTGCCCCAGACCCGGCCTTCCTGAGTAGTAGCTCCGGCAACGACTTCGCAGTAGCGTTGCGGCAAGCAAACGCTGCGGGGGAGGAATCGCATGGGGTCGTCGTCCAGGAGACTTGTTATCGGCACCGCAATGGCCGCCGCGCTGTTGCTGGGCGGATGCGCCCAGACCGGCTCGACGTCAGCCGCCGGCGCTCTCGACTCGCAGGCGGCCTGCAGCAGCGAGACGCCGGCCGCGACGGGCGGGCCGATCCTGCCGGCCGCGCAGTCGGCGATCACCCTGCGCTGGCTCGGCACGGCGAATTACGAGCTCGACTATAAGGGCCAGGTCTTCCTGCTCGACACGTTCTACGATCGCGGGCCGCGCTATCCCGACCTCGGCTTCACGCCGGCGCAGGTCAAGCGGGCGACGGCGGTCATGATCGGCCATGCGCATTTCGACCATATTTCCGACGTCGGTCCGGTGGCCCGCCAGACCGGCGCCAAGGTGATCGGCGCCGCGGTCTCGACCAAGGAGGCGGTCGCGCTCGGCGTGCCGGCGAGCCAGACGGTGACGGTGAAGGACGGTGACCGGCTGACCTATTCCGGCGTCGCCGTCGACGTCGCCCTGGCGCAACACTCGACCCTCTCGCCCGAGGTTCTGAAGGCGACGAGCCACCTCTTCGAGCTCGAGACCCCGCCGATGACGGCCGAGGAGAAGGCCGCGGCGAAGGCCGTCTTCGACCGCGGCACTTTCGCGCCCGAGGTCATCACCGCGGGCACGATGGCCTATCTCTTCACCCTCGATACCGGGTTCAAGGTGCTGTTCATCGACAGCGCCGGGCCGGTGACCGACGGCGACCGCGCCCTTGCCGCGAAGGTCGGGCCGGTGGACGTTGCGGTCATCGCCTATCAGGGCCACCCGGTTCCCGAGGCGCAGGTGCCCTATACCTTCGCGCTCGTCGACCTCTTCAAGCCGAAGCTCTACATCCCCTCGCATCATGACGAGGCGGTCGGCACCTTCCTCGACATCGGCGTCCACCCGCTGTTCGAGAAGATCCGCGACACAATGCCGGCGACGAAGACGATCTATCCGCTCTACCGCACGCCGATCTGTCTGAGCGTGGCGAAGGGGTAATTCGCGCCCGCGACACATCCTCTTCTTCCCACACGTGCTCGTCTTCCCACACGTGCTCGGGGTGGATGGCGCGGCTAGGTATTCGTGCGTTCCATCGCCTGGCCGGGCTTCATCCCTCAAGCAGGAAATTCCCTGCGTCCGTCGTCATCATTTCCCCGTCGAAGCCCACCCCGAGCGGGTCCCGTCCTTCCGCCACCGCGTCGGCCTGCTGCAGCAGCATGCGGCGCAGCATGGCGACGCCGGTGTCGGTCGTCGCGAGATGCTCGTCGGAGTGCAGGGTCAGCGGCCCTTGGCCCGCCTGCGCCTCGAAATCGTCGGGATGGCGCCGATGCTCCGCCTCGGTCATCTCGACCCAGAGCTTGCCGCCGGGCTTGGTCTTCGTCCGGCTCCAGCCCGGCGATTTGCGCAGTGCGGCGTAGAGCATGTAATGCGTGTCGTCGACGGGCAGCAGCCAGGAGATCGATTCGCTCTGGCCGTAGCGCGAGACACCGGGGTCCGGTATGACGCGGATGTTCGGCAAGATGCCCTCGTCGATGCGCAGCAGGATCTTGCCGTCGTCGAGCTTGCGGCGGGCGATCGTGTTGAGCCCCTTCGCCGTGTGTTCCCAGGTGATCGCCGGCATCCGCCCGAGCAGCTCGCCGAACTGGATGCCGCTGATTGCGCCGTGCAGGATCGGCACGTGGTAGTGGTCGGGGATATTGTCGAGGTGATGCGTCCAGCTGCACGGGATCACCTTGTCGCCGCTCATCATGTTGTCGTCGGCGACGATCTCGTCGCCGGGCTCGAGCTGCTCCATGATGTCCCAGCGCGGCAGCACCGGCTGCCGCTCCGGCGGGCCCATGTAGGCGAAGACAAGACCGTAGCGCTCCTCGACCGGGTACCACGGCTGGCGGATGCGGTCCTTGTGGAGGCCACCGCCCGGCTCGCAGGGCTGGTCGAGGCATCTGCCTTCGACCTCGAACAGCCAGCCGTGATAGCAGCAGCGGATGCCGCGCTCCTCGACCTTGCCGTGGTAGAGCGTCGTGCCGCGATGGGCGCAGCGGGCATGGACGAGGCCGGGCCGGCCGGCGCCGTCGCGAAAGAGGACGAGGTCCTCGCTCAAGGCGCGGATCCGCTTCGGGACCGCCGCCGCGTCGGACGCGAGCGCGACCGGGTGCCAGTAGCGGCGCAGCAGCTCGCCCATCCTGGTGCCGGCACCGGTCTCGGTCAGGGCGCGGTTGGTGACGCCGTGTGGACGGCCGTAGGCGGTGCCGGTGTCGAGCTTGCGCCGGATCTCGTTCATTCTCGCCTCTCTCGCTTGCCGCCGCGAGTCTAGTCCATTGTCCGGCGCGGTTGAACCACCCCCTCACCCTGCCCTCTCCCCGAAGTCGGGGACGAGGGTTCTGTGTGGGCAGCTGCGTCCGGTGGTATGGCGTAACGTCATCTGCATCGGATAGGATGTCACAAGGCGCAAACAAAGCCACAGGGGAGGACAAGATCGCGCAGCAACCGTTGATCGCCGCGACGGGGATCTCGAAGGTCTATCGCACCGTCTCCGGCGCGCGGGTCGAAGCCATCGCAGGCATCGACCTGGTGATCGACGACGGCGATTTCGTCTGCATCGTCGGACCTTCGGGCTGCGGCAAGAGCTCGCTCCTGCGGCTCGTCGCCGGGCTCGACACCGTCACATCGGGACGCCTGACCCTCGCGGGCGCGCCGGTGCGCGGCCCCTCGCGCGAGGTCGGCATGGTCTTTCAGAACGCGACGCTGCTGCCATGGATGACTGTGCTGGAGAACGTCGGCTTGCCGCTGCGCCTCGCCAGCGCCGATCCCGATAAGGCCGGGGACGACGACGGTCTCGTGCGCGAGCTGCTGGGCGTCGTCGGGCTCGGCGGCTTCAGCGACAAATACCCCTACGAGCTCTCGGGCGGCATGCAGCAGCGCGCCGCGATCTGCCGCGCCTTGGTGCGCGATCCCAAGGTGCTGCTGATGGACGAGCCCTTCGGGGCGCTCGACGCGCTGACGCGCGAGCGGATGAACGTCGAGCTGCAGCGCATCTGGCAGGCGAGCCGCAAGACCGTGCTGCTGATCACCCATTCGATCGCCGAGGCGGTCTTCCTCGGCGACCGAGTCGTCGTGATGTCGCCGCGGCCCGGCCGCATCCTGCAGGATTTCCCGGTCGAGCTCGAGCGGCCGCGAAACTTCGCCGAGACCACCGGCCATCCCGAGTATCTGCAGCTGACGCGCGAGATCCGCGCCCTCCTCGACGAATCTTCCGGCGAGGAGGCGCAATGAGCGCCGGCAAGGCCGAGGAGCTGCCGCTGGCGCCGGAGGTCGAGCCCGCTCTCGGCGGCATGCGGATCGCCGCCGGCGTCGGGCGGATGGCGCTGACGCTCGCCAGCCTGGTCGCGCTACTGGCGCTGTGGTGGCTCTGCGTCACCTGGTTCAAGCTGCCGCCCTATATCCTGCCCTCGCCACTGCGCGTCGCCAATGCGTTGTGGTCGGGCCTGGCCGTGCCGCTCGACAGCCAGGTCGGATTCTACCTGCCGCTCGCCTCGACGCTGGTCAACTCGGCGATCGGCTTCGTCATCGGCGCCGTGCTGGGCATCGCGCTCGGCTCGCTGATGGCCGAGTTCCGGCCGATCGAGACGATCGTCATGCCCTATGCCTTCGCGCTGCAGGCGCTGCCTAAGGTCGCGATCGCGCCGCTAATCGTCATTTGGTGCGGCTTCGGCGACGGCTCGAAGATCACCATGGCGGCGCTGCTCGCCTTCTTCCCGCTGATGGTCAACACCTTCACCGGCATCCGCACGACCGACCCCGAGCGCCTGGCGCTGATGCGCGCCCTCGCGGCGACGCGGCTCGAGACCTACCGCTTCGTCAAGCTGCCCTCCGCCGCGCCCTATATCTTCGCCGGGCTCGACATGGGGATGGTCTATGCGCTGCTCGGCACGCTGGTTGCCGAGTTTCTCGGGGCGCAATCGGGGATCGGCGTCGCGATCACCCAGGCGCAGGCGGTATCCGACGTCGCCAGCGTCTTCGCGGCGCTGGTCCTGCTCGGCCTCATCGGCATAGGATTGCATCTGACGATAAGTGCGGTCGAGCACCGGGTGATCCACTGGGCCGGCCGCCACAAGAACTGACGAAACCGGGAGGAAAGCTTCGATGCGCACCAGCCGTCGCGCCGTGATCGGGTCCGGCATCGCCCTCGCCTCGCTGGCGGCGCTTGGCGTTCCGCCGGTCGGGGCGCAGGAGCTGCGCAAGGCGCGGCTGGCGATCGGCCTCAAGCTGCTCAACTCGACCTTCCTCAACGTCATGATCGGCGAGCGGCTCGGCTATACGAAACGGGCCGGTTTCCACCTCGAAGGCATGGCGCTCGGCGCCCTCAGCAGCGTCCTCGTCGCGCTGGAGAAGGGCGATGCGGAGTTCGGCATCGTCAGCCCGTCCGTCGCGCTGCCGCTTTTCGCCAAAGGCGAATGGCCACCGGTCTCGGTCTTCTACGAATATTCCTATCCCTATAAATGGGACGTCGCCGTCCTGCCGGACTCACCGCTCAAGACCTACGAGGACCTCCGCGGCAAGAAGATCGGCGTCTCCAACATGGGAACGGCGGATTATCCGGTGACCCAGGCGGTGCTGCGCAAAATCGGCATCGATCCTGCCAAGGAGGTCACCTGGACCGCCGTCGGCGAGGGCACCACCGCCGGCGTCGCGCTCGAGCGCGGCGCGATCGACGGGCTCGCCTATTTCGATACCGGCTTCGGCATCATCGAGAACGCCGGCATCAAGCTGCGCTATCTGCCGCGGCCGCCGAGCGTGCCGATGATCGGCGGCTTTTTCCTCGCCGCCCGCCGCGACGTCATCGACACCGACCGCGCGCTCTGCATCGGCTTCGGCCGCTCGGTGGCGATGGCGACCGAGTTCATCCTCGCCAACCGACCGGCCGGCGCCCGCGCCTTCCTCGACATGTATCCGGGGCTCGCGGCGCGCGACCTCAGCCCCGCCGAGGCGGTGTCGCAGATGGCGAACTCGATCAGCCGCCGCATCGATCTCTACCGGCCGCCCTATCCCGGCGCCAAGCTGGGCTCGATCCGCGAGGCCGAGCTGCGCGAGGAGGCCGATTTCTACGGGCTGACGATCCCCGATCTCACGCCGCTCTACACCAACGCGCTGATCGACGAGATCAACGATTTCGACCGCGACAAGGTCATCGCCGAGGCGAAGGCGTTCAAGATCTGAGGGAGGAAGTCATGAGATACGGCTCGCTCGCGCTGGCGGCGCTCGTCGTCGCTGCGCTTCCCGTGGCGGCCCTGGCGCAGGACGATGCCGCCAGGACCTATCCCAACCGGCCGGTCCACGTCGTCGTCGGCTTCAGTCCCGGCGGCGGCAACGATATCCAGGCGCGGATCGTCGGCCAGAAACTGTCGGATCTCTGGCATCAGTCGGTGATCATCGACAACAAGCCGGGCGCCAGCGCTATTATCGGCACGGATTTCGTCGCCCGCGCCGCGCCCGACGGCTACACGCTCCTGGTGGGGCCGAGCGGACCGATGGTCGTCAACCCGGCCGTCTACGCCAAGCTGCCTTACGACACGAGGCGCGATTTCGTGGCGGTCTCCGAGATCGCGCTGTCGCCGCTCATCCTCGTCGTCGGCGCGAACGCACCCTTCAACTCGGTCAAGGACCTCGTCGCCTATGCCAAGGCGAACCCGGCAAAGTCGAATTACGGCAGCACGACGCCGTCCTTCCAGCTCGTCGCCGAGCTCTTCAAGCTGAAGACCGGCGCGCCAGGCGAGATGGTTGCGTACAAGGGTAGCGGCGACACGGTGATGGCGGTCGTCTCGGGCGAGATCCTCTTCGCGATCGCCGATGCCAGCCCGGTGACCGGCCAGCTCGACGCCGGTCAGGTCAAGGGCCTCGCCTCGGCGACGGCGGAGCGCCTGCCGGGATTTCCCAAGCTCCCGACCATGGCGGAGGAAGGGGTTCCCGATTTCGACATCGGCCTGTGGAGCGGCTTCTTCGCGCCGAAGGCGACCAACCCTGCCATCGTCAAGAAACTGCAGGACGACATCATCCGCGTCATGCACATACCGGAGACGGCCGAGAAGTTCCGGAGCCTCGGCCTCGTCGTCGCCGGCACCACCTCGGACGAGTTTACCCAGCTCATCGACGCCGATCTCGCGCGCTGGAAGACCGTCGCAGAGGCAGCCCATATCCGCATCGAGCAGTAGCGGCGAAAGTCGTTCCTTTTTCAACGCAGTGGACTTACCGTCCAGCCGTCTTACGTCGACGACCGTCGACCATCAGGAGAAGCTCATGGACGACACCCAAAGGGGCAGACGGCTCGACGATGCGTCGCTCGACCTCATCCTGCGCGACGCGCGCGCGCAGCTCGCCTGGCGCGACGATCCGGTGCCGGAGGCGACGCTGCGCGAGCTATACGACCTCATGAAGATGGGACCGACCAGCGCCAACTGCAGCCCGGCGCGCATCGTCTTCGTCAGCTCGCCCGAGGCGAAGCAGCGGCTGCTGCCGGCGCTGTCGAAGACCAATGCCGCGAAGACGATCGTCGCGCCGGTGACGGCGATCATCGCCTACGACACGCAGTTCTACGAGCACCTGCCGTTCCTCTTCCACAATCCGGCGGCGCGCTCGTGGTTCGCCCATAACGAGAAGTTCGCGACCGAGACGGCGTTCCGCAACGGCACGCTGCAGGGCGCCTATTTCATCATCGCGGCGCGGGCGCTGGGTCTCGATACCGGGCCGATGTCGGGCTTCGACAACGCCAAGGTCGACGCCGAGTTCTTCGCCGGCACCAACTTCAAATCGAACTTCATCTGCAGCCTCGGCCGCGGCGACCCCTCCTCCCTGCCGCCGCGCCCGCCGCGCTTCACCTTCGAGCAGGTCTGCCAGATCCTCTGAACCTTTTTTCGCGCGGGGCAACGATGACGATGACCATCTCGGCGGCCGACATCCCGCCGCAGCGCACGCTGGAGCAGCTCAAGGAAGAAGCGCAGGCGCGCGCCGACCGCAACGCCTATCCGCTGATCGGCCTTACCCCCGCCGACGTGCGCGAGGCGCTGTCGAACATCCGCAGCCTCGACCGCGACGAATGGGCCGCGGCCTGGTCGGCGATCGGCGACCGCTACCTCGCGGCGGCCGAGGCGCAGGTGGCGAGCGACCGGCGCGCCGCCGACGAAAACTTCCTGCAGGCGTGGCGCGTCTACTCCTTCGCGCGCTGGCCGGTGCCGAACTCGCCCGGCAAGCAGGCGGCCTACCGCAAGGCGCTGAGCGCCTTCCGCCGCCATACCGAGATGCTCGATACGCCGGTCGAGGTGGTGCGCATCCCCTTCGAGGGCAGCGAGATCGTCGGCTATCTCCAGCTGCCGCCGGGCGCGCGCCCGGCGCCGATGGTCATGGCGATCTCCGGCCTCGACAGCCGCAAGGAGGATTTCTCCGAGCGCTTCGGCTGGCTGCTGCCCGAGGGGATCGGCTATATCGCGCTCGATTCGCCGGGCACCGGCGAATCGCCGGTCAAGGCCGACGAGCGTTCCGAACGGGTCTATTCCCGCGTCCTCGACTATCTCGCGACCCGGCCCGAGGTGGACCGCTCGCGGATCGGCTGTTTCGGAGCGAGCTTCGGCGGTTATTGGGCGGCCAAGCTCGCGATCGCCGAGCGCGAGCGGCTGGTCTGCGTCGCGGCGCAATCGCCGGGCGCCCACGCGATGTTCCAGCTGTCGCACTTGAAGGGCATGATCGCCAACCAGGAATATCTGTTCGATCTCGTCCCGGCGGCGATGACGATATTCGCCGGCGTCGCGACGCTCGACGATCTCGCCACTGCCTGGACGAAGCTCTCGCTTGTCGACCAGGGGATTCTCGGGCGCAAGATGGCACCGATGCTGGTGATCGCTGGCGTCCTCGACACCCAGACGCCGATCGCCGACATCGACCTGCTGCTACACAGCGGCGACACGCCGAAGGATGCGTGGATCAACCCGAGCGGCGGTCACATGGGACGCGAGAAGACCGGCTGGACCGACATCTCGATCTTCCGCAAGGTCACGATGCCGTGGTTCGTCCGCAAGCTGAAGACCGAACTCGGCTGACGGGGATCAGCCGGGTCCGAACCAGGCGATGAGCAGCGACATCGGGTCAAGCCAAGCCATGAATGGAACGGAAAGCTGGACCGAACCTCGGAACGCGACACCGAGCGGTCGGTCTTGTTAAGTGCCAAACTGAGGTGACCGATGACGCAAGACCGTCCTTACCCCGATCTCCACGAGCATCTCGCCACGCTGAAATCGCGCGGCCTGCTGGTCACGGTCGACCGTGAGGTCGACAAGGATTCCGAGCTGCATCCGCTGGTACGCTGGCAGTTCGTCGGCGGGCTGGAGGAAGCCGAGCGCAAGGCGTTCCTCTTCACCAACATCGTCGACGGGCGCGGCCGCCGCTATTCGATCCCCGTAGTGGTCGGCGCGATCGCCGCCAATCGCGAAATCTACAGCGTCGGGATGGGGGCGCCGGTCGAAGAGATCCAGGCGAAGTGGGACCATGCGATCGCCAATCCGATCGCGCCGCGCATCGTCGAGACGGCGCCTTGCCAGGAGATCGTGATCACCGGCGGCGACTTGCTGGGTGAGGGCAACGGGCTCGACTCGCTGCCGATCCCGATCTCGACGCCGGGCTTCGACAGCGCACCGACGCTGACCGCGACCAACGTCGTGACGCGCGATCCCGACAGCGGCATCCAGAACATGGGGACCTATCGTGCGGCGCTGAAATCGCCGGACCGGCTGGTCGTCCGCATGGCGACCCGCGCCGGCGGCGCCGGCGGCTATCAGCACTATCTCAAGCACCAGAAGCGCGGCGACAAGACCATGCCCTGCGCCATCGTGCTCGGATGCCCGCCCTATGTCGCCTTCATGGGGCCGCAGAAACTGCCGCTCGACGTCGACGAGATGGCCGTCGCCGGCGGCCTCGCCGGCGCGCCGATCAACATGATCCGCGCCAAGACCGTCGATCTGATGGTCCCGGCCGAGGCGGAGATCGTCATCGAAGGTCTGATTGATACCGAGTATCTCGAGCCCGAGGCGCCGTTCGGCGAATCGCACGGGCATGTCGCGCTCGAGGAGTTCAACATGCCGATGCGGATCAGCGCGATCACGCGGCGCCGCGATCCGGTCATCCCGTCCTACATCAGCCAAGTGGCGCCCTCGGAATCGAGCGTCATCAAACGCGTCGCCTACGAGCCGCTGTTCCTGGCGCATCTCCGCGACGGGCTCGGCATCCGCGGCGTCACGCGGGTCTCGCTGCACGAGAAGCTGACCGGGCTGCTGCGCGTCACCATCGTCACCATTGCCAAGGGCGTGCCGCGCACCGAGGTATGGCGCGCCCTCACCGGCGCCGCGATGTTCAAGGCCGATTGCGGCAAGTTCTGCATCGCGGTCAACGAGGACATCGATCCCGACAACGTCGACGCGCTGCTCTGGGCGATTGCCTACCGTGCCAACCCGGTCGTCGACGTCCAGACCCTGCCGCATCGCGGCCAGGGCCATGGACCCAAGCGCGAGCACGACCAGGAGGAGGATTCCTCGCTGCTGATCGACGCGACGATGAAGGGCGATATGCCGCCGCTGGCCCTGCCGAAGCAGGAGTACATGGAGCGCGCCAAAATCCTGTGGGACGAGCTCGGCCTGCCGAAGCTGCGGCCGCAGGCCCCGTGGTTCGGCTATTCGCTGGGCGACTGGCTGCCGCAATGGGACGCGGCGGCAGAGCGCGCCGCGACCGGCAATTATCTCGAGAACGGCAGGATCAGCGAAGGCCAGCGCCGCAAGGGCATCAAGCCCGAGACCAAGTTCCGGCCCGACGAGGTCGCAAAGCCGCCGCGCTGAGGCCGCGCAGCGTCAGGGCGGCGGGTACAGCGGGAATCGGTTCTTGCCGACGTGCAGGACCGGCCCGTTGGGTCCCGGCGTCACGGCCGACTGGCCGTCGGGCAGCATCTGATCGTTGGCCGCGACGGCCGGGCCGGGCGCCGCGTCGTCCGGTTTCCCGGCACAGGCGGCGAGGACCAAGAGGCTGGCGACGGAAAAAACCAAACTCCGCATGTCTCAATATTCTCCGAAATTCGCAGCGACCTATGAACGCCAGATTGGGCGATAATATGGCAAGATCGGTTTTCCGTCCTCGGTCGCACGGATTGCGGCGGCGGACCAACGCCGAAATTAGAGGGAATTCATGACAGTGGACGATCGACGCGAGCGCTTCCGGGCCATTCTCGCGGGCGACCGCTGCGTCGTGCCGGGGTCGGTCTTCGACCCGATCTCGGCGCGAATCGCGGCCGACGTCGGGTTCGAGGCGGGCATCCTCGGTGGCTCGGTTGCCTCGCTGGCCGTGCTGGGGGCGCCCGATCTCACCGTCATCACCCTGACCGAGCTCGCCGAGCAAGTGCGCCGGATCTGCCGCGCCGCAACGCTGCCGCTGATCGTCGATGCCGACCACGGCTACGGCAATGCGCTCAACGTCATGCGCACGGTCGAGGAGTTCGAGACCGCCGGCGTCGCGGCGCTGACGATCGAGGACACGCTGCTGCCGGAGGCGTTCGGCGGCGGCAAGCCGCGGCTCATCCCGCTCGAGGAAGGCGTAGGCAAGCTGCGCGCCGCGCTGGCGGCGCGGCGCGATCCGGCGCTGGTGATCGTCGGCCGCACCAGCGCGCCGGCGATCACCGGCGTCGACGACGCGATTGCGAGGCTGACCGCCTATCAGCGGGTCGGCGTCGATGCGCTCTTCATCGCCGGTGTCAAGACCCTCGCCGAGCTCGATGCGATCGCCGCCGCGGTCGACCTGCCGCTCGTCATCGGCGGGCTTTCGCCCGACCTCGCCGATGACGGCGCCCTGGCCGCCCGCAAGGTGCGCATCGCGGTGCGCGGCCACCTTCCGATCCTCGCCGCGGTGCAGGCGATCTACGCCACACAGCGGGCCCTCCGCGACGGCGGCAAGCCCGATGGCCTCGCCTCGGGAGAGCTGATGAAGCAGGTGACCCGCGACGCCGACTACAAACGCTGGATGCGCGAGTTCATGGGCGGCGCGTAGCGGATAATCCAACACCAAGGGTAGGGCGGAAAAGCGGACGCCTTCCGCCTTCCTGGTCGCCAGCGGCGGAAGGCGCTGCGAGGCTGGGCAAGAAATCCGATTGGTGGCGTGGTTCTGTGATGTACGATTCGTTGCATGACCGATCGAAGCTTCAAGACTGGGCAGTGCCGTGAGCAGGGTAGTTTTCGACCGCCGCCGCGGCTGACGAGTATCGCTGCCCGGCCGGTGAGCCGTTGCGCCCGATGCCGGGCCGCAAGCGAGACGCCGCCGGCAAATTGCGCATCCGCTACGCCAGCCGCCGGTTGGCCTGCCGGGCCTGTCCGCTGCGTCAGCAGTGCCTCAGCGCCAAGGCGAACCGGCGCGTCGTCGAACGCTGGGAGCATGAGGACGTGATCGAGCGACATCGGGCCCGTATGATGCCAGCCGCATCCGAAGCGATGATGCGCCGTCGCAAGGCGCTCGCCGAACATCCCTTCGGCACGTTGAAATGCCGCGCCGGCTACCGCCACTTCCTGCTGCGTGGCTTCAAGAAAGTGCGAGGCGAATGGGGCTTGATGGTCTTGTGCTACAACTTCAGCCGGGTACTGAACATCATTGGTCTCGACAGGTTCATCGCCGATCTCACCGCGTACTGTGACTCGTGGCTGATCGCAACGACCTGCGCCGCGATCGGCGGCAGAAAAACACCCGTCGCGGCGATGTGGGTCGCAAAAAGCCGCCAAAACACCCCTATACGCTTCGCTCCCTACCCCGCCGGCTAGGCGGCGCCACAAAGGCGAATACTTGCCCTGCCTCTGCGCTCTTCCGCCCTACGGCTCCGGCACTGGTAGATTTTCAAGGGCATTGCCATCTTCTGAGAAGCGAGGTGCAAACCCGGGAGAGAAACATGACCGGCAAGCTTGCAGGTAAAGTCGCAGTCATCACCGCCGCCACCTCCGGCATGGCGCTCGCCACCGCGAAGCTGTTCGTCGAAGAGGGCGCGTATGTGTTCATTACCGGCCGTCGGCAACAGCACCTCGACGACGCCGTGAAATCGATCGGCAAAAATGCCGTCGGCGTTCAGGGGGACGCCGGCAACCTAGCCGACCTCGACCGCCTCTACAAGACGGTGAAGCGGGAAAAGGGAAATATCGATATACTTTATGCGAGCGCCGGCTTCGGCGAATTCAATATTCCGCTCGGGTCCATTACCGAAGAAAATTTCGACAATACTTTCAACGTCAATGTTCGAGGCACGCTGTTTGCAGTCCAAAAGGCATTGCCGCTGCTGCGGGATGGCGGCTCGATCATCATGACCGGCTCGATCGCCAGCGTGAAAGGCTTTCCCGGCTTCACCACTTATACCAAGTCCCGCTGATTAACACTTATACGCCCAATCGCGAAGACCGATGGACATGACAGTCCAGGGTTGATTGACGAGTTTGTCCCAAGCGAAGCAGCAGTGGTCGAGGATATCGTCGTA
>JAQGID010000061.1 GCA_028291405.1 Rhodospirillales bacterium | reverse complement strand
TTCGGCGGCCCGCATGTTCCCGACCAACCCGAGGACTTCCTCCGCGCGCATCCCTGGATCGACGTCGCCGTTCATAACGAGGGCGAGCAGACGTTCCTGCGCATTCTCGAAGAGTATCCGAACCGGGTTTGGCCCGACCTTCCCGGCATCAGCTTCATCGCCGCGGACGGCAGCTTCACGCGCCGGCCGAACGGACCGCGCTTCCGCGACCTCGACGAGGTGCCCTCGCCGTTCCTCGACGGCACCTTTGACCCGGTCATGCAGGCCAACCCGCAAGAGACGTGGATTGGGCTCTGGGAGACCAACCGCGGCTGCCCATTCCAATGCACGTTCTGCGACTGGGGCTCAGCCACGGCAGCGAAGGTGACGAAGTTCGGCATCGATCGGCTGCTTTCCGAGGTCGACTGGTTCTCGCGCAACAAGATCGAGTACATCTTCTGCTGCGACGCGAATTTCGGCATCCAGAAGCGCGACGTCGAGATCGCCCAGCACGTCGCCAACATCAAGGCCGAGACGGGCTATCCGCGCGCGCTGTCCGTCCAGAACACGAAGAATGCGACGGAGCGCGCCTACGAGACGCAGAAGATCCTATCCGATGCCGGGCTGAACAAGGGCGTCGCATTATCGATGCAGAGCATCGACATGACGACCCTCGTAAACATCAAGCGCGACAACATCTCGCTCGACACCTACATGGAGCTGCAGCGGCGCTTCACGCGCGATCGTGTGGAGACCTACAGCGATCTCATCCTCGGCCTGCCGGGAGAGACCTATGACTCGTTCGTCGAGGGCGTACGGCTCCTGATCGAGACCGGACAGCACAATCGCATCCAGTTCAACAACCTCTCGATCCTGCCGAATGCCGAGATGGGCGACCCCGCCTATCAGAAGAAGCACGGCATGGTCACCGTCGAATCGAAGATCATCAACATCCACGGCGAGCGCATCGAGCTCGAGGACGACGTCCCCGAGGTGCAGCAGCTGGTGATCGCCACCGATTCGATGCCGCTCGCCGATTGGCGTCGTACCAGGGCGTTTTGCTGGATCACCGCGCTCCTGCACTTCGACAAGCTTTTTCAGATTCCCTTGATCACCGCGCATGAGCTTTCCGGCGTCTCCTACCGCGAGCTTCTCGAAGCGTATCTAGACGTCGACGAAGCGGAGTATCCGCTGCTCGGCGAGATCCGCAATTTCTTCCTCGCAGAGGCGAAGGCGATCCAGGAGGGCGCGCCGGAATACGTCTATTCCAAGGAATATCTCGGGATCTATTGGCCGGCCGACGAATTCATCTTCATCGAGCTGACGGCCAAAAATCAGTTCGACGAGTTCTATCGCCAGGCCGGAAAGCTGCTAAAGGAGGTTGTCGGTTCGCGCGGCGACAGGACTCTCGACAAGATGCTCGACGATGCGTTGTGCCTGAACCGGGCGCTCGTCAGGCAACCCCGCGTCGAGCCGGATCTCATCGTCGAGACGAGCTGCGACCTGATGAGCTTCTACGACGGAGTCAGGCAGGGGGAGAAGCCGCCGCTACGCAGCGTCCCGACCGCTGTGCACGTCGATAGGGCGAGCCAGAGCCTGGACGACTTCCAGACATGGTGCCGAGAAGTGGTCTGGTGGGGCAATAAGAAAGGCGCCTATCTCTACGGCAACCGCTCGGTCGAAGCCCAGCTCGCCGGCCATTTTTAACCCAGAGCGTTCCGGTCGATCGATGAGATACCGGCCGCTCGGGAATACCGGACTCACCGTCTCCGAGATCGGATTCGGCGCTTGGGGCATCGGCGGAATGACTGCCGGCGAGACCTCTTACGGCGCGACCGACGACGCGCGCTCGCGCGCGGCGCTCGGCCGTGCCCTTGCGCTGGGCATCACCTTTTACGACACCGCCCACGCCTACGGCGACGGGCGCAGCGAGGCCCTGATCGGCGCAGCCGTCGCAGGCTGCCGCGAACGCGTGGTCATCGCCAGCAAGGCCGGTTTGCGACGCTTCGACGAACCGCCGGATTTTTCGCCGGAGGGCCTTCGGCGGTCGGTCGACGAGAGTCTCGGGCGATTGCAGACTCGCTATCTCGACCTGCTACAGCTCCACAATCCGCCGCCCGATCTTTTTCGACGCTGCCCGGCGGTCTATGCGACGCTTGAGGATCTCGTGACTTCCGGCAAGATTCGCTGCTTTGGCGTTTCCGTCAAGGCCGCGAGCGAGGCGCTCTCGATGCTGGAGAGCCACGCGATTTCGGTCATCCAGGTCAATCTCAACATGCTGGATACGCGCGCCGTCGAGTGCGGATTGTTGAAGCTGGCAGCGGCGCGGGGAGTCGGCGTCATCGCCCGCACTCCCCTGTCGTTCGGGTTCCTCTCAGGCGCCGTGACTGCAAGCACCGAATTTCCCGTCGGCGATCACCGGCGACGCTGGCCAAGAGCCCAAATCGAACGATGGGTCGAGGGCGCGCAGGCGATGCACGATGCCGCCGAGGCACCGGATGGACAGAGTCGCAGCCAAGTCGCGCTGCGCTTCTGCCTGTCGTTCCCGGAACTGTCCGCCGTCATCCCCGGCATCCTCGCACCGGCGGAAGCCGAGCAGAACGCCCTCGCCAGCGATCTCGGTCCGCTGAGCGACTCAGCGCGCGACCGGATCCTGCAGATCAACCGTGACGTAAGCTTCTTCATCGGGGCCTAAGAGGCTCTTGCCCCTGCTTTGGAATTTCTGCGGGCCGCCGGCGGCGATCCCTGCCGTCCCACCGCCGTCGCCATTGGAAAGGTACCGACGATAATCGTGACGATGATGCGCGGTGCGTGAGTAGCGCGGCGGATCGTAAAAGATGATCTGCGTGCCGGCATGCTCGAACTCGATGGGTATA
>JAQGID010000054.1 GCA_028291405.1 Rhodospirillales bacterium | reverse complement strand
GCAGCTTCCATTAGCAGAAGCGGCGAAAGGTGGCGGAATCCTTGGTTTCTGGCGGCTTTCCTCGAAAGTTTCGGCCCTTGGCTGGGGGACGTGGATTCGAACCACGATAAACGGAGTCAGAGTCCGTTGTCCTACCGTTAGACGATCCCCCAAGAGCCGAGCCTGGGGCGGGCGGCCCAAGCCGCGGCGCGGGGGGTAGATAGCATATCGATCCGGGGATGTGTAGCGATTCGAGCCGCACGGTGCTGGGTAGGGCAGGAACCCGGCGGGGCCGGGCGGGGAACCGCCATTTGGCGGCTGGCGTTGCGTTCATGAGGACAATGAAAGGCGCGCAAGGGTGACGAAGGCTGCGACGCTGATCGTGACGGGGCTGATGCTGGCCGGGTGCAACACAATCTCCGGTCTCGGGCGCGATCTCGGGCTGGCCGGCGACGAGGTGACGCGCACGGCCGAGGCGCATAAGCCGGCCGCAGGCACGGCGCCGAACGCGAGCCCGGCCGCGCCCGAACTCGTTCAGGGGCAAGTGGCGACCGTCGTCAAGCCGGGAACCCTGCGCGATGCGCCATCGCTCGACGGCAATGTTGTCGGATATGTCAGCATCGGCGACACCTACTACGTCTTCGGCCAGCGCAGCGACTGGGTACAGGTCGGCGCCGACCAACCGGTCGCCTGGGTCTTCGCCAAGCTGATCACGGTGGCGCCGCCGCCTCAGGGATCGGTCCCGGAGGCGGCGCCGCCGCAATTTTCCGGTGCCACGCCTTCTGAGCTCCGGCCGGCAAGTCCATGAAATATTACGCATAAGCTCTTGATGTGGTGGCCGGGTCACGCGCATGCCCGTCCGGTTTAGCCTTTGCATCCGGCAACGAGTCACAATCAGCCGCGAGACGATCTAAGATGGTCATGGCCGGGCGTGACCCGGCCATCCACGACTATCCGACGCGGCGAAAAAGGCGTGAATGCCTATCGCGGTTTCGAAGAAACCGCTGGCGGTGGCAGGAACGAAGTTCCTGCGAGAGCCTAGGTCAAGCCCGGGCATGACGGCTCTGGATGGGGCTGCCGGCGGCGCAAGCGCGCCGTGACGGATTTGCTTCCTTCGGCGCTCGAAGCATCCCGGACGGGGGGCTTGGCGATGTCCCGACGAGGCAGTTCGTCGCACGCTAGTTTTCGGACATATTTTATCCTAAATCGGCAAAATTTAATTGTTTCGGTCATTTCTAGAACATATAATGAACGCTCCGATCTTCACAGGAGTACGCATTATGGAGGCAGTTTCGATCGAATTGGAGCGCGATGCATCGGGGCGGTTCGTGCCGGGCCAGTCGGGCAATCCGGCGGGCAAGCGTCCGGGGACGCGCAATCGCAAGACCATCCTGATGGAGGCGCTGCGCGACGGCGAGGGCGAGGCGGTGGCGCGGGTGATCATCGACAAGGCGCTGTCCGGCGACGCCGGGGCGGCGCGGTTCTGCCTCGGGCTGATCACGCCGCGGCCGCGCGGGCGGACGATCCATCTCGACCTGCCGGAGGACGACGACTGCAACGTCGTCTCGGCCTTCAACGCGACGCTGCGGGCCCTCGCCAACGGCGAGATCACGCCGGACGAGGCGGTGACGGTGGCGCGCTTCCTCGACGGCCGCCGCCGCGTGCTGCAGGCCTGACAGCTGGAGGAGAGGCTGACCTCCTACGGCAGGACGATCCCGGGCGACCCGGAATGGGCGGAGGAGGATCCCGACGAGGACGACGCCGACGCTCGCGACGAGGACGAGGATGCGGTGGAGCCGCTCGCGGCGGATGCGACGCCGCCGCGATCCGACGGCGCTCCACGCGGCGCGGCCAGGCCCGAGGTCGTCGCCGACCCGCCGGCCGCCGCGCCGGTACCGCCGCCGCGCCCCTACGGGCCGGGCACCATTCGCGGCATGATCTCGATCCCGGTGGGCGGCGGCGATGGGCGGGGGCGTTCGGATGTCCGGTTCGGTCCCATCTGATCCGCGAAACTGCCCGAAAACCGAGGCGGTTCCGCCGCATAGCCCTGCCGTTTCGTCGACGGCGCTTTCGCCTCGGGCGTTTCGCCGGTACGATGCCCTTTGGCACGCCGCCGGGGCGTGCGCCTTGGTACGCCCTACGGGTTGCTGCATGAATTCGTTTTCGCTGGATCCGACGGTTGGGGATCCGAGGGTTGCCGATCCCGCCGTCGCGGGCGAGCAATCGTCGGTTCTGCCGGCGGATTCGTCGCAAACCGCCGCGGCGCTCTCGGCCGGACTCGGGATCGGCCGGCCGGAGGCGAATGGGCCGTCGCGTCCGGCGCGCTGGGGCGAGACCTTCGCCGCGCTCGACCTCGGCACCAACAATTGCCGGCTGCTGGTGGCGCGCGCCAACGGCTCCGGCTTCCGCGTCATCGACGCCTTCTCGCGGATCGTCCGCCTCGGCGAGGGGCTGGGCGCCAGCGGCCGGCTGTCGGAGGCGGCGATGGAGCGCACGATCGAGGCGCTCAAGATCTGCGCCGGCAAGATCGCCAGTCGCGGCGTCACGCGCTCGCGCTACGTCGCGACCGAGGCCTGCCGGCGGGCGGCGAATTGCGACGATTTCCTCGACCGCGTCCAGGCGGCGACCGGCATCGCGATCGAGACGATCACGACCGACGAGGAGGCGCGGCTCGCGGTGAACGGCTGCGCCCCGCTGCTCCAGCCGACACAGCCCTATGCGATCGTCTTCGACATCGGCGGCGGCTCGACCGAGCTCGTCTGGCTGCGCCAGGCCGGCCGCCGCGCGCCGGAGATCCTCGGCTCGATCTCGCTGCCCTTCGGCGTCGTCACCCTGACCGAGCGCTATGGCGGCGACGTCTTCGCGGCGGCGACCTGGGAGGCGATGGTCGACGAGGCCGAGGCGGCGATGACCGGCTTCGCCTCGCGCTGCGGCGGCGTCACACCGATCGCCGCCAACGACGTCCAGATGCTGGGCTCCTCGGGCACCGTCACGACCCTCGCCGGTATCAACCTCGGGCTGCAGCGCTACAACCGCAGCCTGGTCGACGGCACCAAGCTCTCGTTCTCGGCGATCCGCTCGGTCTCGGGCAATCTCGCCCGGATGAACTACGCCGCGCGCGCGGCGCATCCCTGCATCGGCCGCGAGCGCGCCGATCTCGTCGTCGCCGGCTGCGCAATCCTCGAGGCGATCTGTCGGCTGTGGCCCGTCGGCAGCCTCGGCGTCGCCGACCGCGGCGTCCGCGAGGGCATCCTCCTCGACCTCCTCGCCGCGCCCGGCCAGCCGCGGGCCTGACCATGGCGACCGCACGCAAGGGCGGCCCCGTCGGCGGCAAGAAGCGGCCGGAATCGGGGCTCGGCAGCGGCCGCGCCGCCGGCGTCCGCGTCCATACCGCCAAGCGGCGCACCGCCGCCTCGACACAATGGCTGCAGCGCCAGCTCAACGACCCCTATGTCGCCGAGGCGAAGAAGCGCGGCTACCGCTCCAGGGCCGCCTTCAAGCTGATGCAGCTCGACGACCGCTTCCGCCTGCTGAAGCCGGGCGCTCGCATCGTCGACCTCGGCTGCGCCCCCGGCGGCTGGACGCAGATCGCGGTCGAGCGCACCAAACCCTCGCCGGGCAAGGGCGCCGTCGTCGGCATCGACGTGCTGGAGACCGACGCCATCCCCGGCGCCACAGTCATCACCCTCGACTTCCTCGACCCCACGGCGCCGGAGCGGCTCAAGGCGGCGCTCGGCGGCTCGGCTGACGTCGTCCTCAGCGATATGGCGGCGCCGACCACCGGCCATGCCCCGACCGACCATCTCCGCATCGTCGGCCTCGCCGAGACCGCCTACGACTTCGCCCGCGAGGTGCTGGCGCCGGGCGGCACCTTCGTCGCCAAGGTCTTCCAGGGCGGCGCCGAGGGCGTGCTGCTCGCCGCCCTCAAGCGCGACTTCGCGATCGTCCGCCACGCCAAGCCGCCGGCGAGCCGCACCGACTCGGCGGAGATGTACGTCGTCGCCACCGGCTTCCGCGCCGGCTGAGGGGCGGCCGGGGCGGCGACATACCAGCCCCGCGCCAATCGCCTTCCCTTGCGGTTGACGATGTGTATAGTGCGACGCCACCTTGACTTTGAGGAGGCACAATGGAAATTCGGCAGGCACTGACTTTCGACGACGTGCTGCTGACTCCGGCAGCCTCTTCCGTCCTCCCGACCGAGACCGAGACCAAGACGCGGCTGACGCGCGAGGTCGAGCTCGGCATCCCACTGATCTCCGCCGCCATGGACACGGTCACCGAATCGGCGCTCGCCATCGCGATGGCGCAGGCCGGCGGACTCGGCGTCATCCACCGCAACATGCCGATCGAGCGCCAGGCCGACGAGGTCCGCGCCGTCAAGAAATTCGAGGCGGGCATGGTCGTCAATCCGGTGACGATCCACCCCGACCAGACCCTCGCCGACGCCCTCGGGCTGATGGCGAAGCACCGCATCTCCGGCTTTCCGGTGGTCGAGCGCGGCAGCGGCAAGCTGGTCGGCATCCTGACCAACCGCGACGTCCGCTTCGCCTCCGACCCGAGACAGCCGGTCTCCGAGTTGATGACCCGTGAGGGGCTGGTGACGGTCAGCGAGAACGTCGGTCGCGAGGAGGCGATGAAGCTGCTGCACCAGCACCGGCTGGAGAAGCTGCTCGTCGTCGACCGCGACTACCGCTGCATCGGGCTGATGACCGTCAAGGACATCGAGAAGGCGCAGCGCTTCCCCAACGCCAGCAAGGACGAGCACGGCCGCCTGCGTGCCGCCGCCGCGACCGGCACCGGCGAGGACGGCGTCGCCCGCGCCGAGGCGTTGTTCGATGCCGGCACCGACGTCCTCGTCGTCGACACCGCGCACGGCCATTCCTCGCGCGTCCTCGAGACGGTGCAGCGCATCCGCCGCCTCTCGAACTACACCCAGATCATCGCCGGCAACATCGCCACCGCCGAGGGCGCGCGCGCCCTGATCGAGGCGGGGGCCGACGCCGTCAAGGTCGGGATCGGTCCCGGCTCGATCTGCACCACCCGCATCGTCGCCGGCGTCGGCGTGCCGCAGCTGACGGCGATCCTCGACACCGTCGAGGAATGCCGTAAGAGCGGCGTCCCGGTGATCGCCGACGGCGGCATCAAATTCTCCGGCGACCTCGCCAAGGCGATCGCCGCGGGGGCCGATTGCGCGATGCTCGGCTCGCTCTTCGCCGGCACCGACGAGGCACCCGGCGAGGTCTTCCTGTACCAGGGGCGGACCTACAAATCCTACCGCGGCATGGGCTCGGTCGGCGCCATGGCGCGCGGCTCGGCGGACCGCTATTTCCAGGAGGAGGTGACGAGCACCCTCAAGCTCGTCCCCGAGGGCGTCGAAGGCCGTGTCGCGCACAAGGGCCCGGTCGGCAACATTATCCACCAGCTGGTCGGCGGGTTGCGGGCGGCGATGGGCTATACCGGCAGCCGCACCATCGCCGAGATGCAGCACAACTGCCGCTTTGTCCGCATCACCTCGGCGGGGCTGCGCGAGAGCCACGTCCACGACATCGCGATCACCCGCGAAGCGCCGAACTATCGGCAGGACGCGTGACGCCGGGAGCACGGATCCAGGCCGCGGCGGAGCTGCTCGACGAGATCGCATCAGGGCGGGGGGCGGCCGACGACGTCGTCGGCAACTACTTCCGCCGGCACCGCTTCGCCGGGGTCAAGGACCGCGGCGCGATCTCGGAGCATATTTACGGCGTCCTCCGCCACCGCGCGGTCCTCGACTGGTGGCTCGACCGCTTGGCGGCGGTGACGCTGCCGCACGACGGCCGCCGCCGGCTGCTGACCTCGCTGACCCTCGTCGAGGGGTGGAGCGAGGGCGACATCTACCGGGCCTGCGACGGCGACCGCTTCCGCCCGGCCAAGCTCGACGCGGCGGAGAAGGGGTATCTCGAGGGGCTCAAGGGCGAGAAGCTCGACGACCCGGCGATGCCCGACGACGTGCGGCACAACTTCCCGTCCTGGCTCGGGCCGCGCCTCCAGTCGCTGTTCGGCAAGGATCTGCCGCGCGAGATGGCGGCGCTCAACGGCACCGCGCCGCTCGACCTCCGGGTCAATGCGCTGAAGGGCGAGCGGCTCGACGCCAAGCTGGCGCTCGAGGGCGAGGGGATCAAGACGGAGTCGACCAGGTACTCGCCGCTCGGCCTCCGGGTTCATGAGCGCATCCCTTTGGCGACGCTGGACGTCTTCAAGAACGGGCTCATCGAGGTCCAGGACGAGGGCTCGCAGGTCGCGGCGCTGATCGCGGATGCGCGGCCGGGGATGCGGGTCGTCGATTTCTGCGCCGGGGCGGGGGGCAAGACCTTGGCGCTGGCGGGCAACATGAACAACCGGGGGCACCTCATTGCCTGCGACGTCTCGGAGAAGCGGCTGGAGCGGGCGACGCAGCGGCTCCGAAGGGCCGGGATCTCGATCGTCCAGCGGAAGGCGCTGTCGAACGAGCGGGACAAATGGATCAAGCGCCATGCCGCCTCATTCGACCGGGTGTTCGTCGATGCACCTTGTACGGGTACCGGCACCTGGCGCCGCAACCCTGACGCGAAGTGGCGGCTCCAAGAGAAGGACCTCGCCGAGCTCGCCGAGCTGCAGGCCGGCATCCTCGCCAGCGCCGCCCGCCTCGTCGAGCCCGGCGGCCGGCTGATCTACGCCACCTGCTCGCTCCTCCGCGAGGAGGACGAGGCGCAGATCGAGCGCTTCCTCGCCGCCACCCCGGACTTCCAGCTGCTGCCGATCGCCCAGGTCTGGCGCCAGACGATCGGCGGCAAGTGCCCCTGCGCCGGCGACATGCTGCGCCTGACCCCGGCGAAGCACGGCACCGACGGGTTCTTCGCGGCGGTGATGGAGCGGGTCAAGCCCGAGGCCGCGCTGCCGCCCGCCGAGGAGGTCATTTCGCCGGATCTCCCATGACGTTGAGGACGGCGAGGGTCATCGCCTCGACACCGGTCTTGATCGTCGGCTCCGGCATCGGCTCGAAATAGGGCAAGTGGTTCGGCGGCACCACCTTGCCCTCGGCCTTGGCGGCGGCGATGCGCTTGGGGTCGTAGGCGCCGATGGTGAAGAAGAACGACTGGATGCCGGGCTGCTCGAAGGCCGAGAAATCCTCGCTGGCGAAGGTCAGCGGCGCCGGCCCGGCCTTGTCGCCGAAGGCGGATTGGAAGACCGGCACGGTGCGGTCGAACAGCGGCTGGTCGTTGATCACCGACTTGGTCGGGTCCTGGATCTCGATCGCCGGCTCCGGCGCGCCGGCCATCTCGGCGGCGGCCTTGGCGGTGCGCCGCAGCCCCTCGACCAGCTTGGCATGGACGCCGAGGTCGAAGCTGCGGATCGTGCCGCGGAGAAGGACGCTGTCCGGCACGATGTTGCCGGCCGAGCCGCCCTGGATGGCGCCGACGGTGATGACGCCGAACTGGCTGGGATCCTTCTCGCGGCTGACGACGGATTGGAGGTCGACGACGAAATGCGAGGCGATGACGACGGGATCGATCGTCAGATTGGGCGAGGCGCCGTGGCCGCCGCGGCCCTTGAAGGTGATCTCGAAGAGCCCGCCGTTCGAGGTCAGGACGCCGGCGCGGTACGCCACCGTCCCGGTCGGCGGCGGCCCGTCGTGCAGCGCGAAGGCGAAGTCGGGCTTGCCGAACCTGGTGTAGAGCCCGTCGTCGAGCATCGCCTGCGCCCCGGTCACCGTCTCCTCCGAGGGCTGCGCCACGAACATCAGCGTTCCGTGCCAGCGGTCCTTCATCGCCAGCAGAATCGTCGCCGTGCCGACCCAGCTCGCCATGTGGATGTCGTGGCCGCAGCTATGCGCGACGAAGGTCTGGGCGCCGTTCCAGGTCGCCTTCGCCTTGCTGGCATAAGGGAGGCCAGTCTTCTCCTCCATCGGCAGCGCGTCGAGCTCGGTGCGCACCATGACGGTCGGACCCGGCCCGTTCTTGAGAATAGCGACGAGCCCGGTCTTGCCGATCTTCTCGGTCACCTCGAAGCCGAGGCCGCGCATCTCCTTGGCGAGCTTGGCCGCCGTCTCGACCTCCATGAAGCCCAGCTCGGGATGCTCGTGGATGTCCTTGTAGAGCGCGTCGAGATGCGGGTAGGCGGCGGCGACGGTGCTCTCGATCTTGGGCTTGACCGCGCCGACGTCGAGCGCCGCCAGCGCCGCGCCCGGCAGCAATGCCAGCGCCGCGGCGCCGATTGTGCCGGCCTTAACGATCGAGAGCATGGTCATGGGCGTCTCCTCTATGAAATCCAGAGGCGAACTCTAGGGTGCGAGGGCGGCCCGCCGCAACTTCCGTATCGAACGCCGTCATTGCGAGGAGCGCCGGTGCGTTGGCGGTCATGGATTGCTTCGCTGCGCTCGCAATGACGGGGAAGGGAAGACGGTGGACAAATAGGCTCCGTCATTGCGAGGAGCGGAGCGACGCGGCAATCCATGGGCTGGTGCGGCGGCCCTGGATTGCTTCGCTGCGCTCGCAATGACGGGGTTGGTAGGAGTGCGTGGAAACCTCGGAGCGGCGTTGAGAATCGCCGCTGCTGCCACTATGGTGCGGCGCATGACACAGCGCATCCTCGTCCTCGATTTCGGCAGCCAGGTGACGCAGCTGATCGCCCGCCGCGTCCGCGAGTCCGGCGTCTATTGCGAGATCCTGCCCTATAACCTCGGCGAGGAGCGGCTGGTCGCGTTCGACCCCGCGGCGATCATCCTCTCGGGCGGCCCGGCCTCGGTCCACGAGGCGGAATCGCCCCGCGTGCCGCAGAAGGTCTTCGAGCTCGGAATCCCCGTCCTCGGCATCTGCTATGGCCAGCAGGCGATGGCGGCGCAGCTGGGCGGCCGAGTCGCGCCCTCCGACTTCCGCGAGTTCGGCCGCGCCTTCATCGAGGTGACCGACGACTGCGCTCTCTTCGAAGGCCTGTGGCCTAAGGGCAGCCGCGAGCAGGTCTGGATGAGCCACGGCGACCGCGTCGAGGAATTGCCGCCCGGCTTCCGCGTCGTCGCGGTCAGCGAGGGCGCGCCCTTCGCCGTCGTCGCCGACGACCGGCGCCGCTTCTATGGCACGATGTTCCACCCCGAGGTCATCCATACGCCGCAGGGCGCCGCGCTCATCCGCAACTTCACCCATCGCGTCGCCGGCTGCGAGGGCGACTGGACGATGGCCGCCTTCCGCGCCCAGGCGATCGAGCGGGTGCGGCAACAGGTCGGCAGCGGCCGCGTCATCTGCGGGCTTTCCGGCGGCGTCGATTCCTCGGTCGTGGCGGCGCTGCTGCGCGAGGCGATCGGCGAGCAGCTCACCTGCATCTTCGTCGATACCGGCATGCTGCGCGGCGCCGAGGCCGAGGAGGTGGTGACCCTGTTCCGCGACACCTGGAACATCCCGCTGGTGCATCGCGACGCCGGCGACCTCTTTCTCGGCAAGCTCGCCGGCGTCACCGACCCCGAGCAGAAGCGCAAGATCATCGGCGCCACCTTCATCGACGTCTTCGACGAGGAGGCGCACAAGATCGGCGGCGCCGACTTCCTGGCGCAGGGGACGCTCTACCCCGACGTCATCGAATCGGTGAGCTTCGCCGGCGGCCCCTCGGTCACGATCAAGAGCCACCACAACGTCGGCGGCCTGCCCGAGCGCATGAAGATGAAGCTGGTCGAGCCGCTGCGCGAGCTGTTCAAGGACGAGGTCCGCGTGCTCGGCCGCGAGCTCGGCCTGCCCGAGCGCATGGTCAAGCGCCACCCGTTCCCCGGGCCGGGCCTCGCGATCCGCATCCCCGGCGAGATCACCCGGGAAAAGCTGGAGATCCTGCGCAAGGCCGACGCGATCTATCTCGAGGAGATCCGCAACGCCGGCCTGTACGACGCGATCTGGCAGGCCTTCGCCGTGCTGCTGCCGGTCCGGACGGTCGGCGTCATGGGCGACCATCGCACCTATGATGCGGTCTGCGCCCTGCGCGCCGTCACCTCGACCGACGGCATGACCGCCGACTATTACCCGTTCCCGCACGATTTCCTCGGCCGAGTCGCGACGCGGATCATCAACGAGGTGCGGGGGATCAACCGGGTGGTGTACGACATCACCAGCAAGCCGCCGGGGACGATCGAGTGGGAGTAGGGCGCGGCGGGGCGGTGGCGCGGATTTAGGCAATGGCGGGGCGGCGCCAGTAAGAACAGGCGATTTACAGGCGGCGAGGCTGCAAAGCGTCGGCAGCGCGCCTGAAATTGCAGGTGACTTGCAGGTGCCCGCCCGAACTCGATCGAGGAACGCCGCTGTCGTTCCCCTGGCCGTCGTTGCGAGCGCAGCGGAGCAACCCGGAAATCCAATAGACGGTCCGCTGGGTTGCTTCGTCGCTGCGCTCCTCGCAAAGACGGCGATTGCATGCACGGCCAGAGCCTCCGTTTTGTTCAAATCGGACAATACGAAACTGGTCTGTGCATGTCAACTATTTTTGTTCCCGATATGTCTCGGGCGCTGACCGGCATTGGCAAGCATTGCCAATCACGTTACCGTGCCCTCAGCAAGGGGAGACCGCCGATGCCGACCCGCAACGTCAACCTCACGACCGAGCAGGATGAATTCGTCGAGGAGATCGTCCGTGCCGGCCGCTATCAGAACGCCAGCGAGGCGATGCGCGACGCGATTCGCACCCTGCAGCAGCGGCTCGCGACGGACGATTTGAAAATCGAGATCTTGCGGACCCAGCTCAAGGCCGGGCTCGATGCGATCGAGCGCGGCGCGTTCACCGAGATCGACGATGCCGATCTCGATGCCGCCTTGGATGGGCTGGCCGCCGACGACGCAACTTGACCGGTGGCCCGCTATCGGCTGTCCGTTCCGGCGAAGGCGGATATCGCGTCGGTTCTCCGCGTCGGCCAGGCGACGCATGGTTCCGAGGCGCGGGTCCGCTATCGCGGGCTGCTGACGGCGGCGCTGCGGCGCATCGCAGCCGATCCGGCCGGCCCGCCGACCGTCGACCGAGGCGAGCTCTTCGCCGGGCTGCGCGGCCTCCACATCCGGCATGCAAGCGCCGAGAGCCGCGAGGCGCCGGTGCGGCGCGCGGTTCATGTGATCTTCTACCGCGCCGTCGAGCCCGAGGTAATCGAGATCGTCCGCGTCTTGCACGAGCGTATGGAGCCAAGCCTCCATCTCGCCCGCGAGGGGCAATAGCGGGATGCCTGCCGCCGGGGGGCGTCAAGATCGAGTTGCGTATTGTGTCCCCGGAACTTCCGAGCCGACCTTGGGAAGGATCTCCTGCCGGGGACTCCTGGCTGAACCGATCTCAAGTGGACAGATCCACGGTTGTTCTTCGTCGCGCTCGGATTTCAGCGGACGGAATTCAGCCTTCTACACGGTCTCAAGGGACCTGCAGAAGGCCTCGAAGCCAGAAGGCAGGCTCGATCTGAATGCCAATGAGCCTAAACTCCACTCGTCTGGCTTGGCTCGTGCCTCGGCATCATCCCGCAGGGGGAAAAGATTAAGCGCCGGGCATTTGAATTCTGCCAGTAGAAGGGCCAGCCACCTTGACAAAAACTTGTACGAAAACTTCCCCCGGTAGCGATCTCGGGGGCTAAGAGTGTCAAATTCGCGACTATGATGCTCAGCCAATTCAGGCGTCGGTTCTGTTGGATAAGGAACAGCAAGGTCCGCCGGCACGTTACAATGCTCAATATTTCCTATATTAACTGTCGCAAGATTGGTCAAACTGCTCGGCATCACATCGTCTATGTTGATTGAAAGTTTTCTCGCTATGAAAATTCGCCGGTTAACCTCTCGAGACGCCGCTAAAAAGTTATCATAGTCGGTTTCGAAAAGTTGGCAGATCACCGCACGCGATGACGGATCACCACTTCCGGGGAATGCTTCTCGGAGAATCCCATCAATAACGGGCACCTCAAGGAGGTAATTCTCTATTGAATACTTATCCAGCATAAACACGCGATCCGCGCAAAGAAATCCAGCGAGATCATCGAAGTCTCTATCAACGAAAAACGCTAAATCTTGTTCGGATCCGCTCTGGTCTAAGTGTCGGTTCGAAAAGAAGTTGAATCTTTGGAATCGGATGTGATTCTGTGTCAGGCACCTGCTCTGGAGGTGCCGTATGTGGACATCGGAGAACCGCTGCCAGTATGAACGCCAAGGGCTTCGCTACCCGAGCGATCTGACCGACGCCGAA
>JAQGID010000045.1 GCA_028291405.1 Rhodospirillales bacterium | reverse complement strand
TTCGGGCTCGCGATCGGTCGGCGGACCGAAGCCGCCGCCGCCGCCGGCGCTGAGCGTGAAGGCGTCGCCCGGCATCAGCCGCTGCGTCAGCACCTTGGCGTTCGGCAGCTCGCCGACCTCCTTGCCGCCGAGCCGCAGCGCGACGCGGTTGCCCTTGCCCTCCTTGCCGCCGGCGAGGCCCCAGGGCGCGCAATGGACGCGATCAACCTGGACGTTGACGGTGAGCGGCGAGCGCGCCTGGATCACCTGCTCGCTGCCGAGCCCGCCGCGATAACGGCCGGGTCCGCCGGAATCTTGGCGCAGCGCATGGCGTTCGAACAGCACGGGGTATTTCGATTCGACCTGCTCGACCGGGCTGTTGTGGGTGTCGCCGTCGTTCAGGCAGACGGTGGCGCTCATCCCGTCCTCGGTCTTCTTGGCGCCCCAGCCGCCGCCCAGCGGCCCGGCCATGGCGAGGAACAGCCGCCCGTCGGTCTGCGAGATACCGTGCATCGCGCCGATCAGCAGATCGGCGTGATGGCCGGCGATGGTGCGGTCGGGGATCGCCTGATGCAGCGCCTTGAAGATCGTGTCGACGATCGTCATCGGAAAGGTCATCCACCAGCGCATCGCCGCCGGCTTCACCGCGCTGACGATCGTGCCCGGCGTCAGCACCACCTTCAGCGAGCGGAAGCTGCCCTCGTTGATCGGATAGTCGGTCGGCGAGGTGATGCATTTATACGCGACCTGGCAGCAGGCATAGCCAGTCGTCGCGCCGGAATTGTAGAAGCCGCGTACCTGTTTCGAGACCTCGGAGAGGTCGATCGTCATCTCCTCGCCCTTGACGATCACCTTGACGCGGATCGGGATCTTGCGGCCGATGTCCACGCCGTCGTCGTCCATATACGATTCGGCTTCGTAGGTGCCGTCCGGGATCGTACGGGTGCGGCCGCGCGCCGCCGTCTCCGACTGATCCATGATCGTCGCGATGGCGCCGAGAACCGCGCTGCGGCCATAGCGGGTCAGCAGCTCGAGGAAGCGCCGCTCGCCGGTCTTGACCGCTGTGATCTGCGCCCGGAGATCGCCCATCGCACGTTCAGGCAGGCGGACGTTCATGCGGATGATCTCGACTAGCTCCTCGTTCACCACGCCGGCCTTCTGGTACTTCATGATCGGGATCTGCAGACCCTCGGAGAAGATGTCCGTGGTGATGCCGCCCAGCGTCCCGCCGACGTCGGGCCAATGCGCCATGCAGCAGGCGAAGCCCGCGAGCACCCCCTCGTGGAAGATCGGCATCGAGAAGGTGAAGTGATTGAGGTGGCTGCCGGTCAGATAGGCGTCGTTGGTGACGAGGATGTCGCCGGGCGCGAGCCCGTCCTTGCCGAAATGCTTCAGCTTCGCCTTCACCGTCTCCGACATGCCGCGGATGAACATCGGCAGGCCGAGGCCGATCGAGACCGTGTCGCCGTCCGCCGTGAAGAGCCCGACGGTGAAGTCGAGCGCCTCGTAGATGATCATGTTGTAGGCGGTGCGCATGAGGTTGGTCTTCATCTCCTCGGTCACCGCGAGGACGCCGTTGCGCACGATCTCGGTCATCACCGCATCGGCCTTCGGCTTGGCGGTGTTCTTGGCCGCCGCAGGCTTTTTCGCGCGCGATGGCGCGGGGCGTCGTGTCGTCATTTCCGGCGCCCCGCGATATCGAGCATGAGATTGCCGAACTCGTCGACGCGCAGCCGGTCGCCCGGCAGCACGACGGTCGTCGAGGCATGCTCCTCGATCAGCGCCGGGCCCTCGATGCGGTTGCCGGCCCGCAGCGCGTCGCGCGCATAGGTCGGCGTCTTGGCCGGCTTGCCGGCGAAATAGACCCGGCGCGTGCCGCGCTGCGCCGCCGCGATCGGCGTCGGTCCGCCGCGCTGGATCCGTTCCGGCGCCGGCTTTTTCATGATTCCGGTCACGGTCGTGCGCAGGCTGACGATCTCGGCCGCCTCCTTCGGCGCCGAGGTGCCGTAGCGCAGGAGATGGACGTCGTCGAAGCGCTGCTTGATCGCCGCGCGGTCGCGCTTGCGGATCAGCTCGGGCGCGAGCTCGATGGTCACGGCATGCTCCTGCCCGACATAGCGCATGTCGGCGGCATAGCCGATCACGACCTTCGACGGCTTGACGCCGCTGCTTGCGAGCGCGGTCCTACCCTCGGTGATCATCACCTTGTAGGCGCTCTCGATTTCGTCGAATTTCGCATCGGCGAGGCGCATCAGCGAGGTTCTGACGTAGTCGTAGCGGAGATCCGAGAACAGCATGCCGAAGGCGCAGAAATGGCCCGGCGCGCGCGGCACGATCACGCGATCCATGCCGATCTCGCGGGCGATCGCCGAGGCATGCAGCGGCCCCGCCCCGCCGTAGGCGATCAGCGCGAAGGACGCGGCGTCGAGGCCGCGCTCGGTCGAGACGCCCTTGACGGCATAGGACATCGCCGTCGCGGCGATGCGCAAGATGCCGTCGGCGGCCTCGATCACGCTCATGCCGAGGGGATCGCCGATATGCGTCTTGATGGCCTGCTCCGCCGCTGCGACGTCGAGCATCATCTCGCCGCCGAGGAAGCGGTCGGCGCCGAGCCGGCCGAGCACGAGATTGGCGTCGGTCACCGTCGGCTGCGTGCCGCCCCGGCCGTAGCAGGCGGGGCCGGGGACGGCGCCGGCGCTCTGCGGCCCGACGCGCAGCGCGCCGTTCTCGTCGACCAGCGCGATCGAGCCGCCGCCGGTGCCGACCTCGAAGACATCGATCATCGGGATCTGCACCGGCAGCGCCTGGTTGTAGCCGCCGATCAGCGCCGCGCCGGTGGTCAGGACCTCGTTCTGGTAGATGACGCCGGCCTTCGCCGTCGTGCCGCCCATGTCGAAGGCGACGGCGTCGTTGAGGCCGAGCTCGCGGCACAGGGCGCGGGCGCCGATGACGCCGGCGGCCGGGCCTGATTCCAGCATGCGGACGCATTGCACCTGCGCCTGATGCGATTCATAGAGCCCGCCGGTCGACTGCACGATCAGGAACGAGCCCTGGAAATCCTCGTCCCGGAGGCGCTTGTCGATCTCGGCGACGTATTCGCTGACGCGCGGGCCGATGAAGGCGTTGGCGACGACCGTCGAGCAGCGCTCGAACTCGCGATACTCCTGCGACAGCTCGTGCGAGGCGCTGACGAAGGAATTCGGCAGGCGCTGCTGGACGATCTCCTTGACGCGCTTCTCGTGCGCCGGGTTGCGGTAGGAGTGCAGCAGCAGGATCGCGACCGCCTCAATGCCCAACTCGACGAGCTTGTCGCACACCACGTGGACGCCGGCCTCGTCGAGTTCCTTGTAGACGTCGCCCTCGGCGGTCAGCCGCTCAATGACCTCGAAGCGCAGCGCCCGCTCGACCAGCGGCACGTGCTTGCGGAAATAGAGGTTGTAGGCGTCCGGCCGGTTGACGCGGCCGATCTCGTAGACGTCGCGGAATCCCTCGGTGATCAGCAGCGCCGTCTTGGCGCCGGTCCGCTCGAGCATCGTGTTGATCGCGATCGTCGAGCCGTGCAGGAACAGCGCGGCGTCGGCGAAGCGCGTCCCCGCCTTGTCGACCGCCTCGGAGATGCCGTCGACCAGATGCGCCGGCGTCGACAGCGACTTGCCGAGCAGCAGCCGTCCGGTCTTATCGTCGAAGGCGGCGACGTCCGTGAAGGTGCCGCCGATGTCGGCAGCGAGGCGTGTGCGGTGCAGCGCCTTGGCAGATGCCGCCGGTGCCGCGTCGGTCTTGACGGCTGCGGGTTTCGCCGGTCGCTTCGCCGCGACCGTCTTGGCGACCGTCGGCTTCCTCGCGGGAGCCTTGGCAACCGGCTTGATCGCCGCCGCCGCTGCGCCCGAGCGCCGGGTATTCGCAACCGTCATGACCGTTGGCTCGCGAGCGTGATCAGCCGCGCGACGTCAATTCCCTGCATCTCGTTTCCTCGTCTCGTGATTGTGTGTCGCATCCGGCCGGCGCATCGTCTCCCGTCCGCCGAGACGTTGCGCCTCGCGGTACGACCGTGCCGATGCCCATTTCGGGATCCCCGATCGCTCCTCGGATTTATGCCGACCGTACAGAGGCGCCTCGCCAACGACAACCGCATTTTGCTAGGATCGCCGCATGAAAGAAAGGCGGCAAGCTTGGCGCGACCGATGACGCGGACGCAACGCGCAACCAGCCGACCGGCGGAGCCGCCGTCGCGCCTGGCGAGCATCCTCCTCGACCGCTGGTCTCATCTTGCGCAGGGCCATATCGCGACCGGCGGCGGCTGCTCGTGCGGCGGCGGTTTCGGGCA
>JAQGID010000001.1 GCA_028291405.1 Rhodospirillales bacterium | reverse complement strand
GGCGCAGCGTGCAGCGGCGCCTTTTCCTCGAAGAACGGCATGGGATAGTCGCGCAGATCGACAATCTCGAAATCGGCGTCATTGCGCTCTTTGGCGATATTGAACAGCCAGGCGGTCGGGACATCCGCGAACCGCCCGGGACGGGTCGTGCTCATGATGATGCCGATTTTGGGTCGCTCTTGCATCGTCGCTTCCTAGACACTTACGATCAGTAAGCAAGGATATCGTCGTAACCGAGATGGGCGCAAGACGGCACTTTTGCCGCAGTTACTTACCAGCCGGTAAGTGAGGTCGCTGGCTCAGTCCGGGGCGATGGCTCTGTCACTCGGGATTTGCCCACCGACTCGCTCGCGCCCTTCTTCGATGATGGTCTGGTTCTCCATCACCCACTCACCAATTGGGGCGAGCGCAAGCTTGAGCGAGCGCCCACGGTCGGAGAGCTCGTATTCGACGCGCGGCGGGATCGTAGGGTAGGCCGTCCGGGTCAGAATTCCGTCGTGCTCCAGATTCCGCAGCGTAACCGTCAGCATGCGCTGGGAAATGCCGTTTATCGCCCGGTGCAATTCCCCAAACCGCATCCGCCGGTCGCCGATCACCATCAGAAGCAGGATTGTCCATTTGTCGCCGACCCGCGCCAGGATGTCTGCGACCCGGCGGCAATCTGCCGGGCGGCAATCTGCCAGAATGTGCTGTGGTGCGCTGGTCATACAGCAACCATAAGATCGATCAGGCTACATATGAAGACCGCCGGCGCATCTGCCTGCCACAAGGAGGGCAGCCTGGACGCCCCAGGTCGCCCTCTACGCCGCCGATCCGATTGGCGAGCGCTTCGGCCATTGCTTCAGGCGCGAGGAATCTCTGGCACTGGTTCCGCAAGAGACGCGCTTTTCAGGGGAGTGTAGGTGAGGTCCTGCCTTGGCCTGAAATTCAGGAACTGAAGCCCCTCCGGACCCGCGCTGAAGGTGTAGAACGCGCCGCCGGGAATAAACACTGACGATCCAGGACCGAGCACCTTTGACCCGAAGCACATCTCACCGGTCACGACGTACATGATTTCGTGCTCGTCATGGGAGTGAACCACGGTTGACTCGTTCGGGCGAAGGCGAATTTCCATCAACTCGGGCACATCGGCTGAGCCCTCTGAATGAACGTTAAATAAAATGCCCTTTTCCTTGGGCACCCATTCCGCATCTCGAACATCGCGGATTTCTATTCTTGCCATTATTTTGCTCCCTAAGATCTGTTAAAGAGTCTGCGGTGCCGGGGGGCGGCGAACAGCACCATGCGCCCCGTCCCCTCGCCCGTCGGTGACGGTCGAGAAAGTCATCGCAATCTCCATGGCATTATACACATATTATTCTGCGGAATTGTGCTGTCAATGCCGTTGTGGCCGGCCTCGGCCTAGAGGCGTCGCCATAGGACGGGCGGCTCGCCCCCGCAGCGGCGCTACGCTGCGGGGGCATTCAGGGGCTGTTGCGCGAAGCGAGCCGCAAGGCCGGGAAGCCGCCCACCAACAATATTGACAGCCTGATGCCACGGCGTATTATGTGTATAACACCTTATAATGATTAGGGAGCGCCCCATGCTCGGCCAGACCCACGGGCCCTCGGCTTCGGTCGATGAACTTCCGGCCTTTCCGATGGCGCGGGAGTGCCCGTTTTCGCCTCCCCGTGCATATGAGCAAATGCGTGAAGAGCGCCCCGTAGCGCCCGTCCGGCTGTGGAACGGCCAAAAGGCCTGGTTGGTGTCGCGCTTCGACGATGTTCGAAAGATCCTGGCTGACAAGCGTGTCAGCAACAACATCGTCCATCCTGGATTTCCTTCGGTCTCCGCGGCGCGGTCGGCGGCATTAACGCAGTATGACAAGCCGCCATATTTCCACTTCATGGATCCGCCACAACATACCGAGCATCGGCGGATGTTTACGCAGGATTTCAGCGTCACTCGGGTCAAGGAAATGGAAGGAGAGATCCAGTCGATCGTAGACGAGCTGATAGATGAAATGCTCGCTACTCCCGGTCGATCAGCCGACTTTGTGCACGCGGTCGCCTTGCCAATTCCGACCCGGGTCATCGCCGGAATTCTCGGCATTCCGTATGCCGATGTCGCCAAGCTGCAGCAGATGATGGATGCGACCGCAGGCTTCAGCCATGATCCGGAAGCCGTAAAGATTTCCTACGCGCGGCTAGCTGATTACGTTGGTGAACTTATTGCCCACAAGGAAGCTAATCTATCGACTGATACGATCAGTCGCTTGATTTCAGATCAGCTCCACAATGGTAAAATTGATCGGCCTGAGCTCGTTCGGATCGTCTTGTTTCTCCTGATTGTTGGTCATGAGACCACTGCCAGTATGATCGCGCTGGGTACGCTCATGCTGCTGCAAGATGACGAGCAGCGGGAAAAGTTGCGCAGGGATCCGTCTCTGATGCAGGGCGCCGTGGAAGAGTTGCTCCGCTATCTCAGCATTGTTCATCTTACGACCTGTCGCGTGGCGATTGAAGACATTGAGATCGGCGGCGAGACGATCAGGGCGGGCGAGGGAATCGTTGCACTTGTTTCGTCAGCAAACCGGGACAGGTCTCAGTTTGAGAACCCGGATGTGTTGGATTTCAATAGAGACGCGAAGGCGCACGTCGCATTCGGTTTCGGCGTCCATCAATGTCTCGGTCAGACGCTTG
>JAQGID010000451.1 GCA_028291405.1 Rhodospirillales bacterium | reverse complement strand
CATATCGCGTCGGCTTCGAGCGACCTTCGGCGGAGGCGAGATCCGCGGGCCGCATCAAAAAATCGGCGGCTTGATGTCACACCGGCCCGTGCCATCTCGTCTTGTTGGTGAGCCGGCGCGGCCGGTGCACGGAACGGAGCGGATGATGACCCAGAGAATGAATTGGCTCGGCGAGACGAACGACGGGCTCGACGGCATGCGCCGTACCGAGGCCTTCCTGGCGAAGAGCCTCGATCCGATGCTGCTCGCTCTGGTGAAGATGCGCGCCTCGCAGATCAACGGCTGCGCCTATTGCCTGCACATGCACAGCGCCGAGGCTCGCAAGCACGGCGAGCGCGAGGAGCGTCTGCTGCTGCTCGACGCGTGGCGCGAATCGGCGCTCTACAGCGAGCGCGAGCGGGCGGCGCTGGCCTGGACCGAGGCGCTGACGCGGATCACCGACGGCCATGCCCCGGACGAGATCTACCAGGCGGCGCGCCGCGAGTTCTCCGACGCGGATCTCGTCGCGCTCTCGCTCGCGATCGCGATGATCAACGCCTGGAACCGGCTGGCGATCGGCTTCCGGGCGGCGCATCCGGCGGATGTCCCGCAGGCGGCATGATGCACGAGAGCGCACCCATCGCCGACGTGTTCGAGCGGCATCGCCGGCACCTGATCGGCCTCGCCTACCGCATGCTCGGCTCGGTCGCGGCGGCGGAGGACGCGGTGCAGGAGGCCTATCTCCGCTGGCACCGCGCCGACCGTGCCGCCGTTGCCGATCCGCGCCGCTTCCTCGGCAAGATCGTGACGCGGCTCTGCCTCGACGAGATGAAATCGGCGCGGGCGCGTCGCGAGACCTATATCGGCCCGTGGCTGCCCGAGCCGGTGGTGGAGGCCGCGGGATTTTCGACGGAGAGCGCCAGCGAATACGCCGATGACCTCTCGGTCGGTCTGATGTTGGCGCTCGAGCGGCTGTCGCCGCTGGAGCGCGCCGCCTTCCTGTTGCACGAGATCTTCGACGTCGACTACGCCGAGGTCGCGACGCTGCTCGAGCGCAGCGAAGCGGCGTGCCGCCAGCTCGTCGCGCGGGCACGCGCCAATATTCGCGAGTCCCGGGCGCGTTGCGCGATCCCAGCGGACGGCGGCCGCGCCATCGCCGAAGCCTTCGCGACGGCAGTCCGCGTCGGCGACGTCGGCGCGCTCGCCGGTCTCCTCGCCGCGGACGCGACGCTGCACACCGACGGCGGCGGCAAGCGCAAAGCGGCGCTGCAGGTCATCATGGGCCGCGACCGCATCGTCCGCTTCAGCATCGGCGTTTCCCGCAAGTTCACCCAGCCGGCAACGATTTCGATGCGCTTCGCCACGATCAACGGGATGGCCGGTTTCGTCTCGGTCTTCGAGGACGGCGGCCTGCAGACGACGGCATTCGAGATCGTCGACGGCCGGATTACGGCGATCTACGTCGTGCGCAACCCGGACAAGCTCGCCCACCTCGGCCGCGCCGACGCGACCTGACGTCGTCCGACCTATTCCGCCGCGGCGAGTCCGCGATGCTTCAGCAGGGCTTCGATCCGCGGCGCGCGGCCGCGGAAGGCGAGGTAGAGCTCCATGGGGTCGCGCGTGTCGCCCGACGCGTAGATGTCCTTGAGCCGCGCCGCGAGGTGGGGCTCGAAGACATCGCCAGCCTCGGCGAAGGCCTCGAACCCATCGGCGTCGAGCACCTCGGCCCAGAGATAGGCGTAATAGCCGGCGGCATAGCCGCTGCCGCTGAAGAGGTGCTGGAAATGCGCCGGGCGATGGCGGACAGCGATCTCCGGCGGCATGCCGATCCGCGACACGACCGCCTGCTCGAAGGTCTCGACGTCGATCGTCGCCGGCGACGGATCCGTGTGGAAGGCGATGTCGAGCAGCGCCGCGGCGGTGTACTCGACGGTTGCGAAACCCTGGTCGAAATTCCGCGCCTCGAGCAGACGGCGCAGCAAATCCTCGGGAATCGGCGCGCCGGTCTCGTAATGGACGGCGTATTTACGCAGCGTCTCCGGCGCCGCCAGCCAATGCTCGTAGATCTGCGAGGGGAACTCGACGAAGTCGCGCCGCACCGAGGTGCCGGCTTGCGACGGGTAGCGCGCCCGGCTCAGCAGCCCGTGGAGCCCGTGACCGAACTCATGGAACAGCGTCTCCGCCTCGTCGAAACTCAGCAGCGTCGGCGTCGCCTTGGCGAAATTGTTGTTGTTGACGATGATCGGCGCGACCTCGCCGTCGAGCGAATCGCGGTCGCGAAAGCTGCTCATCCACGCGCCGGAATGCTTGCCAGTACGCGCGAAATTGTCGTGCAGGAAGATCCCGACATGGCCGCCGGCATCGTCCGTCACCTCGTAGACGCGGACGTCCGGGTGATAGAGCGGCAGCCCCTGGCGCTCGGCGAAGTTGACGCCGAACAGGCGGTGCGCCGTGTCGAAGGCGGCCTGCACCATGTTCTCGAGCACGAAATACGGCTTCACCTCGGCTTCGTCGATGTCGTACTTCGCCTGCCGCAGTTTCTCGGCGTAATAGCGCCAGTCCCATTTCGCGATCGCCGCATTCGTCCCCTCGCGCATCGCCAGCTCCTGCAGCGCAATCCGCTCCGCCGCCGCCTTGCGCTTCGCCGGCTCCCAGACCTGCGACAGCAGCCGCTCGACCGCCGCCGTCTCCTTCGCCATCGAATCGTCGAGCCGGTAGACGGCGTAGCTGTCGTAGCCGAGCAGCCTGGCGAGCTCGGCGCGCAGCACCAGGATCTCGTGGATCAGCGGCCGGTTGTCGTGCAAGCCGTCGTGGTAGCCGCGATTCGTCCAGGCCTCGTAGGCAGTCTGCCGCAGGTCGCGCCGGGACGAGAAGGTGAGGAACGGCTCGACCGAGGAGCGCGCCAGGGTGATGACGTAGCGCCCGGCGATGCCGCGGTCCGCCGCCTTCTGCGCCGCCGCGTTGCGGGCGAATTCGGGCAGCCCTTCGAGATCGGCCGCGTCGAGAACGAGCTGCCAATCCTCCTCGTCGTGCAACACGTTCTGTCCGAACAACGTGTGCAGCGTCGCCAGCCGCCCCGAGATTTCCGCCATCCGCTGCTTCCCGGCCGGGTCGAGCAAGGCGCCGCTGCGCACGAAATCGAGGTGCAGCCGCTCGAGCAGCCGCATCTGGTCGGTCGCCAGCCCGAGCGTCTCGCGTCGCGCATGGAGATCGGCGATCCGCCCGAACAGATCGGGATCGAGGTTGATGCGCGACTGATGCTCGGCGAGCTTCGGCGCGTAGTCCCGCGCGATCGCCTCGAGCGCATCATTGGTGGCGCTCGAGCTGAGGTTGAAGAACACCCGGCTGACGCGGCCGAGCAGCTGGCCGCTGCGCTCCATCGCCTCGACCGTATTGGCGAAGCTCGGCGCGTCCGCGGATTTTGCGATCGCCGCGATCTCGGCGAGCTGCTCGTCCATGCCGCGATCGAAGGCCGGGGGATAGTGCTCCGGCTTGATCGCCGCGAATGGCGGCAATCCGAAGGGTTCGGTCCAGGGCGCGAGCAGCGGGTTCTCGGTCATTCCTACCTGCAGGTCACGGGGTTGCGGAGCCAAGTGCCCGCGCGCTCTCGGGCGGGAGAGAAGCGGCACGATCGTATCTAAGATAGGTTCTCGGAGCGCGGGCGTCGCGACGATTTCGCCGCCCTTGCATTTTCCCGCCTTCCTCGCGGCGCCGAAGCGGGGTCTAATCGGCGTTGGAATGGCCGTGTCGAGCTCGGGCCAACGGGCGAGCCGGCGCGGCGGTCGGGAGGGATGATGTCGCAGACGCAGCCACAGGCAAAGGTGATGACGGCGGGTCAGGGCATCGTCGATACGCTGATCGGCAACGGCGTCGACACCGTCTTCGGCATCCCGGGCGCCCACACCTACAAGCTCTTCGACGCATTCTACGAGCGGCGCGACGAGATCCGCGTCATCGGCAGCCGGCACGAGCAGGGCGCCGCCTACATGGCTTACGGCTACGCCAAGTCCTCTGGCCGCATCGGCGCCTATACCTGCGTTCCCGGTCCGGGGGTCCTGAACACCGCGGCGGCGCTTTCGACCGGCTATTCCGGAAATGCGCCGGTCATCTGCGTCACCAGCGAGATCCCGTCGGCCGAGATCGGCCGCGGCCACGGCATCCTCCATGAATTGCCGGACCAGCTTGCGACCTTGCGGACCCTGACGAAATTCGCCGGCCGCATCGATCATCCGACCGAGGCGCCGCGTGTCGTCGCGGAGGCGATCCGCCAGATGATCAGCGGCCGCACCCGGCCAGTCGCCGTCGAATGTCCCTGGGACACGCTCGGCATTCAGGCGCTGGCCTATCGCGAGGCGCGATCGGTCGCGATGCCCCCGCCGCAGCCCGATCCCGACGCGATCGATCGCGCCGCGCGGCTGATCGCATCCGCCGCCAACCCGATGATCATGCTCGGTTCCGGCGCGATCGAGGCCGGGGCCGAGATCGAGGCGCTGGCGCGGCTGTTGCAGGCGCCGGTGACGTCGCATCGCAGCGGTCGCGGCATCGTCGCCGACGACACGCCCTACGGCCTGCCGTTCCACGCCGCCTATCGGCTTTGGCCGAAGACCGATCTGCTGATCGCGATCGGCACGCGGATGGAGCTGCAGTACCTGCGCTGGCGCAAGCTGCCCGACGGGCTGAAGATCGTCCGCATCGACATCGATCCGGCGGAGATGATCCGCCGCCCGGTCGATGTCGGCATCGTCACCGATGCCAAGGCGGGAACCAATGCCCTGATCGACGCGCTGACGCCGCGTGTCTTCAAGCGCGCCTCGCGCGCGGCGGAGTTCGCCGAGGTCAAGGCGGCGGCGCGGCGCGAGGCGGAGCGGGTTCAGCCGCAGCTGGCCTATCTCGACGCGATTCGCGACGTGCTGCCGCGCGACGGCTTTCTCGTCGAGGAGATCTGCCAGGTCGGGTTCACCGCGCGCTTCGCCTTCCCGGTCTATGCGCCGCGGCTCTTCGTCACCTGCGGCTATCAGGACAATCTCGGCTTCGGCTTCATGAGCGCGCTCGGCGTCAAGGTCGCGCATCCCGACCGCGCGGTCGTCTCGATCAACGGCGACGGCGGGCTGATGTTCGGCATCCAGGAGCTCGCGACGGCGGTCCAGCATGGCATCAACCTCGTCGCCATCGTGTTCAACAACCGCAGCTTCGGCAACGTGCTACGTGACCAAACGAATAATTTTGGCGGCCGCTTCATCGGCTCGAGCCTCGTCAACCCCGACTTCGTCAAGCTGGCCGAGAGCTTCGGGGCGATCGGCTATCGCGCGACGACCGCGGCCGAGCTGAAGACGACGCTGGCGCGCGCCCTCGCCGACCAGGCGCCGGTGCTGATCGAGGTGCCGGGCGAGCCGGGCGCCGAGGTCTCGCCCTGGCCCTTCATCCATCCCTGAGCCGAGGCGACGATGACCGATTACTGGCTGAGCAAAATGTTCTTCGATCTGCAGGGTCCGCGCGCCGTCGGCGAGTACCGTGCCGATCGCCAGGCGGTCATCGCGCGCTATCCGCTGGCGCCCGAGGTCCGCGCCGCGGTCCTCGCCGACGACATCGAGTTCCTCGCGCCGCGGGTCAACGCCTATCTGCTGCGCTATTACTTCAGCTGCGTCGGGATGAGCGACGCGGATTTCATCGCCCGGCTGAGGGCCCTTCCGGCGGAGAACGCGCATGGCTGATCTCGTCGGCGTCTTCGCGGCAAGCCACGGCCCGCTGATCGGCCGCGACTGGCAGAGCCTGCCGGAGCCGCTTCGGGCGCGCTTCACCCGCGACTTCGGCGAGCTCGGGCGGCGCCTGACGGATTCGCGCGCCGACACGGTGATCGAGATCTCGCCCGATCACTGGGTCAATTTCTTCATCGACAATCTGCCGAGCGTCTGCATCGGGGTCGGCGAGGAACACGAGGGGCCGCCCGAGCCCTTCCTCAAGGATTTCGCCCGGACCCTGGCCGGCGATGCGGCGCTCGGCAGACACATTCTCGCGACCGCGCTCGCCGAGGATTTCGAGCCCTCGTCTTCGCACCGGCTGACGCTGGATCACGGATTCTGCATCCCGCTGCTGCGCATGAACCTCGCGCCGCTGCCGCGCATCGTGCCGCTCATCCTGAACGACCTCGAGCCGCCGATGCCGAGCATCCGGCGTTGCCTCGCCTGGGGCCGGCTGCTCGCCAAGGCGATCGCCTCCTTCCCGGAGACGCGCCGCGTCGCGATCCTCGCGACCGGTGGGCTCAGCCATTCGATCGGCGAGCGGACGATGGGCGAGGTCGACGAAGCCTTCGATCGCGGCTGCATCGCCGCGCTGAATTCGGGGGACGACGCCGGGATCGTCGACTTCCTCGAGCCGGCGCTTCGCACGACCGGCAATGGCGGCCACGAGGTGCGCAACTGGGTCGTGGCCCACGCCGCCGCCGGAAGTCGCGGCTTCGAGCTGATCGACTATTTCCCGTCGCCGGAAGTCTACGTCGGCTGCGGCTTCGCGTCGTGGAAGCTGTCTGATTAACGGCAGCGGCGTCGGGTGTGGGTAGTTGTTCCGCTCACATTCGCAGCAGGCGCTTGGCGTTGCCGCCGAGAATCTTCGCCTTGTCCTCCTTGCACAGCGGCACCTCGTCGGTCATCCATTTGACGCCCGGCGCGTTGGCGACGAACGGCCAGTCGACCGAGAAGAGGATGCGGTCGACGCCCATCTCCTGGACGCAGCAGAGCAGCGCCGGGTTGGAGAAATTGCCGCTCGTCGTGATGTAGAAATGCTCGCAGAAGATATCGCGGAACGACATCGCGCGATTGCCGGCGCGCGATAGCGCCTGATCGATCCGCCACAGCGAGAACGGCAGCCCTTCGCCAAGGTGGCCGAGCACGATCTTGAGCCTGGGATAAGCCTCGAAGACGCCGCTCAGCACCAGGCGGATGCCCTGCGTCGCGGTCTCGACAGTGAAGCCCCAGCCGGCGGTCAACAGCCCCGGGAAATCCTTGGCGTAGTCCTTGTAGTAGGCGTCGATCACCGCCTGATGCGGCACCGCCGGGTGCATATAGATCGGTACATCGAGCGCCTGCGCCCGCTCGAAGATCGGCCAGAACCGCTTCTCGTCTAGGAACGCGCCATTGGTCAGCCCATGCACCATGGCGCCCTTGAAGCCGAGCTTGGTGACGGCGCGTTCGAGCTCGTCCGCCGCGCCCTTCGGGTCCGGCGTCGGCAGCACCGCGAAGGCGGCGAAGCGGTCGGGGCGCGTGCTGACGAAATCGTGCAGTCGGTCGTTGGCGCCGCGCGCGACCCGCACCGCGGTCTCGGGATCGAGCCGCTGGGTCGCCGGAGCGCCGTGCGACATCACCTGGATGTCGACCCCCGCCTCGTCCATCTCCTTGAGGCGCAGCGCGCCGAGATCGTAGAGCCGCTCGACCAGCCCGGTCGAGCCGCGCGTCACGTCGACGCCGGTGAAATGGTTGGTGACCTCGCGGTCCCAGTAATGCTCTTCGATCGCGATCACGGTCGGCTTCGTCGCACTGCTCGGCATCATGTCTCTCCGTATGGGCGGGTACTCAGTGTCCCGTAGGTTCCAGCGTCTTTCCCGCGACCATCACCGGCGCCGCATCGATCAGGACGAAGGCGATCCGGCACCACTCGCTCGTGTTGTTGACCCAGGCGTGGATCGTGCCGCGCTGCACGACGATCTCGCCGGCGCGCACGCGCGTGACCGATCCGTCGTCGAGCTCGAGGTCGATCTCGCCTTGCAGCACGATACCGTAGTCGACCGAACTCGTGCGGTGCATCGGCGAGCGATGGCCGGGCGCCACGTCGGTGACGCGCAGGACCGAGCCGCCGGAAACGGTGAGGCCGCTCTCCCGCAACGCGGCGTCGCGCTCGTCCATGTTGTCCGCCGGGCTCCGGTCGGTCGTCCAGATCTTGACGAACCGTACCTGGCCGTTGTCGCGCTCGTTAGCGCCCACCACGGCATCGCGGACCACGATGGCGCGGCCTTCGCGATCATGGCCCGTCACCACCCGCCGCACGCCGTTCGCCATGATCGCTCCTCCCTCAGCGGATGATGATCGCTGCCGCATCGGGCTTATGCGTCAGCATGCCCTGCCGCGTCATGATGTCGGCCCATTGGTCGATCTGCTGCGGCGTGATCTCGAAATCGAGATTGGGCGGACGCAGCGTCGCCAGGACCTCCGGCGGCAGCTTGATGTATTTGCCGACGATCGGCCGCCACGCCTCGGGATTGTCCTTGTGGAACTGGTTGGCCTCGCGCATCGCCGCCTGCAGCCCCTTCACCGCCTCGGAATGCGCGTTCGCCCATTCGCGCGTCGTCGCATAGAACGAGGTCGCGATGCCGGCCGGCAGATCGGCGTTGTAGCGCGACAGCACCTCGCCCATTCCGGCGGCGAGCACGCGGTGATAGAACGGATCGACCAGCACGACGGCGTCGACCGAGCCGGCCTTCAGCATCTCGCCCAATTGCGGCATGGCGCCTTCGACGAAGATGACCTGCTTGTAGTCGACGCCTTTGACGGTCAGCCATTCGCGGAACAGCACATGGATGAGCGCGTTGAGGCCGGGCACCGCGACCTTCTTGCCGATCAGATCCTGCGGCGTCTTGAGGCCGCTGCCCGGACGCACCAGCACGGCATTGCTATCGGCGGAGGGGTCGCTCACCGAGACGTTGCCGATGATCACGAGATCGAGCCCGCCATCGTTCGCCTGCAGCAGGATCGACGGTGTCGGGATCCCCATCTGCAGCGAGTTGCTGACCAGCGCCGCCGGGATCGTCGAGTTGAGCTGAACCGCGACGAGCTCGACGTCGAGGCCGCGCTTGGCGAAGAAGCCCTCCTCCTTGGCGATCATCGCGCTCGCGTATTCGGCGACGGCGGTATAGCCGATGAGGATTTTCGTCTGCGGCTGGGCCTGCGCCGCACCGGCGCCGAGCAGGATGGTCGCGAGAAGCAGAAGCAAGCGTCGCATCCTCGTATCCCCCCGTTGATCGATCAATGATGCGATTTGCCGGTTGCTTTCTTGCGCTCGAAATAGAGCCGGGCCGCCGCGCTCAGCACCGGGATGCGGTCGAAGGGCGCGGTGTCGTTGGCGAACTCCCGGTAGGCCGCGAAGACGTTGAGGACGATGCGCTCGGGATCGATCCAATCGGCGAAGGCGGCGAGCGGAATGTCGCGCGCCGCCGCCTCGTAGCCCATCCCGGCGTCGTAGCGTTTGCGCGCCTCCTCCCAGACGTATTCGAGATAGCGTTTGACGGCGCGCACGCCGGCCTTGTCGGTCAGCGGCCCATGGCCGGGGACGATCGTCTCGACATCCCAGGATAGGATGAGGTCGCAGGCCTTGAGCCAATTGGCGACCGGACCGGCCCAGACGATCGGGTGGCCGTTGATGAAGAGAATGTCGCCGGCGAAGACGGTGCGGTCGCCGGGGACATAGGCGATGATGTCGCCGCCGGTATGCGCCGGCCCGACCTCGACGAGGCGAACCTCCTTGTCGCCGACGCTGAGCGTGAGCTCGCCGCTGAAGCTGCGGGTCGGCAGCGTCAGCGTCACGGCGTCATGGTCGAAGCGGCTCCACATCACCTCGTTGAAAAAGGCGCCGGCCTCGCCGAACTTGCGCCAGTCGCGGCGCAGCGCGCTGTCGCGCGGCTGGCCCTGTGCCTGCATCTCCTCGAGGCAGGCGTCCGAGGAAATGATCTCGGCGCCGCCGACGAGCTCGTTGCCGAAAGTGTGATCAGGGTTCGAGTGCGTGTTGACGACGGTGCCGATGCGCGATGCCGCCGGGACCGCTTGGCGGATGCTCGCCAGCATGTCGCGCGTCAGGTCGAGGTCCATCAGCGTGTCGACGAGCAGGCTCTCGCCGCGGTCGACGACCAGCCCGGCATTGCTCAAGCCCCAGCCGCCGTCCGGCTGCAGATAGCCGAAACAGCCGTTGCCGAAATCGTGCAGCCCTTTGGTGAATGCCGGACCGGCCATTCCGTGTCGCCTCCCTGCTCGGCGCGCGTTCGTCGCGTTGCGCGACGAAGCATAGCGCCGGGATCGCGCCGAGGGGAAGTTCACGCTGTCGCATCGCCGGGGGCAGCCTCGGCCGCCCCCCGGTCGCTTGTCAGTGCCAGACGATGTCGGTGCCGACTTTGACCGCCGAGGGCAGGATGTGGTCCAGCGTCACGACGACGTGCGAGGCCGCGTCGCCGTTGTGATGCGGGTCGATCACGACATTCGTGTCACCGCCCGATTGGACGAGGTGGAGGACATTGTCCTTCACCGGGTCGGTGCCGCCATAGCCCGCGGATTTCATCAGGCTGCGCAGGTCGAGAAGATCCTGGCCGGACGTGAAATCGGTGACGTGGTTGCCCTTGTCGGCGACGTCGGGGAAAACGAAGGTGTCGTTTCCCGTCCCGCCGGTCAGGACGTTGGCGCCCTTGCCCACGACGATCGTGTCGTTGCCGCCGGCGCCGTTGATCACGTCGTTGCCGTCGCTGCCGGTGATCCAATTGGCCAGCGCGTTGCCGGTCGCGCGCTGGGCATAGTTGCCGTTGATCTCGAGATTGTTGACGCCGTCGGGAAGCGTGTACTGCGTCGCCCATTCCGAGACGTCCGAGATGCCGGTGCCCTGCTCGATGATCGTCGTGTCGGCGTGGCTGCCGATGTGGAAGACGTCGTTGCCGCCGTTGCCGATCAGCGTCTGGCCCCCGGCCGTGTTGTAGAGCTCGTCGGCGCCGCTGCCGCCGGTCGCGACGCCGTTGCTGCCGGCCTCGACCCACGCGTGGGCGACGTCGGGCGTCGGATGCGCCGCATCGGCCGAGCCGCCCGTCGGCGTCGGCGCGGGGGTGGGGGCGGGGGCGGGCGAGGGCGACGGCGAGCCGGTGATGCTGAGATGGTAGCTGGCGGTGCTGTCCGCCATCAGCGTGCCCGCCGCGCCGCCCTGTGTCGTCGTGCCGTCGAGGGTCAGCGAGCCGACATAGAGGTTGCGGTCGTGACCGTCGCCGGTCCCCTTGCCGTCCCAGGAATCGTTGATGAATGTGACGTCGACCTGATGCGCGCCGACGCCGAAATTGCCGGTCAGGGTAATGTCGTCCCACTGCCCCTGGCCGTGCGAGGCGCCGGTCGTCTGGACGCCGCCGATCTGGACGCCGTCGACCTTGACGGTGAACTGCGGATTACCGAGGTAGCGATCGGCCGAGACGTGCAGCACCAGCGTGTCCGCACCACCGCCGGCGCTGGGGCTCGGCGTCGGGGCGGGGGTCGGCGCCGGAGTGGGCGCCGGGCTGGGAGACGGGTTGGACGAGGGGCCGGTCGACGCGCCGTCCGGCGAGGAGATCGGCTGCATCGCGACCGCCTTGGCGCCGGCCGCGCTTGAATAGGCGCGGATGTAGTCGATGTTCATCTGGGCGCTTTCGCCCGCCGCATTGCCAGGCCAGCTGCCGCCGACCGCGAGATTGGCGAGCATGTACATCGGCTTGTTCATATCCGCCGGCGTCGCGAATTGCGCGATCTGCTGACCGTCGAAATAATAGCTGACGTTGCTCTTCTCCCAGTCGACGCCATAGCTGTGATAGCCGGTCGTGACGTTGCTTGGCACGGTGACCCAATTGCCGTTGCTCTGCGACGAGTTGCCCGAGATCTCGCCGATGTGGATTTTGTTGCTGCCGCCCTCGCCGTTGGCATTGGTGGCGCCGAACGCCTCCAGCGGGTCGAGTTCCGGCGGCCATGATTTGTCGGCCGGCAGCAGCCAGAACGCCGGCCACATGCCCTGTCCCGCGGGCAGCTTGGCGCGCATCTCGAAATAGCCGTAGGTCTGGGTGAAGTTGCCCTCGGTGGTGATCAGACCCGAGTTGTAGGCGAGTCCGCCGGCGTTCCCGCCCGGCGTCGCGCTGATCTGCAGCGCGCCGTTCTGCAGGCTGAACGGATTAACCCCGACCGAGCTGTCGGAATAAAATTCCTGCTCGCCGTTCCCCGAAAGCGTTCGACCGCCGAAGTAGAATGTCGACTTCCAGGCGCCGTTGGCCCCGCTCGGCGATGACTTGAAACTGTTGAATTCGTCATCGAAGGTCAGCTTGAAGTTGGATAGGTCCAAGGTATTCGCCATATCGTCCCCAATGCTCCGGGCTAAAAATTATCAGAAATCGCTTGTGACGGCTGGATTAAAAAATTTAAACGTTAATACCGGGTTAAAACCTGAGAAATTGGTCGGCAGAATGGAACTAATCCACAGTTATATTCACCAGAAGTTTTATTGAACCTTGAGTTTTATCGTCTATCCATTTTCGCGACTTTATTCGTTTCAATGAAATCAAGTACGGAAGCGACGAAATCCTGGGTGGCGGCGGGCGATAGCCTTGCTGGCCCGCCGTGCGGGCAAAAGAAAACCGCCCTCGTCTTGCGACGAGGGCGGTTCCTAGGGTCGTCTGTCGGGTGGGGAGCGGTTAGGCTCCGGCGCCCTGCAGGTCGATCACGACGCGACGGTTGCGCGGCTCGCGGACGCCGTCCGGAGTCGGCACCGCCGGATCCTTCTCGCCCATGCCGGTGGTGGTGATCTCGTCCGCGCGCACGCCGTCGCGGATGAGTTCCGCCTTGACCGCGGCGGCGCGGCGAACCGACAGCCTCTGGTTGTAGCTGTCCGGGCCGGCGCGGTCGGTATAGCCGGTGACCGCGATATGCGTGACGTTGCCGGAGTTGGCATCGCTCGCGGCGCGTTGGATGATCGGCTTCGCGTCCGGCGTGATGTCCGAGCGGTCGAAGTCGAAGTAGACGGTGTAGTTACGCGCCGCCGGAGCGGGCGCCGGGGCTGGGGTTGCCGGGGCGACCGATGCCGGCATCGGCGCCGGAGGCGCACCGAAGGAATAGCGCACGGTAAAGATGATCGCATGGTCGTTGAAATCGCCGACCCTGGTCTTCGGCCCCCCCACGGTGTTGACGCGGAAATCGTTGTCCTGCGACACGAAGTAGCGGTAGTCGACGCCGAGCTTGAGCTGCGGCGTCAGCCCGTACTCGACGCCGCCGATCGCCTGGTAGGCGACGGCATCGCTCTGCCCCTTGACCTGCAGGCCGCCGTGCGGGCCTTCCTGATCCCAGATATGGGCCCAGCCGACGCCGGCGCCGACATGCGGCACCAGCGGAATGCCCATGAGCTGCAGCTGATTGAAGTCCCACAGGACGTTGCCCATCGTGCTGAAGATCTGCGAGCGGCCGCCGCCGGCGCCGGTGCCGCTGATCTTGTCGACGTCGTTGTAGCGATAGCCCGGCTCGATCTCGAGCCGCAAGCTGTTGCCGAAGGCATAGCCGACACTCGCGATTCCGACCGGCCCCCAATTGTACTGCGTATTGCTCGCACCGAGCGCGAAGTGGTTGTCCTCCTGGAAATTGGCTCCGAGGCCGGCGCCGACATACCAGCCCTTCTCGCGCTGCATGCCGTAGTCGGAGTTCGTCTGCGCCTGAGCCGGAACGCAGAGAATCGATGTCGCCGCGGCGAGGGACAGTCCCAGGGCGGTCCGTATGACGGTTTGGCGCTTATACATCAGCAGTTTCCTTAGTATCTCGACCCGGCTTTGGGCATCAGGGTGATCCATCATCGAACGATAACGTGAGGAGAGTGCCCCCAAGTGCGCCGGGACGGCGGGTCATGCGTCTCGGCGCAAAGCAAGTAGTTGCTCCGGGACCGATAACGACCCCCTCCCGATCCACGTTCCTCGAATTGCGCCGCCGTCGGCGAGGAAAGTTCCGCCTGTTGCAAAGAAGCCACGGTCTCGCCGGTCCCGGAATTCCGCTTTTTGCCTGTTGAAAAATTATCACATGATATGAACCGGTTGCATGGACCCCCTGCCGCTTACACGATCCAGCGCGAGTCGTAGGTCAGCGCCCCTCCCCAGCGCGCCGCCGTCTCCCCCTGCGCATAGCGCCGCATCATCATCGCATAGCGCCGCGCCGACAGCAGGTCGTCCGCCGTCTTGACGATCCGCCCGTCCTTGCGGTGATAGAGGGTGATAGAGGGTGATAGAGGGTGATAGAGGGTGATAGAGGGTGATAGAGGGTGATAGAGGGTGATAGAGGGTGATAGAGGGTGATAGAGGGTGATAGAGGG
>JAQGID010000443.1 GCA_028291405.1 Rhodospirillales bacterium | reverse complement strand
TTCGCCGATACGGCCGTCATCGTCAACGAGATCGGCGCGATCGGCCTCGACCACACGCTGCTGCGCGGCGCCAGCGAGATGACGCAACTGCTGGAGAACGGCTGCGTCTGCTGCACGCTGCGCGATGATCTGACGAGCAGCCTGCAGGATCTCTTCTGGCAGCGGCTGCACCGCAAGATCCCGCGCTTCCAACGCCTCGTCGTCGAGACGACCGGCCTCGCCGAGCCCGCCCCGATCCTCGCCGGACTCTTCGCCGACGCGCTGGTCGCCGAGCGCTACCGCCTGCACAGCGTCGTCTGCACCGTCGATTGCCTCGCCGGCGCGGCGACGCTCGACCGTCACCATGAAGCAATGCTGCAGGCCGCCGTCGCCGACACGGTCGTCTTAACCAAATCCGACCTCGCCGCGTCCGAGGATCTGACGGCGCGTCTCGCGTCGCTCAATCCCACTGCGGCCATCCATCATGCGGTGCTCGGCGAGATCGCGCCGGAGCTTCTGCTCGACAGCGAACGCCAGAAGCCGATCCCGAATGCATCGTCGACGACGCCGCATCATCATCATCATGCGCATCCGAACGTCGTCTCGATCGAGCTCGGTCGCGTCGACCGGGCGGAATTATCCAGCGTCCTGCAGGGCTTCGTCGAGCGTTACGGCGACAAGCTGCTGCGCGTCAAAGGGCTTCTCGACACCGGCGACGACGCGCTTCTCGTCGTCCAGATCGTGCGCGACACGATCTTTCCGGAGACTCGGCTGGCTCCGCCCGACGGGAAGCGGCAAAGCTCTCTGACGTTCATCGCGGACGGTCTCGATCCGCAGCTGATTGCGGCGGCCTTCTCGCGGTTCGCGGTCGATGGCATCGAACAACCATAGGAGGGGTATCATGGGAAAGCTGCGGCACGTCGCGCTGGTCGTCCGGAACATGGAAGAATCGGCGCGATTCTATGAGACGGTCTTCGACATGAAGCGGGCCTTCGAGGTCAAGGACGTCGCGGTCTACCTGACCGACGGCGTCATGAACCTCGCAGTGCTCAACTACGAAAAGACCAACCGCCCCGGCGCGCCGACCGCCGACGGCGTCCGGGGCACGCATCATTTCGGCTTCCGCGTCACCGATCTCGCTGCCTCGCAGCAGCGCATCGAGGCGCTCGGCGGCCAGTACTGCTTCGATCTCGGCGATCCCCAGGGCATGAACTTCGAGCGCAAGTTCCGCGACCCCGAAGGCATCATCTTCGACATCTCGGAGAAGGGCTGGTACGGCGCCCTCACCGAGGACGAGGTGCCGGCGGCCGCGGACGCCAATCCGTAACCGGATTGACGTTCACCGGACGAACAGCCTATGTTCGGAAGGTGAACACGACGATTCAGCATGCGGAGAAACGCGCCGCATCTCCGGCGTTGACGCCGGAAGCGGACGCCGATTCGCGGATCACTCTCGGCGTCCTCAACGCCGTCGACGAGAGCAGCGCCGTAACCCAGCGAGTGCTGGCGCGCGACCTCGGCATCGCGCTGGGCCTCGCCAATGCCTATATCAAGCGCTGCATCGGCAAGGGGCTGATCAAGGTGAGTCAGGCGCCGGCGCGGCGCTACGTCTACTACCTGACGCCGCAGGGCTTTGCCGAGAAAAGCCGGCTGACGGCGCAATACCTCTCCTATTCCTTCGATTTCTTCCGCCTGGCGCGGACGCAATGCCGCGAGGCCTTCGAGGCCTGCGCCGCGCGCGGTTGGCACCGCATCCTGCTGTGCGGCGGCGGCGAGCTCGCCGAGATCGCCGCGCTTTATGCGACGAGCAGCGGCGTCACGCTGATCGGCATTCTCGAGATCGCGCCGCCGCCCGCCGGCCGGCAGCAATCGCTCGATCTCGCCTCGTTCGGCGAGATCGACGCCGTGATCGTCACCGACCATCGTGCGCCGCAGGCGGTCTACGACTTGCTGGTGCGCGAGCTCGGCAGCGAGCGCGTCTTCGCGCCGCGCCTGCTCAACGTCTCGCGCCAGGCGCGGCGCGACACCGCCTGAGGCTCAGCCTTCCTCGGCGGCGAGGCGGGCGAGGTACTTGCCGTAGTCGGACTTGCCCAGCTCGTGCGACAGGCGCAGGAGCTGCTCGGCGTCGACGAAGCCCTGGCGGAAGGCGATCTCCTCGAGGCAGCCGATCTTCTGGCCGGTCCGCTTCTCCAGCATGCGGACGAAATCCGACGCCTCGAGCAGTGAGTCGTGCGTCCCCGTGTCGAACCAGGCATAGCCGCGCCCGAGCCGCTCGACCTTCAGCTTGCCGGCGCGGAGATAGGCGTTGTTGACGTCCGTGATCTCAAGCTCGCCGCGCGCCGACGGCTTCACCGCGGCGGCGATCTCGACGATGTCGCGATCATAGAAATACATGCCGGTGACGGCCCAGTCCGAGCGGGGCGCCGCCGGCTTTTCCTCGATCGAGACCGCCTGGCCCGCCTTGTCGAACTCGACGACGCCGTAGTGCTGCGGCTCGCCGACGCGATAGCCGAAGACCGTCGCGCCGTCGGTCCGCGCCGCGGCGCTCTGCAATTCCGCTGTCAGCCCGTCGCCGTAGACGAGATTGTCGCCCAGCATCAGGGCGCAGCCCTCGCCGGCGAGAAAGTCGCGGCCGATCAGGAAGGCCTGGGCGAGCCCGTCCGGCCGCGGCTGGACAGCGTAGGACAAGGAGATGCCCCATTGCCGCCCATCGCCGAGCAGGGTGCGGAAGGCGGCGGCGTCGCCCGGCGTCGTGATGATCAGGATGTCGCGCATGCCGCCGAGCATCAGCGTCGACAGCGGGTAGTAGATCATCGGCTTGTCGTAGATTGGCAGCAACTGCTTGGAGAAAGCGCGGGTCAGCGGATAGAGCCGCGTGCCCGAGCCGCCCGCGAGAATGATGCCCTTCATGCCCCCCTGCCCCTTTATGCCTCGTGTCGTTTCACGGTGCGACGGAAGCGGCGGTGCCCAGCCGCTCGCCACGATAGACGCCGCTGCGGATCGGCGCCCACCAGTCGCGGTTGTCGAGATACCAGCGCACGGTCTTGCGCAGCCCGCTCTCCAGGCTCTCGCGCGGCGCCCAGCGCAGCTCGTGCCGCAGCTTCGTATCGTCGATCGCATAGCGCTGATCGTGGCCGGGCCGGTCGGCGACGAAGCGGATCAGCCGGTCGTGCGGCCGATGCGGCGAGTCCGGCCGCGCCTCGTCGAGAATGGCGCAGATCTGCCGCACGATCTCGATGTTGCTGCGCTCCTCGCCGCCGCCGACGTTGTAGGTCTCGCCGGTCCGGCCATGCTGCAGCACCAAGGCCAGGGCGCGGGCGTGGTCCTCGACGTGAAGCCAGTCGCGGACATTCCCGCCGGTGCCATAGACCGGCAGCGCCGCGCCGTCGAGCGCGTTGAGGATGACGAGCGGGATGAGCTTCTCGGGAAACTGCCAGGGCCCGTAGTTGTTCGAGCAATTCGTCGTCACCACCGGCAAGCCATAGGTCGCGTGCCAGGCGCGCACGAGATGGTCGGCGCCCGCCTTGCTCGCCGAATAGGGGCTGTTCGGCTGGTACCGCGTCTCCTCGGTGAAGCGGCCGTCGGCGCCGAGCGAGCCGAACACCTCGTCGGTCGAAATGTGGTGGAAGCGAAAGCGCGCGCCTTCCGCCGCCGCCAGGCCCCGCCAATAGTCGCGCGCCGCCTCGAGCAGCGTGAAGGTGCCGAGCAGATTGGTCGCGATGAAATCGTCGGGCCGGTCGATCGAGCGGTCGACATGCGTCTCGGCGGCGAGGTGCATCACGGCATCGGGGCGGTGGCGCGCGAAGATCTCGCGGACGCGTGGGCCGTCGGCCACGTCGGCGACCTCGAGCCAATAGCGACCCGGTGCGGCAAGCTCGCCGAGCGGCGGGTTCGAACCGGCATAGGTCAGCTTGTCGAGGTTGACGACCGCGGCGCCATGCTCGCCGAGCAGGTGGCGCACGACCGAAGTGCCGATGAAGCCGGCGCCGCCGGTTACCAGGACCTTCACCGCGCCACCCGGGCCGCTTCACGCATACGAAATCCCTTCAACGTCAGCATGTACCGGCTCCTCACCCGCCCAGCAGCGGGCGAAGGATCTGAATTGTGCCCGACAACGAGGCGCCCCTCGCGTTCATTCCGCACTCGCCGCCAGCAGCAGCTCGCTGACATCGGCAAGGCGCGGCACGACCCAGGCGTCGTCGATCCGGCCGACCGCGGCGGCCGCCGGATCGAAGAGTACCAGCGTCCCGACGCCGGCGGCGCGACCGGCCTCGATGTCGCTCGCCTTGTCGCCGATCGACCACGAGCGCGCGAGGTCGAGTCCATGATCCACCGCCGCCTGCAGGAACATACCCGGCCCCGGCTTGCGCCAGGGATTGTCGCGGCGATAGATCCCGATCCCCTCGGTCGGATGATCGGGGCAGTGATAGACCCCGGCGATGGTGATGCCGTGGCGCAGGAACTCGAAGCGCATCCAGTTCATCAGCGTTGCGAACTCCGCCTCGCCGAAATAGCCGCGCCCGATGCCGGCCTGGTTGGTGACGATGATGACCGTGAAGCCGCGCGCCGCGAATTGGCCGACCAGATCGAAGATGCCATCGACGAAGCGGCAGTCCTCGATGCGATGGAGATAGCCCGTGTCGACGTTGATGACGCCGTCGCGGTCGAGCAGCAGTGCAGGTCGCCTGTCCCCGGTCATGCAGCGAATTCACCACAAAGGAGCCCCGGCGCAAAGGACGATCGCGATCGACGATCGCTTACCCGCGGCCGGCGAGCGCGCGGGGACGCTCGCCGGGCACCCGGGCAGGTCCAATATTCCCGCCCGCATGGCGCCGCGCTTATGGGCAGGCGGTGGTCGGTGCGTAGGCGCCGATCGGCGGTTTGCTGGCGGCGAAGGAGGTTCCCGCGATGTCCGTGGTGGCGCCGGAATTGAGCCCGCCGCACCGGACGGCCAAGGGCGATCCGCTGGATCCGGCGGTCAGGGTGAGAGCGGTGCCGGGAGACGACGTCGCGACGAGGGCGCCGGGATTGGAGAGCAGCGGGTCCATTGACAAATCGACAGCCGACCCCGTCCACACGGCGGTCTTGAGGGTGTTCCACGCGCTGAGGCTGGTGCCGCTATGAAGGACGTTGCCCGAGTCCGTCCAGCCGTAGAGCTTGGCCGTCCCCAGCGGCCAAAAGACGTTGGTTTCGACCGTGTTGTAGTGGGTCATGGCATAGTTGTCCGCCCCGAAGCTGGCGACGGTGTAGTTCGCAATGCTCGGTTGTACCGAATAGACAAGATTGTTCGCCATCAAGCTGTCGGATGCGCTTACGATTGCGAGATCTGCTTGCGAAGCGCCGGCTCCATTGAAGGAGTTTCGCCCGTTTCCGTAGAGCGTGTTGTTGTAGGCCCAATTTCCGGTACTGTCGAAGATGAGAATGCCGTTCCCGTCGTTCAGGTAGACGACGTTGAAATAGATGTGATTATTATTCGCGTCGGTATCCGCTTCGATCCCGTTGCCATCGATCCCCTGAGAGTGCTGGTCGTAGATAACGTTGTAGGCGATTATATTGTTTTTTCCGCCGCCGCTGACACTGCCGAGGATATGAATCCCGGACGTGCCAAAAGTACCGAGATCGGTCGGATAGGTGCCAGTTGCGTTCCCGTTCGACCAGATCGTGTTTTGTGTAACGGAGTTGTTGTTTCCGAGCACTTCGATTGCGTGTACTTTGTTGTGATGGATGCTGTTGCCTGTGATCTGGCTTGGGTGGGTAGTGATATCATGCACGCCAATGCCGTCATTCGCATTGTCGTGGATGTTGTTGTAAGCGATGATGGCTCCGCTACCGTTGTAAACGGTGATACCGGCTCCGTCGGAGCCGAAGATTTCGCAGCCGACGATCACGACGCCAGATGAGCCGTTTGTTACCGTGATCGCGTCGCCAGAGATAGTTGGGGCAACCGCCACTTGCTGAAGCGTCACGCCGATCGGTCCATTGAAGAATATCGTATCATGAATAGTCGGTACCGCCTCGCTCCACGCGCCGTGGATCGTCACCGGGTTCGTCGTGCTTCCTTGCGGCAGGTAAATAAATTGTGTCGAACCCGTCCCATAGGTCCCGGCATGGATGATGATCTCATCACCGGGGCTGATGGCATTCCAGGTCAGATCATTGAGGGAGTGATATGAATAGGTGCTGCCGATGCCGATGCCGATGCCGATGTCGTACTGCGCCGCAGCACACATCACAGGCGTCATTACGCTGAGGGCGACAGCGACCGCGCTCGAAACGCGGAACATCATTTCGGTTCGCATACGACGATTCCCCTGCTGACGATCTTTTGGTTTATTTCTATATCGTTAGACTACTCAGGGTTTATGAGAGTTTGATTGCCAGCCGCGCGTCGCTTTTGTGACCACCTTCCAGCCAGTCAGTCTGACCAATATCCGTCAGCGTACGCGAGCGATCGTGAGATGACGGTTCATGGGGCGACGTCGCGACGCAAAGGATCAAAATCCGACGCCCTGGGCTTGCGGGCGCCGTCTCGATCGCTACCGGTTAGCAGAAAGTGTGTTGAGGACACGAGCAGAGATGATCGAGACGAGATCAGCTCGGCTTGCGTCCGATCACTAGGACGCCCTGCAGCGGTGTGGAGTGCACGAAACCGATGCTGGGGTCTTCGTCGGGAATGCGGATGTCGACGAACCCCGCAGCCTGCATCTCCTCGGCTAGTCCGTTCGGCGAGAAACAACGCAATTCCAACGCCTCGCCCGGTCCGCCATGGAACACGAGATCGTCGAATACCTGATAAACCCCGGTATCGGTTCGATTGACGAGCACGAGCCCTTCGCGGAATTTGACGACCTCGTACTCGCGTAGATCCGGAAAATGTTCATGGGTGCTCGCCTCGGCGGAGCACGGCACCGTGACGATGAAATGTCCACCGGGCTTCAGGATCGTGAGGACGTTCGCAAGTGCTGCCGAGACAGGCGGACGCACATGCTCCATGACATCCGACGACAACAGGAAATCATATTGATCGGACGGCAGCGGAGAGCTGGTCGTCACGTCGAGGAAAGGCGGCTTGTGATAATACGTATTGGTGTAGTCAAATATGGTCGCCAAACGACAGGCGTATCCGACCCAATCCGTCATTCCGGCGCCGCGGATTTGTTTGTCCTTCGGAAAGTCCGGCACGAGCAGGCTCTTTCCATAAAGCGCGAGCGACAAGCCATAAATCACGGCACGAAAGCGGGACGACGATCCGCATTTCGGACAAGAGGACCCATCGCCGAGGAGCACGGAGATCGCGTCGCGGCAGGCTTTGCCGCAGATGTTGCAAGTATACGAAAGAAATTCCTCGGAGATGTCCGAGGATCCCCCCCCGACCCGGCGAACGCCCTCAGCATCTGCTGTAGGCGGTATCGGGTGGTCTCACCCAGCAAAGTCTGCGCGGCCGCCTTGATCATGTGCCGTCCAGCGAGAGAACGATGAGGCAAAACACCATATCGCCGTCATGCGAAGAACGATTCATCTCACTTCCGGGAAGAAATCGTGACAGCAAACCCGGTTCCAGCCGGAAAAGCGGCGTCGTCGTCCGCGGCGGCGATTACCAAAATGATTTCCGCAAACCCGATTCGCCGTCAATTTCGGACGGCGTCTCCTGGGCAGGGTGTGGTGGGCGCGTAGGCGCCGATCGGCGGTTTACCTTTGGGAAAGATCGTTCCGGCGATGTCTGAGGTGGCGCCGAAATCGATTCCGCCGCATCGCACGGTTTCCGGCGATCCGGAGGTAAGGGTGAGGGCCGTGCCGGGAGGCGACGAAGCATCGAGGGCGGAGGGGTTGGCGAGTTGGGGG
>JAQGID010000442.1 GCA_028291405.1 Rhodospirillales bacterium | reverse complement strand
GGCCCGGCAGCTTGGGCACTCCATGCGCCGCTCCCCAGATCCGGCGAGCCATGCTCGGCCCGAGAGCTTAGCACCCCTGGGCCTGATCTTGCATCAGCGGTTCTGCCAGCGCGCACTTGCTCATCGTTGACCGCGGCTTACCGCCGGTCCACCCTTGGGTCGAGCGCGGCACATATCTCGATGTGTGCGCGGGCGTTTTAGCGCACCGGATACACCCGCGTTCGGGCCAACATTTCTCTGGCCTTGTCAACCGCCCGCGCTTCCGCCTCCTCACGAGTGGCCCCTTCGCCGCGGGCTAGTCGTGCTCCGGGGCTGACATTGTCCACCTCGCAACAGTACCGGCCGCCCAGCTTGTACGAGGTGATGCCGATTTCCCAGCCACCAAAAGGTTCCCGTCGTCGCCGATAGTCCTCGGCCCGCAGAATTGATCCGCTTTGCATCGCTCCCTTCCCCCTCAATGGTCAGGCTGTCGCGCGCTCGATCGGCGCCCGAACGAGATTGCCCCACTCGGTCCAGGAGCCGTCGTAGTTCTTCACGTCCGGGTAGCCCAGGAGATACTTCAGCGCGAACCACGTGTGGCTCGAGCGCTCACCAATACGGCAGTAGGCGATCGCCGGACGATCCGGACTGACCCCCTTGCCTTCGTAGAGGGCGCGGAGTTCCTGCGCGGATTTGAAGGTGCCATCCTCGTTGCAGACCTCGCCCCAAGGGATGTTTCGCGCGCCCGGGATGTGCCCGCCGCGCTGACACGTCTCGGGCAGCCCGGGCGGAGCGAGAATGCGGCCGGTGAACTCATCGGGGCTGCGCACATCCACCAGCGTGGCGCTCTTCTGGGCGGCGGCGGCCTGGGCATCGCCAAGAAGCGCCCGAATGGAGAAATCGGGCTCACCGCGCAAAGTATACGTGCTGCGAGGCACCGAGGGCGCGTCCGTCATCAGCTCGCGTCCTTCCTCGAGCCACTTCCGGCGTCCGCCGTTCATGATGCGCACATCGTTGTGACCGTAGATTTTGAGCTGCCAGAGCGCCCAGGCAGCGAACCAGTTGTTGTTGTCGCCGTAGAGGATGACGGTCGTGTCGTTTGCAATCCCGGCTTCCTCCATGAGGCGCGTAAAGTCGTCCTTCGGGATTATGTCGCGTTGTACGGTATCGCAGAGTTGGATCGTCCAATCCCAGGCGATCGCCCCCGGGATGTGCGCCTGCTCGTACGCTTCTGTGTCGACGTCGACCTCGACGATGCGTACGTTCGGATCGCTACGGTGCGCTGCCACCCAAACGGTGTCGACCACCAATTCCGGATGAGCATACTCGCTCATAGTGACCCCCTCCACATTGGTTTGCTGCCGTTGCGCGAGACCAAGGGTCTCGCGGTCCGTTCGTGTGGCCTCTTTCTCGGCGGCACTGTTTTCTTGCCGAGACATGTTGGCCGGCGAACAGCCATTTCAAGAACTCTGAGCCGATCTCCAGAAGTCGGTCGAACTTGGTCCTCTCGCTCAGCTCGATCCGTCCTTCGGATCGGTCCGGACGGATTTCACCCGTAGGCGCGCCAAATCAACGCGGAGAACGCCCTCGGCGCCCCCGATCGCTTAACTCGTTCCCTTCAGCGCGGGGCGGGCTAGAATTCCCTGGCGTTGCCGATGCCAGTTCGGCAGGAACGACGTCGGGAGAAGTATAGTGCTGAGCCAGTCGAGGAATGAGTTGCTGACGCAAGTTGGCGCGGGCACGCCGATGGGCGAGCTGTTGCGCCGCTATTGGATGCCGGTGGCCGGCGTCAGCGAGCTGCAGGCCATCCCGATCAAGCCGGTGCGGCTGATGGGCGAGGATCTCGTCCTCTATCGCGACCTCGGCGGCACCTACGGCCTCGTCGATCGCCATTGCCCGCATCGCCGTGCCGATCTGTCCTACGGCTTCGTCGAGGAATGCGGCATCCGCTGCAACTATCACGGCTGGCTCTACGACGAGACCGGCCAGTGCATCGCGCAGCCCTACGAGGATACCGCGCATCCCGAAGTCGATCTCAAGGCGAGGATCCGGACCACCGCCTATCCCGTGGCAGCCAAGGGCGGTCTGCTCTGGGCCTATCTCGGCCCCCTCCCCGCGCCGGAGCTGCCGGACTGGGAATGTTTCGGCTGGGAGAACGGCTTTCGTCAGATCGTCGTCTCCGAAATCCCGTGCAACTGGTTCCAGTGCCAGGAGAACTCCATCGATCCCGTGCACTTCGAATGGATGCACGCCAATTGGAGCCTGCGCCTCGACGGCCGCACCGGTCCCTACGCGCCGACTCATCTCAAAGTCGATTTCGACGAGTTCGACTATGGCTTCCGTTACAAGCGCATCCGCGCCGATACCGACGAGCAGGATGCGTTGTGGACGATCGGCCGCGTCTGTCTCTGGCCGAACTGCCTTTTCACCGGCACGCATTTCGAATGGCGTGTGCCGGTCGACGACACGACCACCCTCAGCGTCTCCTGGTTCTTCTCGCGGGTTCCGACCGAGAGCGAGCCTTACGTGCAGCCGGACGATGCGATCCCGACCTGGCACAGCCCGATCCGCGACCCGGCGACCGGACGCTGGATCACGACGCATATCATGCAGCAGGATTTCATCGCCTGGGTCGGGCAAGGCGCGGTCGCCGACCGGTCGAAGGAGAACCTCGGGAACAGCGACCGCGGCATCGTCATGATGCGGCGGCAATTCTTCAACGACATCGACGTAGTCACCGCCGGCAAGGACCCCAAGGGGATCATCCGCGATGCGACGATCAATCACCGCGTCGCGCTGCCCGTCGCCGATCGCAAGCTGCTGACGCAAGGCCTCAGCCGCTCCGAACTCGCGAAGGACGAGCGCGCCGCCGCGCTGCTAACGCGTTTTCCGTGGCAGGCCGGCCAGCCCGAAGCGGTGCGACAGGCGCAAGCAGCCGCCTTCGGTATCGCGATCACGAACCAGCCGCTGTTTTAAGCCGGCTTGCCGCAGGAGATCGGCTCCATGGACACACGTACGGACGAGATCGCTGCTGGGATCTACCGCTTCTCGACGCTGCACACCCAAGTTTCGCCCCCGGTGGGGATGAGTTTCAACGAATTCCTGATCATGGACGACGAGCCGCTGCTCTTCCATTGCGGCCATCGCGCCATGTTCCCGCAAATCTCGGCGGCCGTCGCGCGGGTCGTCACGCTCGACCGGCTGCGCTGGATTGCGTACAGCCATGTCGAGGCCGACGAATGCGGTGCGCTCGACGAGTGGCTGGCGGCGGCTCCGAACGCGACGGTCGCGCACGGCGCGATCGGTTGCGGGATCTGGCTCAACGACGTCGCCGCACGCAAGCCGCGCAGCCTTGCCGACAACGAGGTTCTCGAGCTCGGCGGCAAGCGCATCCGGCATCTCGACACGCCTCATGTGCCGCACGGCTGGGACGCGCGCATGCTGTTCGAGGAGAGCACCGGCACGCTGTTGTGCAGCGATCTCTTCGGGCATGTCGGCGATGGTCCGGCGGTCACCGAGAGCGACATCGTCGGTAAGGCGATCGACGCCCAGAACAAGTCGCGGGCGATGAGCGTGACGCCAGCGACGGTGCCGACGCTGCGGCGTCTCGCGGCGCTGCGGCCGCGCCGGCTCGCCCTGATGCATGGCTCCTCCTTTGCCGGCGACGCCGCGGCGGCGCTCGGCGCGCTCGCCGATCATTTCGCGGCCGAGTTGCGCGCGTCCGTCGGTTGAAGTGAAGCGCGGCACGCTGCGGCGCTTACCGAACCGGAAAAGAAAACGCCCCGCCGATGCGGCGGGGCGAGGAAGCTGGCGTCTTGGGGGGAGGAATGCCAGCGCTGATTCTACGAGGCGCCGCGCGGTTTGGTTCCCGTGCCGAACGGAGCCGAATAAGTACGGTAGAACCTGCCGGGGATGCCCTGGGATCCTAAGCACGCGGCGCGTGTTAGCAGCGCAGATGGTTCGGAGACGCGAGATGAAAAAGCTCCCCTTCCCGGTCGTGCCGTTTCTGCTCCTGGCCTCGCTCAGCTGCTGCACGTCGTCGCCGTCGATGCTCGCCAACCCCCAAACCGGAGAGACCGCATCCTGCGAGATCATCGCGATGTCCCAGGCGATCGCCGATGAGGTTGCGGGGGTGTGCGAGCGTAATTACGAGGCCGTCGGCTGGATCGCCGTCAGCGGCCCGGTCGTCGCAACGCTTCCGCGCGCCGGGCTTTAGGGATCGTCGTAGCGGGGACGATCATCGATCGCCCCGCAGCGGCTTGTCGGCGACGGTGCCTGTGCTAGGGTTTCGCCCATCGCAAGCGCACCGGAGTGCGCGGCACGGGAGGAGACCGACAGCATGGCCAGGATCAAACATCTCGCGCTCATCTCCGAGGATCCCGAGAAGCTTGCGGGCTTCTATTCCGACATCTATGGGTTGACGATCACCGGACGTAGCCAAGGGGACGTCTGGATAACCGACGGCTATATGGACATCGCCCTGATCCATCAGAAGAACGTCAAGAAGCCGAAGGGCCTCTTCCATTTCGGCTTTACCATCGACCCCGCGGAAAAACCCGGGATCTACGAAAAGATGACGGATCTCGGCCTCACGCCGTTCGATCCGCGCGGCGACAACCCGGATCTCGATCGTCCTTTCGTCGAGGACGCGGGCTACGACATCGACGGCAACCGTTTCGACATCTCCGTCGGGATGCGCGACATGGCGGAGGAGAAACAGCGGCCGAAGACGCCGGCGCCGCGCTGACTGGGCGGCCCGAAGCGGCGCGCCATACTCGCTCGACCGCGTCATCCAACGAGAATGCTGAGGATTTCCGAGCCTTTCGCGACTTGTGCACCGTGCCGGTGGATAAAACGGTGGATAAACCGGCCGGCTTCAGCGGCCAGCGTAATGAATCTGCCGTATGCGCCGCTTTGCACAATTCGAAAGCAGACCTTGCACGCCTTTGATAATCATGGCTCCTTATTAAGTAAACGACGGAAACCCGAATAACACGCGATGTTCGACCATCGCCGAGCGCGAGGACCCCTTGCAGATCCGTCAGTTTCGTTGTTGCCCGATGTTGCTGTGCAAAACCACTGCGTTTCTCGCCGGCTGACGGCCGCCGCGGCGCTGCTCGACAGGGCGATGTAGCGCTCTCGCCCGTTCGTGCCCACCCGTCGTCGCGTTCGCGGAGGAAACGATTAGAGGCTGACGCGGCGTAGCGCCCGCTTCAGCGTCCGAGGGCGAGGGCGTTCTTGAGGCCCTGCGCACCCGGATTGTGGAAGCGGTTCTCGATGACGATGGCGCGCGGCGTCGCACCCGGCCCGTAATAGGCCTCGTTCCAGCCGACGAGCGGGCTGACGACACCACCGTGGAAAGCGATCCCGCCGAAGAGACCCTCCTGTACGGAGAACGCGACGAGGTCGGCACGCAGGTTCGGGGTCGCCGCCCCTGCCGCCCCGGCCCCCACCGGACCAATCGCGACGGAGACGTCGGCGCCCAGGTTGACGTTGCCGTTGACGATTTTAATGAAGGCGCCATCGTTGCGGATGATGAACATGACCCGGCCCGCCTCCCCGCCGATCTGCAAGCCGAACGATCCCTCGCCGGTGAAGTAGAAGGCGGGATCGCTCCATCCGGTCGCGGTTCTCGCGAGCAAGGTGCCCGTCCCGCCCGCGGCCCCGACGATGAAGCCGCCGCGAAGGAGGTTGGGGAATATCAGGACGCCCCGCGCCGACCTCAGCATATCGTTCACCTGAGCGCCGACGACGCGGTCATTGCGCAACTCCGTGACCGCGACGCGCGCCTTATCGACGAGCAATTGCTGCTCGCTCTCGGTCGCCTTGGTCGGGGGTGCGGCCTTGTCCGAGCTGGAGCAGCCCATCAGCCCCGGTGCGAGCGCGACGAGAGAGGCCGCCAGTAGGAGAGATAGGTGCCGCATGGCCGTGCTCCCGTTCAGTCGTGGCGCTGCCGGCAAAATCTCAACCGGGTCCATGACCAAATAGAACACCGCGGACGCCGCCACGTTGACGGCGGTCAATTTATCCGGATTAACGCCCGCCGAGCTTGTCTCGCCGCAGAACGGCTCGACGTCGCGCCGGGCGGTGCTATAAGAAGCGACGGCGGGCATTCGGCGGCAAAACGGGCGGGAAACGGGGTAAAGAGCCCCGACGGCGATCCGGAAGATGCTGCTAAATCAAAGCCTTGGATGGGTGGCCGAGCGGTTTAAGGCACCGGTCTTGAAAACCGGCGAGGGTGCAAGCTCTCCGTGGGTTCGAATCCCACCCCATCCGCCACATTGAGACGTTTTGTGACGTAATTTCAGTACGTTATATGATATACTACTTGTTTATCCCACAATCTGTCCCATCACTATTCCGAGAATGAGCGCGAATAGCTGCGAACGATATGCGCGCGGAACGCGAGCTGCTACGCTGTCCGGTGGCATACCGGGTGGCAATTCTGAAGCCTGAAAGAACACGAGGGCGGTGTGGCGAACATTGAGCCGGGAAACAATTGGACCTGCCCATATTGCGGACGCCATCAGGTAGTCTTGAGCGGGCGTCGTTCGGCCCAGCGGGCCCAAATCTCAAACGAGGGAAGTGAG
>JAQGID010000423.1 GCA_028291405.1 Rhodospirillales bacterium | reverse complement strand
GGTTGGCGGAGGGGATGAGATTCGAACTCACGATACCAGTTTCCCGGTATAACGGTTTAGCAAACCGCCGCCTTCAGCCACTCGGCCACCCCTCCACCGGAGAGATCTTACACGGCGTATGCGCTTCGGGTTCTATCGGGGTGGCCGGGACCTGTCAACGTGGCATTCGACTTGCGCCGGCGCACCGGTGCGCACGGCACCGCGCTTACGCAATGTAGCGCGAGCCGGTGCAGTCGCCACGGCGCCCGGGCGCAACCCACCGCTTTACGGCGTGATCATGTAGACGACTACGTTGCCGTTGTTGCCCCGGTCTGCGTCGTGCCGGAGAGAAATGTCCGGGGAAATCTGGAGCGTCGGCTGCTGTCCCATAGATCACGTCATTCGCGTCGATCCGTAAGCCAGCGGGTAAAGCAAAAGTGTATGTTTATAAGGTCGGTGAACCTGGGCGAAAAATATACTTGCTCGCTCCACGCAGTGCCTCCCGCCACCGGCGAATTGACGACGAAGATTGCTCCGTGGTTACTCGAGCTGCGGAGGACGGTAACTCCCTTTGTCGATGTGCCGAACAGTCTGCCCTTCGAATCCATGACGAGCCCACCATTCGGATATGCATCTTTCGTCTCGCTCGGCACCGGAAAATCGACCAGAACGCTATAAGCCCCATCCACTTGGCCTGGGCTGGGCGGGCGTGAGCTTGAAGACGGTACCTATGCGGTTCGCGCCGCCGCCAAAGGTGGTCCCATAGAGAGCGCCGTCGGAGCCGACGAGCAGCCCGCCGTTCGGCATGGTGGGGGTGATCGATGGGTCGAAATGGTGGATGATCTGATAAGTCGCCGCTTCGGCGGCGGCGACCGTCGCGAAGAGTGAAACGCACAGAGCAACGGCGATCATGAGGCGCGAGATCGACTTGTTTCGCGCGGATGTTGCTGTTCGGACACCGCGGTTCCCCTCAACTTGTAAGGTGTCCAAATTCGCGTATGTGCGTGACGCTATTCTACTGTGGATGGCTAATCTTACGTGATGCGCTATTCGCCGGGAAGCACGGCGCAGCCAACCTCACGGCACCTTCATGCCGCGGTCGACCGCTGCCCGCGCCGAAATCGCCTTGAACCAGCGGTCGAGGTTGGGATAATCGGACCACGCGATATCGTGCCATTCCCAGCGCGCCACCCAGGGATACGTCGCGACGTCGGCGATCGAATAGTCGCCCGCGAGATATTCGGCCTCGCCGAGGCGCCGCTCGAGGACGCCGTAGAGGCGATGCGTTTCCTTAGTGAAACGCTCGACGGCGTAGGGGATCTTCTCCTTGGCGAAGCGCGCGAAATGGTGGCGCTGGCCGAACATGGGTCCGACTCCGCCCATCTGGAACATCAGCCATTGCAGCGCCGTGAAACGAGCATGCGGCTCGCTCGGCAGCAGCTTGCCGGTCTTCTCCGCGAGATAGATCAGGATGGCGCCCGATTCGAAAATGCTGATCGGTTTGCCGTCGGGACCGTCGCGGTCGACGATCGCCGGAATCTTGCCGTTCGGGTTGATCGCGAGAAATTCCGGCGTGAACTGGTCGTTCTTCGTGATGTCGATCCGGTGGGTCTCATACGGCAGACCGACCTCCTCGAGCATGATCGAGGCCTTGCGCCCGTTCGGAGTCATCCAGCTGTAGAGATCGATCATCGCATTTTCCCGCTCGCCTTTGCTCGTTCCGCCCGATGCTTAGCGCAACCGGCAAACAAAGCAAAGCACGAGCGGGCAGAGCTTAGTCCCCCGGCGCGCGCGCCTCGGGTGTGACGCTCGACATGCGATGCGCCGTCATCGACATCATCTGCTTCGACAAATCCGAGATCTCGGCGGTGGTGTCGAGCAACAGCTCGAAGCTGTTGCGGAGATAATCGCTCTGGATCCGCATCGCTTCGCTGAAGCTGCGGGCACGCAGCAGCGACTGCGTCGCCGCGATGCTCTCGCGCATGCCGTCCTGGACGAACTCGGCCCAGACCCGGCCGACGTCCTGTAACCCGCCGGCGACCTCCTCGCCCGACTTCGCGAGCGTCGCGGCGCCGGCTTGCACCCGATCCGCCAATTCCTCGCCCGCCTTGCCCGTAGCAAGAGTTGCCTCGTGCAGCTGCAATCCGTGCTGTTCGGCGGCTCGGCGGATGGTCTCCGCGCCTTCCTCTGCAAGCTCGGCGGCGGCCTGGGTCTTTTTCGCAACGGCGCGGCTGGCGGTCACCGTCTTTTCGGCAACCTCGGTTCCCGCCTGGCGAGCGGCGGCGGGACTGCGGTTCGCCTTCGGGGCTAACTTCTTCGGCTGCATGACGACATCCCTTTCCGTGGCATCTCCCCCGAATATACACCGCCGATGAAGTTTTTGTTGCACTGCAGCAAAAAATCTTTGCGTTCGTCTGCCGGCGCGCCACGGAACCATGGAATTGCGCTGCGCGTTCTGGTCGCGGCCTTTCGATGAAAGCGGGGCCCGCATCCCAGCGAACCGCATAGAGTGGAGATCGCAGACGTGGCTTCGAAGGTTCTTGTCACCGGCGCCGAGGGCTACATCGGCAATGTTCTGGGCCCGCTGCTGCTCGAGCGCGGCCATGACGTCACGGGACTCGATTGCGGCTTTTACGCCGAGGGCTCGCTGTACGAGGACGGGCGTCGGCGGCCCACCGTCATCGTCAAGGACATCCGCGACATCGGACCTCGCGACGTCGCCGGTTATGACGCCGTCGTGCATCTCGCCGAGCTGTCGAACGATCCGCTCGGCGAGATGGACCAGCGGACGACCTACGCCATCAACCACGAGGGATCGGTCAATCTGGCGCGCGCCTGCAAGGCCGCCGGCGTGCCGCGCCTCGTCTACACCTCATCCTGCAGCGTCTACGGCTTCGGCTCCACCGAGGATTGCACCGAGGCGAGCGCGACCAATCCGCAGACCGCCTATGCCAGGTGCAAGGTCCTTGTCGAGCGCGACGTCGGCGCCTTGGCCGACGAGCGTTTCACGCCCGTCTTTCTGCGCAATGCGACCGCCTTCGGCGCCAGTCCGCGCATGCGCTTCGACATCGTCCTCAACAACCTTGCCGGCATCGCCTGGACCAACCATGAGATCCGCATGACGAGCGACGGCTCGCCGTGGCGGCCGCTCGTCCATATCGAGGACATCGGCCAAGCGATCGCGCTCTGCCTCGAAGCCCCGAAGGATGCCATCAACGGCGAGATCTTCAACGTCGGCGACGACGCGCATAACTATCGGGTGCGCGAAATCGCCGAGATCGTCGCCGACGTCTTCCCGGGCTGCACGACGAGCTTCGGCCCGAGCGGCGGCGACAACCGTTCCTATCGCGTCTCCTTCGCCAAGATCCAGCGCCACCTGCCCGACTTCCGCTGTCGCTGGAGCGCCCGAGACGGCGCCAAGCAGCTCCGCGACATCTTCGAGCGCATCGCGATGACGCCCGAGACCTTCGCTGCGCCGCCGTTCACCCGCATCGAGCAGCTCAAGCAGCTGATGGCGCGCGATCTGATCGACGGCGATTACTTCTGGCGCAGGCGTCAGGTTGCCTGAGCGACGATGAACTTCGTGGCGACACGGCTCGCCGGCGCGTTTCTCATCGAGATCGAGCCGCACGAGGACGAGCGCGGCTCCTTCGCCCGCACATGGTGCGGGCGGGAGTTCGCCGCGCGTGGTCTGGTCATTGAGATCGCGCAGTGCAGCCTCTCTACAAACAAGCGCGCCGGCACCGTGCGCGGCCTGCATTTCCAGCGGGCGCCGCACGACGAGGTCAAGCTGGTGCGCTGCCAGCGCGGTGCGATCTTCGACGTCATCGTCGACCTCCGGCCGGACTCGGCGACCTTCCGGCGCTGGCAAGGTTTCGAGCTGAGCGCCGACAACCATCGCGAGCTCTACGTGCCGCAAGGTTTCGCGCACGGCTTCCAGACCCTGACCGACGATGCCGAGATCTTCTACCAGATCTCCGAATACTACGTGTCGGAGGCGGCCGGCGGCGTGCGGTGGGACGATCCCGCGTTCCGCGTCGTTTGGCCTCTGCCGATCAGCACGATTAGCGACAAGGACCGCCATTGGCCGGACTTTCAAAGCGCACTTCAACCGGAGCATTCGGTGTCATGACTTCTGCCCACAAAGAGCCCGTTCCTTTCATGTCGATCGTTCTGCCGGCGCTGAACGAGGAGCATTACCTCGAGCGCTGCATCCGCTCGCTGCTCGACGACCCCTACGAGCGCGACCGGCTCGAGATTTTCGTCGTCGACGGCGGGTCCACCGACCGGACCGTCGCGATCGCCCATGAGCTGGCACGCGAGTTCGGCTTCATCCGGATCATCCACAACCCGCGGAGGCTGCAGGCGCCGGGCTTCAACATGGCGCTGCAGGCTGCCGATCCGCGGGCCGAGCTGATCATGCGCTGCGACGTCCACGCCGAATATCCGCCGGGGTTCCTGACCCGCGCCCGCGCCGCGCTGGAGCGCAACGACGACGCCGTCGTCGCGACCTATGGCGACGCGCCGAAGGCGACCGGCATCTTCCAGCGCGCCGTCGCCTTTGCGCAAAACACGCCGATCGGCGTCGGCAATGCCTACTACCGGCTCGGCGGTATCTCGAAATTTGTCGAGCACGGCAAGCACGGGCTCTTCCGCCGCGCGCCGCTCGCGGCGGTCGGCGGCTACGACGAGGATTTCTCGCACAACGAGGACAGCGAGCTCTCCCTCCGCCTGACCCAGGCCGGCGGCAAGGTCTGGCTCGACGCCGATCTCACCGTCTACTACTACCCGCGCAAGACAATCGGCGCCCTGATACGGCAGTATTTCCTTTACGGACGCGGCCGCGCGCAAACCGTGCTGAAGCATCGCATCACGCCGCGCCTGCGCCAGCTCGCGCCGGTGTTTCTGGTTCTCGCGGAGGCTGCCGCCCTGGTTCTCGCGCCGTTTTCCGCGTTCGACCGCGCGGCGCTTCTCGCCGGCCTCGGGCTGTACCTCACCGCCCTCGCCGCCTGTGCGATCTATGGCGCGATCAAACAGCGCCACGCCGCCATCCTGCTGGCACCGGTCGCCTTCGCGATCATGCACCATGCCTGGGGCTTCGGTTTCATTACCCGTATCGTCCAGCACCTCGCCGGCGCTCGGCAGCCGCAACATCGTCGGCAACCGGTGGCATCGCCGCCGATCCGGTATTAAGCTGCGGATCGGCGGCCGCTATCGCCGCCGCACTGACGAGGAACCTAGACATGACAGCGCAGCGACCGGCGACGAGCAGGATTACGCCGGTTATCCTATCGGGCGGCTCGGGGACGCGGCTCTGGCCGATGTCGCGGGCGCTCTATCCCAAGCAGCTGCTGCCGTTGCTCTCGGACGAGAGCCTGCTGCAGGAGACGCTGCGCCGCGTCGCCGACGCAGCGCTTTTCGCGGCGCCGCTGATCGTCGCCAACGACGAGCACCGCTTCATCATTGCCGAGCAGCTGCGGCAGACCGGCGTCAAGCCGCAGTCGATCGTCCTGGAGCCGATCGGCCGCAACACGGCACCAGCCGCCTGCATCGCCGCGCTTTGCCTCCTCGCCGAGGATCCCGGCGCGCTGCTCCTCATCATGCCGTCGGACCACGCGATTGCCGACCCTGCCGCCTTCCAGGCGGCGATCGAGCTCGCGGCGGCGGCGGCGCGGGACGGCGCGCTGGTCACCTTCGGGATCACCGCCGACCGGCCGGAGACCGGCTACGGTTATATCCGCCGCGGCAAGAAGCTGCCCGGCCATGATGGCGCCTACGACGTCGCCGCATTCATCGAAAAGCCGGACCGGGCGACCGCCGAGCGCTATCTCGCCGAGGGCGATCACGTCTGGAACAGCGGCATCTTCCTGTTTCCGGCGCAGCTCTACCTCGACGAGCTGCAGCGGCTGCAGCCGGCGGTGGTCGAGGGCTGCCGCGCTGCCCTCGCCGCGGCGCAGCGCGATCTCGATTTCCTCCGCCTCGACAAGGCCGCCTTCACGGCGATCAAAGGCGAGTCGATCGACTACGCCGTGATGGAGCATACCGGCAAGGCCGCCCTCGTCCCCGTCGCCATGGGCTGGAGCGACGTCGGCTCCTGGGATGCGCTATGGAGCATCAGCCCCAAGGACGGCGACGGCAACGTGCTGCTCGGCGACGTCATGGTCGAGGATTCCACCAATTCGTATTTCCGCTCGGGCTCTCGCCTGATCGCCGCGCTCGGCGTCGAGAACCTCGCCGTCGTCGAGACCGACGACGTCATCTTCGTGGCGGCGCGCGACCGCGCCCAGGACGTCAAGCGCCTGGTCGCACGGCTCGAGCGCGAGGGCCGCAGCGAGGCCGGAACGCATATGACCGTGCACCGGCCGTGGGGCACCTATCGGACGATCCACAACGGCGCCCGCGTCCAGGTCAAGCACATCATGGTCAAGCCCGGCGGGCTGCTCTCGCTCCAGATGCATCACCACCGCGCCGAGCATTGGGTGGTCGTCAGCGGCACGGCCAAGGTCGTGCGCGGCGATGACGAGATCATCCTGACCGAGGACCAGTCGACCTATATCCCGCTCGGCACGCGGCACCGGCTTGAGAATCCCGGCAAGATCCCGCTCCACCTCATCGAGGTGCAATCGGGCAGCTATCTCGGCGAGGACGACATCGTCCGCTTCGAGGATACCTACGGGCGCAGCTGACGGCGGCGGGGTCGCCTGCCTTACGGCAGGTCGAGGACCCCGCCCGGCGCCGCCCCGCGCCGCGCATCGGCGCCGGTGATCGCACGCGCCGCGACGAGGCGCTGATAGAGGCCGACCGTGCGCGTCGCAATCTCGCCCCAGCCCGGAATCTCCGAGGCAAGCGCCCGGACGTTCTCGCCCATCGCCTTCGCCCGCAACGGATCCGCAAGCAAGAACGCCAACCCTTCGGCGAGGGCAGGCACGTCTTCCGGCGGCACGAGACGACCGTGCACGCCATCCTGCAGCATCTCGGCGAAGGCGCCGAGTCGCGAGGCGAGGATCGGCTTGCCGTGCTCCAGTCCCGCCATCAGGACGCCGCTGGCATCGATCTGGCGATAGGGGAAGGCGAGGATGCTGGCGCTGGCGAGCAGGCTCGGGATCTCCGCATCGTCGATGAAGCGCGGCTCCCAATCGATGCGATCGGCAATGCCGAGGCCGCGTGCCCGTTCCTGCAGCGGCTCCAGCGGCAGGTAGGGCTCGCCGACGACGCGTAGCCGTACCCGCTGCTGCAGGTCGCCCGGCAGGCGCGCGAAGGCCTCGATCAGGAGGTCGAGCCCCTTGTAGTGCTTGATCTTGCCGAACAGCAGGATCGACACGACCTCGCTCGTCTCGGCGGCCGCGGTCGCGCTTGCCGCCGGCAAGCGCAGCGGTCCGTGCGGAATGACCGAGATCTTGCGCTCGTCGATGCCGCTGGCGACCAGATGCTTCCGACCACCCTCGGTATGGACGATGAGGTGATCGAAACCATCGTAGATCGCCGATGCGCCGATCGCCTGCACCGCGCCGCGTGCCGAGCCGTTGAACGGCGTCGGATCGTGCACCGTCAGCACGGTGGGCGCCAAGGCGCGGAAGGCCGGCAGCAGACGGCTGTCGACGACCGGCAGCGGCGCCCATTGGAAATGGATGATGTCCGGCCGTTCCATCGCCAGGCGGCGGCGCAGCCGCAGCATGTCGCCGGCGTGCTCGGCACCCTTGGCGAGGCGCAGCAGCGGACTCGGCAAGACGCCGTGAAGCCGCTCGGAGAGGCGATAGAAGAAGGCCTCGTAAGGCAGCGCTGTCCCGTGAGTCTCGCCGCTACGCAGCCGGCGGCCGTAGAGCCGCGGCGCGCAGCCCGCGTCGGCCAAGGCCTCGCCGAGGGCGTCGTCGTAGGGAATCGTGAAGAGCGACGGATCGATGAACGCGATCTTCATGTCGCCGCTCCCAGCGCCAGCCGGCCTGGCGCATTGCTTTCCGCTGCCGTCGTTTCCTCGGTCTCGCCTTCCTGCATCGGCATCAATATCACCAGCACGTAGAAGAGATAGATCGTGTGCGGCTGCAGCAGACTGCCAGAGAGGAACAGATACATCAGCAGCGCCGCCGCCGAGAGCAGCTTCGAGCGCGAGCCGGCGAAGAAACGGACGACGATGAAGACGAGGAACGGCACCGTCCCGATGATGCCGTACTCCAGCAACATCTTGTGGATCACCGGGAAGTTCACCGGCGCGCCGAGCGCCCCGCGATTCAGCTCCTCGACGAAGCCCGGACCGCGGCCGATGAGAAAGGCGCCGAAATCGGGGCCGAGGATCGAGGTCAGGACTTCGTTCGGACCGATGAAGCGCATGAAGGCACTGGTGTTCGTGTCGTCGAACTCGCCCAGCCGCCCGAAGATCGCCGAGACGAACTGATTGTCCCTGAAGATGATCAGCAGGATGACGAGAAACGGTAGCGGGTAGAGCATCCCCCAGCGCTTGGTGCGGATCACCGTCGCCACGGCGAAAAGCAGCAGCAGGATCATGCCCGTGCCGGAGAACGAAGCGAAGATCGCCGCGCCGTAGAGCGCGATCCGCTTCCAATTGCCGAAGAACAGGATCTCGATGATGATCGCGACCGCCATGTACTGCGACAGGAACGACGGCTCGAGGAAGAAATCGGCATTCGCCTTGTAGAAGGTCGATCCGTAGGACAGCGTCGGGCGCGTGTTGTAGCCGACGACCTGGAGGTTCTCGGGCACGAAATCGAACAGCGACATCGTCGTGTGCAGGGTCAGCTGCTCGACGAACTGGACGAGCGCGACGAGGGCCATCGCGATCATGAGGTTCTGAAAGATCTTCAGATAGCCGAGATACTCCGACCGCGTCACGTCGATCGAGAACAGATAGACGAAATACAGAAGGATCAAATAGAAGAACGAGAAGGTCGAGAAATACACCTTGCCGAAGAACAAGGTGACGACCAGCGACACGACGACCGCACCGTAGAGCACCAGCGCGACAGCGTTGATCCGGGCACGGCCCGAGGTGAGCAGCAGGTAGAGCGCGCCATAGGCGAGGAAGGCGCTGATCGGAACCTGCGACGTACCGAACGGCACGCAGAGCCGCTGGCCGAACGTCACCCCGAGCAGCAGCAGCCAGATGGCGGCGGTCCGCGCCATCGTGCCGCTGCGCGCGTCGTTTGCCGCCGCGATATTGGCCTGGATGGCGCCGATGTCGAGCGCCGCATATCGTTCGCTCATCGCGTCGATGCCCCTTTGTCGCCCTGTGGTTTTTGCGCCGGCTGACGGCCGACGGTTCAGTACGCGTTTTCGGACTTGAGCAACGCGAAGGCCGTCAGGACCAGGATCTTCAGATCGAACCCGAGCGACCAGTTCTCGACGTAGTAGAGGTCGTGCTCGACGCGTTTCTCGATCTTCTCGTAGGTGTCGGTCTCGCCGCGCCAGCCGTTGACCTGGGCCCAGCCGGTAATACCCGGCTTGACGCGGTGGCGCGCCGCGTATTCCGCGACGACGTCCTCGTAGAGCCGGTCGGCAGCCTTGGCCGAGAGCGCATGCGGGCGCGGCCCGACGATCGACATCTCGCCCTTCAGCACGTTAATCAGCTGCGGAAGCTCGTCGATCGAGGTCTTACGCAGGAAACTGCCGAGCCGGGTGATACGGGGATCGTTGCGCGTCGCCAGCTTCTCGGCCTTCTCGTCGCGCATCTCATGGTACATGCTGCGAAACTTGTAGACGCCGATCGTATGGTTGTTGAAGCCGTAGCGTTTCTGGCGGAAGAATACCGGCCCCTTGCTGTCCATCTTGATCGCCACGGCGACCAGGGCGAACAGCGGCAGGAAGAACAGCAGCATGAGGAATGCGAGAGTGCGGTCCTCGATCGCCTTGACGACCGAGTGCCAATCCGGGAGCGGCCGGCGGCAGACGGTCAGCAGCGGAACGCCGCCGACCGGATCCATCGTCCCAAACCCGGCATGATTGACCCGAAACCCGATCAGATCCGGCGCCAGCCCGATGTCGATCGGCAGACTGCGCAGCTTGTGCAGCACGTCGCCGATGCGCTTCTCGGCGGCCCAGGGCAGCGCGACGATGATCTGATCGACGCGGTTGTGGCGCGAATAGGTCACGAGATCGTCAATCGTACCGATCTTCGGCGCTCCTTCGACCGAGGTGGGGACGCGGCTCTCGCGGTCGTCGAACACGCCGATGATATTGATTGCCTCCTCGTCGGGGCGCCGCAGCGCTTGGATCAGCCGCTCTCCAAGTTGGCCGCCGCCGACCACCGCGATATTTCGCGCCAGCCGCCCTTGCACGGCCCAGCCACGCGCCAGCAGCCAGACGACACCGCGTGCCGCGACCATGCCGCCGAGCGACGCGCTGAACCAGACGCCGACCCAAAACCGCGAGAAATCGCTCGATATCTTGAAGAAGAAGCCGACGACGATGAGGCCGAGAACGACGACGGTCCAGGAAAGGACCAGCTTGCCGAGCTTGAGTTGGCGAGCTGTCAGCCCATGCAGGCGATAGAGGCCGTTCCACTGGAATACCGTGCCCACCGCGAAGGTCGCGAGCATGATCGCCAGCACGTACTCATGCCAATCGACGAAATCCATGCCGCTTGCATAGAGCAGCCGGATCAGAAGCCCGGCGGCGATGACGAGACCTAGATCGACAGCACGCAGTATGCCGGCCACGATGACCAGCGAGACCGGGCGGTCGACGCCGCGCCGCAGCGGCTTGAAGACCAACTCTCGGCCAAAATTCTCCAGGACCGTCATTCGGCGGAAACTCCAAGAAGATGCAGGATAACGTTTCGGCTCTCAGATACGCCGCGGCCCAGATACGACGTGCCCGAGTTCCGACGACGAACACGGCCCTGCGTGGCAAAGTTCCGTTTCAATTCGAACCTCTTCGCAACGCAGCAATGAACTTTTCCGTGAGGTACTGCGTTCGCCGGCCACCGTCGTACGGGAGCGCACAGGGATTCTTTCAATGAGCGATGTCGCAACGCGTTCCGACGCATTGGCACCCCAGTTCAACCTGACATCGGACGGAGACGGCGTCCGGCGACTTAATGGCGAGCGCCTCGTGCGCGGCGCCCTCATTCTTCTTCTCGCCATCGCGGCCCTCACCGGCATCGTCGCTTTTCCGGGAGCCCAGGCGCTGCTCGCCGCGCTTGCGGCTTGTCTGGCGCTCGCGACGGCGGTCCTCACCGTGCTCGGGCTCCGGCCGCCGCACATGCCATTTCGACCGGTCGCCGCAGCGATCGTGCTCATCGCCTTGGCTGGGTTCTGGATGGTCGTGCAGCTTTCGCCGGTCGCGCCGGCCTCCTGGCAGCACCCGCTCTGGGCCTTGTCGGCGCCGGTCCTTGCCGAGGCAGCGCAAGACAGTGTCCCGCGCATCGGCATCGACCCGGATGCCGGCGGCGCCGCCGTCATCGCGCTGCTGCGCGACGCGTTGGTCTTCTGGCTCGCCTATGGTCTCGCCGCGACGACTGCGGGCGCTCGTCGATTGCTGACGGCGGTCGCGCTGGTCGGCGTCGCGACTGCCCTGGCGACACTCGCCCTCGGACTCGCCGCCTTCCCGCTGGCGGCCGGCGCAGCGACCGGCGCCGCCGGCGTGGCGGGACTGGGGATGATCGCGCTCTTGGCGATATGGATCGAGCGGCGCAGCCGTTCCGGCGCGGCGACGCCGACTGCCGCTGGCGCCGAGCGCCGCGACACACTGATCGAGCTCGCGCCGCTGGCCGCCCTCCTCCTCGTCGCCGCCGCGATCGTCGTGACCGACAGCCTTGGCGGCTTGCTCGTCGCGCTGATCGGATCGTTTGGTCTCCTCGTCGCGGCGATGATCGCCCCGGGGCTGGCGCAATTCCGCCATCGCGCCGGAATCGGGTTTTCACTCGGCGCCGCCTTCATCGCGGGCGCTCTTCTCGTCGGCGTGCCGATCGCGGTCCATTGGATCTCCGCCGGCGTCGTCGCGGGCGGCAGCGGAACGGGAGCGCTCGCAGTCCAGGCCATCGCCGATGCGCCGCTGCTCGGCACAGGCGCCGGCACGAGCGCCGAGATCCTGCGTCTCTACGGCGCGGCCGGCACGGCGCCCGGGGCCTATCTCGCGGCGATGATCGAACTCGGCATTCCTGCGGCCGCCGCCCTCGTCCTCGGCTGCGCCGCGCTTTTCTGGCTCGCCGCGCTCGGCGTCTGGCGGCGGCGCCGCAACGTCGTTTACGCCTGCACCGGCATCGGCGCGACCTTGCTCGTCGCAAGCGACGCCGTCACCGGGCCGAGCCTCCGCGATCCGGCCATCTCGCTGCTCTGGTGCGTCCTCATGGGAATCGCCTGCGCCCAAGCCCTGCGCAGCGACGAACGCGTCGCCAACAAGCCGGTATAGCGAACCAATCCGTGACGAGGGCGAACCAACCCACGCGCGCTGGCGTTGGCTGATCCGGCAGCGTTTCCCGGGATTTGTCAGCGGAGGATGCGATGGGCGAGTTCGATGATTTCAACCGCGAGCGCGTCGTCTCGATCCTCAACCGAATTCTCGAGGCCGAGCTTGCCGGCGTCGTGCGCTACACGCATTATTCTTTGCTGGTCTTCGGGCACAATCGCATCCCGATCGTCTCGTGGCTGCGCGAGCAGGCCAACGAATCGCTGCTGCACGCCCAGCAGGCCGGCGAGATGATCACCCACCTGGGGGCCTATCCGTCACTCGGCATCGGCCCTCTGCTCGACAGTCACAAGCACGATATCGCCGTCGTAATGCAGGAATCGCTCGAGACCGAGGCGAAGGCGCTGGCGCTTTACCGCGACCTGCTCGGCGAGGTCGCGGGCCGCTCGGTCATGTTCGAGGAATACGCCCGGCAGATGATCTACGCCGAAGAGATGCACGCCGGCGAGGTCGTCAAGATGCTGCGCAAACCGGGCACGCTCGCCGGCAGCTTTGGCTGATCGCTGTCAGCCGGTGGCGGAGTTGCTTGCGGCGAGCAACCGGTCGAGCGCGTCCAGCGCGTAGGCTTGCGGCTGGGCCGCTTCCCGCAGGATCTTGAGCGCGACCGTGAGCTCGCCGGTCATCTGCGTGGCCAGCGCCGCCAGCTCGAGCGCGGTCGCAGCGTAGCCTTCCCCACCGGCGGCGCTGCCCGCGCTGAGGCTTGCGTCGAGCGCCTTGAGACAGGCCTTCGCCGCCTCGTCTTGTGCGCTTTCGACGGCGCCGGAGTGCGCCATGCGAACGCCCGTCGCGCTGCGACCGGCCGACCGGGAAGTTCTGCTGGGTTTTTTCATCATCGGCTCCTTTAACGCCCAAGTTTATGGGCGAGACCTTTCCGACGCATTAACGAATCACCTCATGGCGGGGCGTCGCGCGCCGATGTCAAAAAAAATTTCTGCAGCGAGCGACAATATTGAATTGAATCGCGCGGGCGGCGTTAACCGCGCATGACGACCCCCTCCCTTGAGCGGCACGCCGACATGATTGGGCCGCAAACCGCCGTCGAAGCCGCGTTGCTGGCGCTCGACCCCGAGTGGCTCGCCCTGGCGGATCTTCTGATCGGCGACGGCGACGACGAGGTCGTCGCCGATTATGTGTTGATGCACCCGCAACGCGGCGTTGCGCTGATCGACGTCGCGCCGGGACACGGCGGCGACCCCGTCGGCGGTTTCCACAGATTCCTCGATCACGAGGGTTTTGCCGATTATTTTTCCGGCTTTCTCCCGGTTGTCGCCATCGTCATGAAGCCGGAAGACGCGGCGCAGCTGGAAGAACGCCTCGATGCCGCCTTGGCGTCGCTGCCCCCGCTCAGCATCGCGGAGCCCGACTGGGCCGAGATGGTGAATACCTTGCTGGTCGCCTCGGAAACGCCGCCGTCGGGTCAGAGCGGCGTCGCGGAGCCCGAGGCGGGGACAGAGCCCGTCGACGAGCCGCACTTCGCGACCGGCGACCTGGCCTGGCCGGAGCCGCAACGCGACGCTTCACGGCCGGTCGATTTCGATATCGCCCGTCCGACCGCGAAACCCGCCCCAACCCCGCCCCAGGCCCCGACGACGATGCGAGGACCGGTCGCCGACGACCGCTTCACTCCGCGTGAGGAGCGCCGCCGCTGGCCGGCCGTCCTCGCGATCCTTGTCGTTCTCGTCGGCGCCGGCGCCGGCTGGGCGGCTCTCCACCCGTCGATCCTTTCCGAAGCATTTCCGTCGCTCGCTCGCTTGGATTCGGCCGATCGAGCGCCAGTGGATGCTGCTTCCGGCGCCGCCACCCCGCCGCTTGCGTCATCGCCGGCCCCGGCCGTCATCCCGCCCGTGGCGCATGACGTCCCACCCGCGACGCCGACGCCGCCTGCCTCGCCTGCTGCGACCGTCCCGTCGCCGGTCGCGGTCGGCACCGCCGATATTCCGAGCCCGCCGCCGGCCGCGCCACCGCCCTCGATCGCGACCGTCGCGCCGCTGCCCGAACCGGCGGCGCCGAGCCCGCCGGCCGCGACGCCGGCCCCGGTACCGCAAGCACCGATCCCGCCGGTAGCGACGCAGGTTCCGGTACCGCAAGCACCGACCCCGCCGGCGCCGAGCGTTGCGACCACCGATGCGAAACCGGCGAGTCCGGACTTGAATGCGCCGCCGCAGATGCCGGTGGCGAACCCAGTGCCGCGCAAGGCGCTCGCGGCGAAATCCCCGCCCCCCGCCAAGGCGGCACCCGTGAAGCAGGCGCTGGCCGCGGCTCCGCCTCCCTCTCAATCGCGTGAGGCAAGGCGAGAGGCGCGACGCCAAGAAGCGGCCGAAGCGACCGACAGTCTCAACCGTGCCGAGTTGCAGGCGCCGACACAGTTCCTGCGGCTCCCGCCGGGTCAGGAAAATCGCCAGGATCAGAATCGCCAGGATCAGTCGGGGTTGGCTGCGGACCAGCCTGGCTTCGGCCAAGGCAGCCCCGCTTCGCGTCAAGCTGCACCCGTCGAGGATCGCACCGTCGCCTCCCTCCCTCCCGGCTATGTCTCGCCGAGCGCGCCCGCGCAGAATGCGCCGACGGCCGCACCCGGAACGCTGTCGCGGCCGATGTCGCTGCTGCCGTCGTCTCGCGGCGCGGCGGCGCCCGCCGTCGCCGACAACGGATTGCCGCAAGGCGCCAGCCTCAGCGGCGACCAGTCCGCGACGAGCGACGGCCGTGTCTGTCGGATCTACAACTCGACCAAGACTGTCCTCGGTCGGCCGCAGGCGGTCACCGGCCTCGCCTGCAAGGGCGGCGACGGTCGCTGGCAGCTGGTAACCGAAGCCCCGGCCGACTGAACACCATCAGCCAAGCAGGGGCGCCGGGCCAGGTAATTGCCCGGCCGGCCGTCGCGCTGCTATAACGCCGCCTCACAAAACGAGGCCGCGACTCCATGATCCCGCGCTACAGCCGTCCCGCGATGACCGCCATCTGGGAGCCGCAGAACCGCTTCCGCATCTGGTTCGAGATCGAGGCGCATGCCTGCGACGCGCAGGCGGCGCTCGGGGTGATCCCGGCAGAGGCGGCGCGCGCCGTCTGGGAGCGCGGCGCCTTCGAGATCGAGCGGATCGACGAGATCGAGCGCGAGACGCGGCACGACGTCATCGCCTTCCTGACCAATCTCGCGGAGCACGTCGGTCCCGATGCGCGCTTCGTCCACCAGGGGATGACCTCGAGCGACGTGCTGGACACCTGCCTCGCCGTCCAGCTCAAGCAGGCCTCCGACATCCTTCTCGCCGACCTCGACGCGCTGCTTGCCGTGCTGAAGCGCCGCGCCTTCGAGCACAAGACGACGATGTGCGTCGGCCGCAGCCACGGCATCCATGCCGAGCCGACGACCTTCGGGCTGAAGCTCGCCGGCTTCTACGCCGAGTTC
>JAQGID010000390.1 GCA_028291405.1 Rhodospirillales bacterium | reverse complement strand
GGAGCCAGGACCCCGTTGCGGTAAAAGCCGGTCATGTAGGTATGGCCGGCAGCGAGGCCGACCAGCGAGATCGTCTCCCAGTCGCGCGGGCCGAAGCCGTTGGCCTCCAGCATCTCGCGAGTCTGATCGTTGTCGAAGGCGGTCGCAGCAGCCCGGAGGGAACGCGCCGTCGCGACCGAGGATTCATGGACGAAGCCGGGATGCAGCGTGTCGTTGGCGTTCTCGTGATGCATCTTCCAATTGCCCCGGTATTCGAGGCGAAAGCTGCTATCGGCGAGCTCGATCTCGCCGTCGGGAGCGCGGTCAATGAGGTTGTCGAAGGCGGCGGTCATCGAGCCGAGATGCTCGAGCAGCGACGGTCCGTCGCCAGCGAGGCTGGCGAAGACGAAGCCGCGGTAGCTGTCGACCCGCGGCGCGCGCGCCAGATGTTTCTTCGGGTCGGTGAGGCTGAAATCGTCGGGGTAGCTCTGCGGATGCGGTACGGCGGCGAGCGTGCCGTCGAGGCGGAAGCTCCAGGCGTGGTAAGGGCAGGTGAGGTTCCGCCGGTTGCCCTGCCGAGCGGTGCAGAGCACCGCGCCGCGATGGGCGCAGCGGTTGTCGAGGACGTGAATGAGGCCATCGTCGCTGCGCGTCACGAGGACATCGCGGTCGGCGAGGCGGGCGCGGGCGAAATCGCCGGCATTGCGGATCTGACTCTCGTGCGCGACGTAGAGCCAGGTACGGCCGAAGATGCGTTCCATCTCGAGATCGAAGATCGCCGGATCGGTATAGACGCGACGATGCACACGGTCAGGCTCGACGAGTCGCTGCAGTTCCGCGGCGGCGATGGTCATGGCGTCTCTATCATGACGTCGAGGACGCGCTCCGGCGTCATCGGCAGGCGGCGCAGCCGCGTGCCGGTCGCCGCCGCGATGCCGTTCGCGATCGCCGGCGCGACGGCGCAGATCGGGATCTCTCCGATGCCCTTTGCCCCGAACGGACCGTCGGGCTCCGGCTCCTCGACGATCAGCGCGTGGATCCGCTGCGGCACGTCGAGCGTCGTCGCGATCTTGTAGTCCATCAAGCTGGGATTTGCGATGCGCGCGCCGTCCCAGACGACCTCCTCGAACAGCGCGAAGCCCAGACCCTGGACGAAGCCGCCCTCGATCTGGCCCTCGACTGACAGCGGGTTAATCGCCTTGCCGACGTCGCAGGCCGACCATGCTTCGAGGACGGTCGTCTTGCCGGTCGCCTCGTCGATCTCGACATCGCAGACGATGGCAGAGAACGAGAAGACGCCGATCTGCGGGAATGGCACGCCGCTGGTGACGGCGTGCTTCGGATCGACCGCCGGCTTGTCATAGACGAGGCTGTCGGTGCCGATGATCGGCCCACCGGCCGCCCAGTGCGAACGACCGGCAACAGCCGCGAAGCTGACCTCGGCCTGCGGCACTCCGCTGATGCCGACCCGGCCGCCGTCGCGCAGTTCTAGATCGGCGACGGCGCATTCCAGCATCTCGGCGGCCTGCGCCTTGATCTTGCGCTCGACCTCGCCGGCGGCGCCGACGATGGCGCGGCCGGTCATGTAGGTGACGCGGCTCGCCGTCGTCCCCCAATTGAAGGGAGAGCCGTCGGTATCAGGGCTGGCGAGGCTGACCTGGCCGACCCCGACCTTGAGCGAATCGGCGCAGATTTGCGTCAGCACCGTGTCGGAGCCCTGGCCGATGTCGACCGCGCCGGTATTGAGGATCAGCGAGCCGTCCTCGAGCATGCGGACGATGGCCCCGGTCGCGAGCAGCCCGCTGATGTGCGACGAGCAGGCGATGCCGCGGGCGCGTCGCTTGCCGGGCGTTGGTGCCGATCGGGGCTCGCGCCACGCGGCGCCGACCGCGTCCAGGCATTTGACGAAACCGTCGGAGTTGACGGCGCCGCCGCCGGCCCAGCGGTCGCCTTGGCGTATCGCGTTCTTGCGGCGCAGCTCGAGCGGGTCCATGCCAATTTTCTCGGCGATCTCGTCGAGCTGCGTCTCGGTCGCGAAGCAGACCTGCGGATTGCCGAAGCCGCGAAAGGCGCCGAAGCGGATCTTGTTGGTGTAGTAGAGCCGCCCGTGGGCGCGCGAATGCGGGATGCGATAGGGGCCGCGCGCCATCAGCAGCGAGAACCCCATAACGCCGGGGCTGTCGTCACCGTAGGCGCCGCAATCGACCACGACCTCGACGTCGCGCGCCACCAACGTCCCGTCGCGCTTGGCGCCGGTGCGGGCACGGATCTTGTAAGGGTGACGATGGCGGACGATCTCGAAGTCCTCCTCGCGGGAAAGGATCATCTTGACGGCACGTCCGCTGGCAATCGTCAGTGCCGCGGTCATCGCCTGGACGTGCATCTCCATCTTATTGCCAAAGCCGCCGCCAACCCGTGGCGTGACGCAACGCAGCTTGCCCATCGGCAGGCCGAGGCCTTCGCAGACGTTGGCCTGGACGCGGAACACCGACTGGTTCGAGGACCATAGGGTGACCCGACCGTTGGCGTCGATCTCGGCGAGGGCGCCGCAGGGCTCGATCGCGACATGCGCCTGCGCCTGGGTCTCGAACTCGCCTTCGACGATCACGTCGCACTCTGCCCAGGCTGCATCGACGTCGCCCTCGGCGAAGCTCGTCTCCCAGGCGAGATTGCCGCCGCATTCGGTCTTGTGGACGCGGATATAGCCGACGTTCTCCTCGTGGACGACGGGCGCGCCCGGCGCCATCGCCTCCTCCGGGCTCAAGACCGCCGGCAGCTCCTCGTATTCGACCTCGATGAGCCCGGTCGCGAGCCGCGCAGTCGCCTCGTCCTCGGCGGCGACCAGGCAGACCGGCTCGCCGACGTAGCGCACCTTGCCGAGCGCCAGCACGTGCTCGTCCTTGATGAAGGGGCCGAACCTGCCGCCCTTGACGTCCTCGCCGGTGAGAACGCAGACGACGCCGGGCAGCGCCAGCGCCGCGGCGAGATCGTAGGAGAGGATGCGGGCATGGGCATGCAGGCTGCCGAGGATGGCGCCATGCAGCATGTTCGGGCGGTAGAGGTCGGCGATGTACTGCGCCTGACCGGTGACCTTGTCGCGGGAATCGAGACGCGGCAGGCGGCGGCCGACCTCGCTCATGGCGCCGCCTCCCCGGCCCGGCAGACCGCCTCGATGATCTTGGCGTAGCCCGAGCAGCGGCAGAGATTGCCTACCAGCGCCTGGCGGGCGTCGTCCTCGCTGGGATGCGGATTGTCGCGCAGCAAGGCGCTCGCCGAGATCAGCATCCCGGAGATGCAGAAGCCGCACTGCACCGCGCCGCATTCGACGAAGGCCTGCTGCATGGCGGAGAGCGTCCGGCCGGCGGCAAGGCCCTCGACGGTCGTGATCTCGCGGTCGGCGAGATTGACGGCGAGCGACAGGCAGGCGCGCATCGGCTGTCCATCGACCTGAACCGTGCAGGCGCCGCAGATGCCCTGATTGCAGCCGCGCTTCGCGCCGGTGAGCTGGAGCTGGTCGCGCAATACCTCTAGCAGCGTATGGAAGGGCATCGCCCGGACCGGCCGGGCACGGCCGTTGATGCTCAGTGAGACGAGCTGCTCGCTCATGCCGAGGGTTCCAGCGCGTGGCGGGCCCGGGCGATCGTCTTTGCGAGCAGCCGCGGCACGATGCGGCGGCGGTACTCCGCGGTCGCGCGCATGTCGTCGACCGGATCGCAATGCTCGGCGAGGATCAGCCCGGCGCGCGCGACCGTCGCAGCGTCAAGCGTCGAGCCGATCAACAGTGCCTCGGCCTCGCTCCGACGGACTGGACCCGGGCCGCAGCCGCCGATCGCGATCCGCGCCTCGCGGCAGATCGCGCCGTCGAGAGCGAGGATCAGCGCCACCGAGGCGATCGCGAAATCGCCGGCGGTGCGGTCGAGCTTCTCGAAGAT
>JAQGID010000385.1 GCA_028291405.1 Rhodospirillales bacterium | reverse complement strand
AATATCTTGATAACCGTGTTGTTGCCGGTGCCACCTGTGAGCGCGAAATCGCGGCAGGCCTCATTACGTGCCGCTCCGCCTATTGTTTTAGTCTGTCCGCGGGGTATCTGCCGCAGCGAAGCAATCTGCGCAGCACTGAGAGTCGGCATGGTGCCTCTCCGTTTTGTCGCATGCCGCTTAGGACGAGCAGCCTTTCAAAGTATGGGCCAGTCATCTACGACGCGACATGCCAAATATTAACGTCGAACGCGATGCACGGCAGAGTGTGCGATTGGGAGAGTGGCATAGCGGGCGCTGTAAACATGAAGCATCACGCCTGCTCTGGGGTCGATTGCGGACGCTCGAACCGATAGGCCAGTCATGAGCACACGACTTAGGCCGCGCGGCCGACCAGTCGCCGCAGCAGCGTGGCGGGATCCGCCGGCGGACGCGCACCGCGCCAGGCGACGATCTGGTCGGGGCGGATGAGGACGAGATCGGCGGCATAGAGATCGCGGGCGCCGGGGGCGTCGAGGGCGAGGACGGTCAGCGGGATCGCGAGATCCGCCGCCGCGTCGACCAGCGGCCGCCCGAGCGCCGCGTCGCCGCCCAGCTGCAGCAGGGTGAACTCGAAGCCGAGACGATCGTAGAGCGAGGCGCCGTCCTCCAGCCAGAGATGCGGCGCGCGGCCGCCCGGGCAGGCGGTCGGTACGTAGGTGTTGATGGTCTCCGGCGGCGGCTGGGTGCCGTCGGAGGCGATCAGCGGCGATCCATCGTAGCGCGCACCGAAGGTGATGCCGGGAATGTTGAACTCGGCGCGGGCATGGGCATCGAGATAGGCGCCGGCCTCGGCGCGTGCCGCGGCGCCCGCCGCCGTGTCGGTCTCGAGGGTCTCCGGCGGCACGAAGCCGCCGACCGATTCCGCGAAGCGCCGGGCGTGGCCGGTGTTGCGCTCGGCGATCGGCCGGCGCTCGACCTCGTAGCTTTCGAGCAGCGTGTCGCCGCCCCAGCCGCGGAGCCGCGCCGCGAGCTTCCAGGCGAGATTGACCGCATCCTCGATCGCCGTGTTGTAGCCGAGCCCGCCGGTCGGGGTGAAGAGGTGCGCCGCGTCGCCGCCGAGGAACATGCGAGGCGACTGCATGTGCCGCGCGACCAAGGCGGCGCCGGCGTGCCATGACAGGCGCGAGATGATCTCGATGGGCGGCCCGGCGCCTGGCGCGACGCCGAGCGCCTGCTCGAAGAAGCCGCGCGCCATCGCGTCGGTGATCTCGGCAGCGGCCTCGGCATCGCTCAGCTGGGTGTGGAAGACGAACTCGCCGGCGCCGTCGATCGCCCCGAGAATCGAGCGGCGGTCGCGGTTGACGGTCCAGTAGAGCCAGGCCGGCTCGCCGCGCATCGCCGCGTAGAGGCCGGGGCAGCGGAAATAGACGGCATGCATGCGGCCGCCGAGGAAGTCGCGCGCCTCGCGATGGCCGACGTAGTCGATGCCGAGCGTCTTGCGCACGACGCTGCGCGGCCCGTCGGCGCCGACGAGATAGGGCGCGGTGAAGGTGACGGGATCGCCGCCGTCGCTCGCCTCGGTCTGCAGCGTCACCGAATCCGCTCCCTCGACGACCCCGGCGGCGCGGCGGTTCCACAGCAGCGTCACCGAAGGCAGCTTGTCCGCCTCCTCGCGCAACACGCGCTCGATGTAGAGCTGCGAGCAGCGGTGCGGCAGCTCGGCGGCGCTCCACGAGCCGGTCAGCTGCCGCGCCAGGTTGCGCGCCGTCGCCGAAGGCGGCAGCTTGAAGCGCGCCAGCTCCCAGCCGGTGAAGCGGGTGAAATAGGCGATGTCCGTCGGATAGGTTGCCGGCAGGCCCTGGGCGCGGATGCGGTCGGCGAAGCCGAGGCGGCGATAATATTCCATCGTTCGCGCCTGGGTCGCGTTGGCCTGCGGGTGCGGCGTCGTCGTCGGCCGGTCATTGACGACGACGACGTCGATGCCGCGGCGGCCGAGCTCGTTCGCCAGCATCAGCCCGCAGGGGCCGGCGCCGACCACCAGCACCTCGGCGCGCGTTTTGGTGCCGACCGGCGCCGTCATGTCGCCCGCAGCGGGTTGGTCTTCACGGTGTTTCCTCTGTCGTCCTTCGTTGGCCGACAGTTAAGCAGCAATCGCCGCCTTGGGACAATGACGCGCTAGAAGCTCTGCAGGCGGGCGGCGAGATTCTGCGCGTCGAACGGGGCGCGGACCTTCGCATCGTTGTCGAAATAGACGTAGACGTCGCGCGCGGCGCGCTTCGCGGGACGCCGGCGGTCGATGACCTTGCGGTCGGCCGGCTCGCGTCCGGCCGACCAGGCGGCGATGCGCGCCGCCCAGGCGTCGAGCGCCGCGGGCGCGTAGCCGCTGGCGTAGAGCTCCTCCGATCCGTGCAAGCGGAGATAGAGAAAATCGGCGGTGACGTCCTCGTGATACGGCAGGCCGAAGCCGTCGGCGACGACGAGCGCGACGCCATGGCGTCGCAGCAGCGCGATGAAAGCCGGATCGGCGAAGCTGGGATGCCGCACCTCGATCGCGTGGCACAGCGCGCGGTTCGGCTGCGGCCCGAACCAGCTGCGGCCGGCGACGCGGTGATCGTGGTGCGTGGCGATTGCCGCAGCGGCATCGGTGTCGCGCGGCAACTTCGTCAGGAACGCGTCGAGCCGGGCCTCGTCGAAGGCGAAGCTCGCCGGGAACTGCCAGAGGAACGGCCCGAGCTTTTCCTTGAGAAGCAGCACGCCGGAGGCGAAGAAATTGGCGAGCCCCGCATCGGCGCCCTTCAGCCGCAGCATATGCGTGATGTAGCGGCTGCCCTTCACGGCGAAGACGAAATCAGCCGGCGTCTCGGCGTACCACGTCTCGAAGAGATGCGGCCGCTGCAGCGAGTAGAAGGTGCCGTTGATCTCGATCGAGGGAAACTGGCGGCTGGCGAAGTCGAGCTCGTCCTTCTGCCGCAGTCGCTGCGGATAGAAGACGCCGCGCCAGGGCGCATAGCGCCAACCCGAGATCCCGACACGTATCTCGGGCGGCGTGGCCATGACGGGATCGCGCCTCGTTCCGGAGGCGGTCGCAGCGGCACGCCGGTCCGCGCGCCGCTGCCGCTCAGTGGGCGGCGACCGGGGCGCCGAGCGAGGTGGTCGGGGTCCAGGCGGGCGGGTCGCTCGCCGGGAAACTGTCGTCGGAGCTCGCATCGACCTCGTCCTGCAACGAGTGCTCGCCGCGCTTGCCATAGCCGTAGGTCCGTTGCGGCGTCGCCGCGCCGCTACGGTCGATCCCCAGCGCGTGGTAGATCGAGCAATGGCCGGTGGCGCCGCGCAGCAGGAGAGCGGCGGCGCCGAAGGCCAGCAAGGTCCCGAGCGGCGCAGGGCACCGCAAGCCGCCGACGATCAGAGCGGCGGCACCGGCAAGCGAGGCGACCCGCTCCGCGCCGTCGATGTTGCGGAAATTGTCCTTGGCCACTGCAGTCTCCACTCTCGATCCAGGTCCTTTCCGAACACCGGGCCGGAGATCATCGTTCCGCGAAGAAAACCCGCCCGGAGCGCGCTCCGGGCGGGTTGGCATTGCGGCAGATCGCGGAAGGCCTAGTCGCGGCGTTGGCCGAAGAGCTGCAGCAGCATCACGAAGAGGTTGATGAAGTCGAGATAGAGCTGCAGAGCGCCCATCACCGCCTTCTTGCCGGCGGTCTGCCCATCGTCCGAGGCGATGTACATCTCCTTGATCCGCTGAGTGTCCCAGGCGGTCAGGCCGACGAAGACGAGGACGCCGATCACCGAGATGGCGAACTGCAGCGCCGAGGAGGCGATGAACATGTTCACCAGCGAGGCGATGATGATGCCGATCAGCCCCATGATCAGGAACGAGCCGAACTGCGTCAGGTCGCGCCGGGTCGTGTAGCCGTAAAGGCTCATCGCCGCGAAGGTGCCGCCGGTGATGAAGAAGACCCGCGCGATGCTGGCGCCGGTATAGACCAGGAAGATGCCGGCGAGCGACAGGCCCATCAGCGCCGAATAGACCCAGAATAGCGCCTGCGCGGTGCCGGCGCTCATCCGGTTGATGCCCATGCTGAGCCAGAAGACGATGCCCAGCGGCGCCAGCAGGATGACCCAGAACAGCGGGGTATGCGCGATCTGCGCGTAGAAGCCCGACGCGGCGGCCGCATAGGCGACGATGCCTGTCAGCGCCAGGCCGGACGCCATGTAGTTGTAAATCTTGAGCATGTACTGGCGCAGCCCGACGTCGATGTCGACCTGCGGCAACGCGCCGCCGCGCACGGCCCAGCGGTTTCCAGAATTACCAGAATCGTATGCCATAACTGACCTGCCCCCTAGTCACCCGAATTGGGATAGAGCTACGCACCAAATATTGGCATAAATCAAACGAATTCAATACGGCCAAAACGCCTAGAATGGCCGCCTAAAGACTTCGCCTGGAGGGTGCGGCGACCAGTTTCGCGGACACGCGGACGTTACGCGGCGCATCATTCGTTGCGGAGCAGCGGCGCCGGCTTGACGCCGAGGGCCCGCCAAGTCCCGGCGAAGCCGATGACGAGGGTGAGCAGGACGGCGACCGCCGCCGTGCCGAGCACGGCAGCGGGCAGGAAGGCCCAGCCGGCGTGCATGACGTCGGTCAGCAGGAAATAGGCGGCGATGCTGCCGATGATGCCGGCGATCGCCGCGGTGATGAGGCCGAGCAGCCCGTATTCGACGAGGAAGACGCCGCCGACGTCGCGGCGAGTCGCGCCGAGCACCTTGAGGACGACCGCGTCGTAGACGCGGCGGCGGTGGCCGGCGGCGACGGCGCCGGCGAGGACCAGCGTCCCGGCCGCCAGGGTGATCCCGGCGGTGATGCGCACCGCGACACCGATCTGCTCGAGAATATGCGCAATGGCGTCGAGCGCGTCCTTGACGCGGATTGCCGAGACGTTGGGGAAGCGGTCGGTGACGGCGCGTTCGACCGCCTGCTCCGCCGCCGGCGTCGTCCGCGCCGTCGCGAGATGCGTCTGCGGCGCCGCCTCGAGCGTCCCCGGCGCGAAGATGATCGCGAAATTGATTCCGAGGCTGGTCCAGTCGATCGAGCGCAGGTTGGCGATGCGGGCCGTCACGTCGCGGCCGAGCAGGTTGACCGTCAGCGTGTCGCCGACGGCGAGTCCCATGCCGCGCGCCAAGTCGGCATCGAAGGAGATCAGCGGCGGGCCGCTGTAATCCGCCGGCCACCATTCGCCGGCAACGACCCGGGAGCCGCGCGGCGGCTTGGCGGCATAGGTCAGGCCGCGCTCGCTCGCCACCGCCCAGCGCGCGCCGGGCGCGACCTTGACCTGGTCGACCGGCACGCCGTTGATCTGCATGATGCGGCCGCGCAGGCTGGGCACGCGGTCGAAGCCGGTGACGCCGGGCGTCGTCGCCATCAACCGGTCGAAATCGGCAACCTGGTTCGGCTGGATGTCGAGGAAGAAATACGAGGGCGCCGCCTGCGGCAGCGCCTCGCGGACCTCGCGCACGAGATTGCCCTGGATGAGCGCGATGGCGACGAGCACGGTCAGGCCGATGCCGAGCGAGAGGATGATGCTGGCCGTCGGCGCGCCGGGCCGGTGCAGGTTCGCGAGCGCCAGCCGCAGCCCCGGCCGGCGGACGCCGCGGATGCGCCGCGCCGCCGCCATCACGAGCAGCGCCGCGAGCTGGAACGCGAGCAGCGTCGCCGCCGCGCCGAGCACGAACCACAGCGCGATCATGCGCTCTGGCGAGACGAAGATCGCCAGGCCGGCGAGCGCGATCCCGCCGGCCGCGATCGCGGCGAGGTAGAGCGGCCGCGGCCGCCGCTGCTCCGGCGCAACGAGGTCGCGGAAGAGGCTCGCCGCCGAAATCTCGCGGGCGCGGCCGAGCGGCCACAGCGAAAAACCGAGCGTCACGAGGATGCCAAAGGCCGCCGCGACGGCGAGCGGCTGCGGATAGAGTCCGACCCGCGCCGCGGCGGGCAGCTCGGAGGCGATGAAGCGCGCCACGAAGAGCGGCGACACCGCGCCGATGACGAGGCCGAGGACGATGCCGCCGAGGGCGAGCGCCATGATCTGCACGAGATAGACGCGGGCGATCAGCCCGGCCGGGGCGCCGAGGCATTTCAGCGTCGCGATCGTCGCCGTCTTGCCGGCGAGATAGCCGCGCACCGCATTGCCGATGCCGACGCCGCCGACGAGCAGCGCGGTCAGGCCGACCAGCGTCAGGAACATCGAGACGCGGTCGACGAACTGCTCGACCGAGGGCGTCGCGTTATGGAAGTCGCGGACGCGCCAGCCGGCGTCGGGATAGGCCGCGACGACCTTGGCGACGAAGGGCGCGAGGTCGATGCCGGGGGCGGCGCGCAGGCGGTAGGAATGCGACACTAGCGCGCCGGGCTGCAGCAGGCCCGTCGCATCGAGCCCGGCCATCGAGACCATGACGCGCGGGCCGAAGACCAGCATGTTGCCGCCGAGGTCTGGCTCGCGCGTCAGCGCGGCGCGGATCACGAAATCGCCGTCGCCGACGCGGATCGTGTCGCCGAGCTTGACGCCGAGCCGCCCGAGCAGCGCCGGATCGACGACCGCGCCCCAATGCCCGTCGCGCTCGGCGAGCGCCGCGGGGAGGTCCTGTGCCGGATCGAGGGTAACGGCACCGTAGAGCGGATAGGCGCCGTCGACCGCCTTGAGCTCGATCAGGCTGCGGCGGCCGCCATCGGCGGTCCGCGCCATCGCCCGCATCTGCGCCGTCTCGGAGACGGTGCCGCCGTGCGAGATCGCGGCGCGCTGCTCCGGCGTCGCCTCGCGGTTGATCAGATGGAACTCGGCATCGCCGCCGAGCACGGAGCGCGCATCGGTCTTGAGCCCGGCGTCAACCGCGGACGCCAGCGAGCCGACTCCGGCGATCGCCGCGACGCCCAAGGTCAGGCAGGCGAGAAAGATGCCGAAGCCGCGCAGCCCGTGCCGCAGCTCGCGGCCGGCGTAGCGGAAGGCGAGCGGGATGTCGCTCACGTCAATCGTCCGCCGCCATCCGCAACGGAGCGGCGGCGAGACCGTCGTCGGCGATCAGCCCGTCGGCAAGGCGGATCGAGCGGTTGCAGCGGTCGGCCAAGCCGCCGTCGTGGGTGATCAGGATCAGGGTGGTGCCGTGGCGCGCCTGCAGCGCGAAGAGCAGGTCGATGATGATGCGGCCGGTCGCCGTGTCGAGATTGCCGGTCGGCTCGTCGGCGAGCAGCAGCCGGGGGGCGATGGCGAAGGCGCGCGCCAGGGCGACGCGCTGCTGCTCGCCGCCGGAGAGCTGGCCCGGGTAATGGCGCAGGCGGTGGCCGAGACCGACCGATACGAGCCCCGCCTCGGCGACGGCGAAGGCGTCGCGGCGGCCGGCGAGCTCCAACGGGATCGCGACGTTCTCGATCGCATTCATCGTCGGCACGAGGTGGAAGGACTGGAAGACGATGCCGACGCGGTCGCGGCGGAACCGCGCCAGCGCATCCTCGCTCATACCGGCGAATTCCACCCCGTCGACGGCGACGCGTCCCGAGCTCGGCCGCTCGAGGCCGCCGATGATCATCATCATCGTCGACTTGCCGGAGCCGGAGGGGCCGACGATGCTGACGGTCTCGCCGGGCGCGACGCGGAGGGAGACGCCGCGCAGCACGTTGACGGGACCGGCGTCGCTCGCCAGTGTTAGCTTCACGTCGTCGAGGAGGACCATGCTGTCTGTGGCGGGCGCAAGCGACATGTCGGGATCGATCGATACTAGGAGGCGCTGGGGAATGCCGGGCTGGAAATTGCCCGGCAACGCGATGCTTGCCCGGCTGAGACGAGCGTTGGCGAGATTTCGAGGATATGGCCATGGCGGCGGCGATTTCAACGCGCTGAGACGTTCGACGGCGGCCGCGGCGGTCGTGCTCGCGATGAGCGCCGCGACGGCCGCGGCGGCGCCGCCCCGCATCCTTGCCTTCGGCGACAGCCTGACCGCCGGCTATGGGCTGCCGGTCGACCAGGCCTTTCCGGTGCGGCTGGAGGCGCGGCTCAAGGCCGACGGCATCGACGTCGAGATCATCAACGGCGGCGTCTCGGGCGATACCACCGCCGGCGGTCTCTCGCGGCTGGACTGGGCGCTGGCGGACAAGCCGGATTACGTCCTCCTCGAGCTCGGCGCCAACGACATGCTGCGCGGCATCGATCCCAAGGTGACGGAGGGCAATCTCGACAAGATCCTCGCCCGTCTCACCGCCGACCACACCAAGGTGATGCTGTTCGGGATGCGCGCGGCGGCCAATTGGGGCGACGACTACCGGCAGGAATTCGAGGCGATCTATCCGGCGCTCGCGGCCAAGTACAAGGTCCCGCTCTATCCCTTCTTCCTCGACGGGGTGGCGCTCGATCCCACGCTGGCGCAACCGGACGGGCTGCATCCTAACGAGCGCGGCATCGCGATCCTCGTCGACCGTATCGCGCCCTTCGTCGAGCGGGTGCTGGCCGACGCTGCGCCGCCCGGCTGAGCCGCCGCCGCGGCGACACGATGATCCGCCTCTTCGTCGGCATCGCGCTTCCGCCCGAGATCTGCCTGCGCCTGTCGCTGATCTGCGCCGGGCTGCCGGGCGCGCGCTGGGTCGATCCCGGCAATTTTCACGTGACGCTGCGCTTCATCGGCGAGGTCGACGAGGGGACGGCGAGCGACATCGACGCGGCGCTGGTGCAGATCGTCGCGCCGCGCTTCTCGCTGACGATCGCCGGGACGGGTCATTTCGGGGGAAGGCCGCGCCTGCTCTGGGCCGGGATCGAGCCGAACCCGGCGCTCGTCCATTTGCATGACAAGGTCGAGCACGCGCTGATGCGCATCGGCCTGCCGCCGGATTCGCGGAAATACGCGCCGCACGTCAGCCTGGCGCGTCTCAAGGAGGTCGCGGTGCCGCGGCTGCAGGCGTTCCTTGCCGAGCACGCGCTGTTCCGCGCCCCGCCCGTCGCGGTCGACCGTTTCAGCCTGATCGCCAGCACGCTGACGAAGAGCGGTGCGATCTACGAGGATCAGGCGGACTACCGCCTGCGCTGAGTCGTCAGAACGACGAGAGCTGGATGCCGAGGACGCAGAAGCTGGTCGCCACGAAGACGAGGAAGCCGAAGCTGCGCCGCCGACGCTGCCGGAGGGCCGTCAAATCCGCGTCGCGGCAATAAATCATCGTCGGGAACATCGTCGTCGCTCCTTACTCTTCGCGTCGCGCGGCGCGCCGCCGTCTCGGATGACCCGAATTAACGGATATCATTTAACCGACCATGAACATCCGCGCGATCGACTGTATTCGTACCAAGAATTACATCGAATTTGACGCAAAGATCCGCTTCTTCGCTTTCTTCGCCTTGGGAACGACCTCGGGATGCGCCTTTCGGTAAGCGGCGACGCGGCGGGTCAGCTCTTCGGTGTATTCGCGACTGTCGGGATCGTAGCCCCGGGCCGCGAGATCCTCGCTGATCCGCCGCGTCTGGCGGGTCAGGCGTTCCCAGCCCGCCACCTGGAACCACCGCCAATTCGCTTCGAGCCATTGCTCCGCCGCGCCGGAGACCAGCGTGCCGTGCCGCGACACGCATTCGCCATAGGACAGGACGAAGAACGGCTTGCGGCCTTTGGCATAGCAATAGAGCTTGTCGCGCCTGGGGAACGGCTGCACCAGGTTCTCGTAAGTGATGGTGTCGGGACGGCTGGGACGGTTGTCACCGGCGACGGCGCAGCCGGCCAGACCAAACACGAAAACCACCGCCAGAATCCGCATATCCTTCGGCTCCATCGAGGGCGCCGGTGACATGCCGCCGAGGATGGCGCGCCGGACCACGAGAGACGCCGAACCCTGAGATAACGATAGCCGGCCGCGACCGGCTCATTTTGGCGTGGATCTTTCAACTCGAGCGGAAAATGCTTTAAGAAGGCGTCGGCGCGAGCAGGTGGCATGCGATGGAATGGGATCCGGTCCAATATCTCAAATTCGCCGACGAGCGGCTGCGTCCGGGCTTCGATCTGCTCGCCCGGATCGGCGAGCTGACACGGGGGCCGATTATCGAGCTCGGCTGCGGCACCGGGGTTCATACACGCGCGATCGCGGCGCGCTGGCCGGATCATGCGGTGACCGGCTTCGATCTTTCCGCCGAGATGCTGGGACAGGCATCGCGCGAGCCGTCGCGGATCCGCTGGCAGCAGGGCGACATCGCGTCCTGGCATGCCGAGGAGAGACAGGCGCTGGTCTTCAGCAACGCGACGCTGCAATGGGTCGACGACCATGCGCAACTCATGCCGCGGCTGATGCGCCATCTCGCCGCCGGCGGCGTCCTGGCGATCCAGATGCCGCGCAATTTCTCGGCGCCCTCGCATGTGCTGATGCGCGAGGTCGCGGCGGCGGGACCCTGGGCGGAGCGTCTGGCGCCGCTGCTGCGCCATGATCCGGTCGCGGATCCCGAGGCCTACTACGACATGCTGGCGCCGCTCGGCCGCGGCGGCATCGATTTCTGGGAGACCGAGTATCTCCACATCCTCGCCGGACCCGCCGATGGCGAATCGCCCGTCCTCGCCTGGACCCGCGGCACCGCGCTGCGCCCGCTGCTCGAGCCGCTGACCGCGGCGGAGCGGCGCGACTTCGCGGCGCGCTACGATGCCGCGCTGAAGGCCGCCTATCCGCGCCGCACCGACGGCAAGACGCTGCTGCCGTTTCGGCGCCTGTTCATGATCGCGCGCGCCTGACGCTGCCTAACACCACAACGGGGGATCAAATTGGCGCATTGGCTGCTCAAGTCGGAACCGTTCAAATATTCCTGGGACCAGCTCGTCAAGGACCGCCGCACGCATTGGAACGGGGTGCGTAATTACCAGGCGGCGAACAACATGAAAGCGATGAAGCTCGGCGACCGCGGTTTCTTCTACCACTCGAACGAAGGCAAGGAAGTCGTCGGCATCATCGAGATCGCGCGCGAGTACTATCCCGATCCGAGCGACGAGAGCGGCCGCTTCGGCATGGTCGATGTCGCGCCGCTTCGCGCCCTGCCGAAACCCGTGACGCTGCAGCAGATGAAAGCCGAGAAGCGCCTCGCCAATTTCGCGCTGGTCCGTCAGTCGCGGCTCTCGGTGGTGCCGGTCAGCGACGACGAATGGCGCCTCGTCTGCGCGATGGCCGGCGCCGACCCCAATTGAACGGCCTCCGACGTTGACAACGGAGGGGCAGGCCGGGCTCCTTCTGTGCGATCTCGAGGACATCCCGGACGGCGGCGCCAAGAGCTTCTGGTTCGGTACCGGCAGCGCCCGGCGCGGCATTTTCCTGGTCCGCCACGGCGCCGAGATCGCCGGCTATGTCAACGCCTGCCCGCATATCGGCATGCCGCTCAATTTCCTGGGCGATCGGTTTCTCGATCGCAGCGGCGAGCTGATTCTCTGCGCCACCCATGGCGCGCTGTTCCGCATCGGCGACGGTTTCTGCGTGCGCGGTCCCTGTGCCGGGGCCAACCTTACACCCGTAAGTACGATTATAATCGACAAACGAGTCTTTCTGACGCCATGATTTCGGTGTGCTACAATAAGGCTCTATGCGTAGCGGTTGCGCGAGACATAATTTGTTACACTGACTTACAATTTTTTACTTCATTTGGGTGAGGCAACCCCCGATCCTTAGGGGCAATAAGCGGCGAAACTTTGGGTTTGGTGACCGTCCCCGTTTGGGCAATAAGGGTTTAGTTTCCTTGCCCGATCGAGCGGTCAGGCTGATGCTTAGGAGGTCGATTTGGGTAGTGACAGTCTCGCGGCACGGACGAGTCCGGCGACGGTACGGCAGCCCGACGAGATCGTGGTCGCTCTGATCGATCAGAGCCGGCTCCGGCGCGAATGCCTCAAGCTGGCGGTGGCACAGCACAATTCACGCTGGCGTATCGTCGATGTCGGCGGCGCCGCCGACATCCTGACGATGACCGATCGCGGCGAGCAGTTCGACCTCGTCCTGATCGGCGCCGCGACCAGCGAGCACGTCGACCTCGAAGAGATCGAGCTGCTGCACAACTCGCTGCCGGAGACGCCGATCGTCGTCACCGCGGAGAGCGAAAATCCGCAGCGCGCCCGCACCATCCTCAGCCACGGGACGCGCGGCTTCCTGCCGGCGTCGCTCAGCCTCAAGGTGCTGATGGGCGCGTTGGACCTGGTCCTCGCGGGCGGCATCTACGTGCCGTCCTCGCTGATCGATCCAGCCGTCAACCGGCCGCCGGTGACCGCCGGCAACGCCGCGCCCGGCGAACGCTGGGGCGATCTGACGCGGCGCCAGCGCGACGTGCTGTCGCTGATCGCGCAGGGCAAGTCGAACAAGCTGATCGCCGATGCCCTGGTCATGTCGGAGAGCACCGTCAAGGCGCATGTGAAGCAGATCATCAAGCGGCTGCGCGTCGCCAATCGTACCCAGGCGGCGCTGCTCGCGACCGGCGCACTCGGCTCGGGTGCCGCTCTGCCCCGGCTGGCGGTCAGCCTCTAACAGCTTCGTTTCGAACCCGTCGTCAATCGGCCGCTGCGGCGGCCGATTGCGTTTCAGCCGAGCCGGGCGAGCATGCCGACGAGACGTCGCGTGCGCTCGCTCAGCAGCTTCGGCACGAAATACGAGAAGGCGGCGCGCTTGCTCGCCTCGCCGAGCGTCGGCACCGGTACGAGCATGCCGGCGAGCGCCGTGACCTTTAATCCCTCGCCGATCGCCAGGACCCAGGGCTGGATGAGTTCGCCCGCGGCGGCGCCGAGGATGGCGGCACCGAGGATGCGCCCGTTGCGGCGGGTGACGATCTTGACCAGCCCATGCGGCGTGCGCTCGGCCTGCGCCCGATCGTTCTCATGGAACGAGGCGCGCAGGATCGTGATGTCGCGGCCGAACCGCGCCCGCGCCGCCGTCTCGGTAAGGCCGCACTGTGCCAGCTCGGGGTCGGTGAACGTCACCCACGGCAGGGCGCGGTAATCCGTCTTCGCCGGCTGCCGGAAGAGGGCGCGGCGCACGACGATGCCGGCGTGGTAGGCGGCAATGTGCATGAATTGCGGACCGCCGGCGACGTCGCCGATCGCGTAGACCCGGCGGTTCGTCGTGCGCAGACCGGCGTCGACGCGGATGCCCTGGCCCTCCAGCGCGATCCCGGCCCGCGCGAGATCGAGGCCCTCGACATCGGGCGTGCGGCCGGCCGCGACCAGCAGATGTGAAGCGCTCACCCGCTCGCCGTCGGCGAGGGTCACGGTGGTTGCCGCGCCGTCGGCTTCGACGCGGGCGATCGCGACCTCGGTCCGGATGACGACGCCCTCCGCACCGAGGCGCTGGCAAAGCAGCTCGGCAAGCTCGGGATCGTCCGACGGCAACACCGCCCCGCCGGCAAGCACGGTGGCGCGGCTGCCGAGCCTGGCGTACGCCTGCGCCAGCTCGAGCGCGGCGGAACCGTCGCCGATGAGAATGAGATGGATTGGGAGATGGTCCGGCGGCTCGGCATTCCCGAACAGCGTCTCGGGGGTGAGATAAGCGACCGCGTCAAGTCCCGGGATCGCGGGGATGGTCGGGCGCGAACCCGTTGCGATAACGAAGCGGCGGGCATGGACGAGGGTCTCGCCGGCGATGATCTCGCGCTCTCCGGTGAAACGGGCGGCCGCGCGGATGACGCGGACGCCGAGGCCGGCGAAGCGCTGTGCCGTGCTCATGGGCGCGATCGCGGCGACCGTCTCGCGGATGTGGCGCATGACGGCGGCGAAGTCGACGACCGGCTCGCCGGCTGCGATCCCGAAGGCGGCAGCGCGCCGCACCCCCGCCACCGCCTTGGCCGCCGCGAGCAGCGCCTGCGAGGGGATGCAGCCGGTCAGGCTCGCGCCACCCATCGCGCCGCGCTCGACGAGCACCGTCGCGACGCCGAGCTGGGATGCGGCGGCGGCGACCGCGAGCCCGGCGGTGCCGCCGCCGATGATGCAGATGTCGCAGCGAATCGTCTCGGTCACTCGGCCTCGCCCCGCATCGTTCCGCCCCGCACGGATCGGCCGCGCCGCCATAGCTTATAGGCGGCCGGAGCGAGGGCGAGCAGCGGCAGGAATATCTGCGGCGTCAGGACGATCGCCAGATCGGGCTCCTCGCCGCGCTCGAGCACCGCGGCGAAGCCGGCGCCGGGGATGATGCCGAGGCAGGTCGCCGCCAGGAAGACGCCCAGCCGGATGCCGAGGAAGGCGGCCACCAGATTGATCAGCCAGAAGGGGAAGATCGGCAGGATGCGCAGCGTCAGCAGATAAGAGAACGCGTTATCGCGGAAGCCAAGCTCGAAACGGCGGAGCCATGGTCCGGCACGCCGCCGCCAGGCCTCGCCGAGCGCCGTCCGGGCAAGCGCGAAGACGAGGCCGGCGCCGATCGTCGCCCCCGAGACGGCAGCCGCCGCGCCGATCCCCCGGCCGAACAGGAAGCCGGCGAAGACCGACATCGGCGCGGACAGGGGCAGCGAGAGCGCCGCCATCGTCGCCTAAAGCAGGGCGTAGAGGACCGGTGCGGCCGATCCGAGGCGGGCGGCCTCGGCGAGGAGAAATTCGCGATTGGCCGCCAGGTGCCGGAAATCGATGATTCCGCCAGCATTCAGCGCGATCGGCGCGATGACGAGGAGCGCCAGCGCCAGCGACGGCAACAGGCGGTATCGCGCGGCCCGAAGATTGCCTGGGTGCATGAGCGAACACGCGAGATCGACTTGTACTGCCGCGAGCGGCGCGATATCCAAGGGCAGACCGCCTGCCCCACGCCGCGGCCCTGCGCCGCAGCGTTGACTTAGTCCCGGGCCTCCCGTATACAGCGGCGCAATTCCTCAGGAAAGTCGTTGTCGGAGTCCGTGCTGTGAAGCGCACCTATCAACCTAGTAAAATCGTCCGAAAGCGCCGTCATGGCTTCCGCGCCCGTCTCGCAACGGTCGGCGGCCGCAAGGTGCTCGCCTCGCGCCGCTCCAAGGGACGCAAGCGGCTCTCGGCTTAGGTCTGGTGGCGAGGGCGATCCCACGCCTGCAGCGGCGGGCGGAGTTTCTCAGGGTCGCCGGTTCGGGACGCAAATGGGCCGCGCCCGGTCTTATTCTCCAGGTGCTGCGCCGCGATGCCGAGCCGGAAACGGCGGCGCCGGTGCGCGTCGGCTACACCGCCAGCCGCAAGGTCGGCATCGCCGTTGCACGCAACCGCGCGCGACGGCGATTGCGCGCCGCGGTCGGCGAGGTGATGCCGCAGCATGCGACCCCGGGACACGATTACGTGGTGATCGCGCGCGGAGCGACGCTTACCCGCGCCTATCCGGCGCTGGTCGAGGACCTCAGGACGGCGCTGCGACGCCTCGGGGTGTTTCGCGCCGGCCAGTGCAATGCGGAAAGTTCCGGCGACGGCGCCGTCGCGGCGGCCGGACCCGGCGGGTGAGCTCCGGGGATTATCTTCGGCGGGGACATTCAGGAGTCGAACGCGCGTGTTGACCCGGATCCTCCGCGGCATCATTTACCTCTACCAGTTGCTGCTGTCGCCGGTCCTGCCGCCGCGCTGCCGTTTCTTGCCCACCTGCTCGGACTATGCCATGGAAGCGCTGGCGACGCATGGCGCGCTGGCCGGCACCGCCCTCGCCGTCCGGCGCCTTCTGCGCTGCCACCCATGGGGCGGCAGTGGCTATGATCCGGTGCCGCCGGCCGACAGCCGCCGGCCCCCCTCGCATTTCCTCCCGTCACACCATTGCGGCGCCGCCCATCCGGATCGCGGATAGCGGCCGGCGCCCGGCACAGATTTTATTATGATGGATCAGAAAAACCTCGTCATAGCCATCGCGCTCTCGATCGCGATCCTGCTCGGCTTCCAATATTTCTTCGAGCAGCCGAAGCTGCAGCGGGAACAGGCCGAGCAGGCCAAGATCGCGCAGCAGCAGAACGCGTCCGGGACCCCGGGTCCGGCCGCGAATGCGCCCTCCGCTCCCGGCGCGCCGGGCACTGCGGGAGCGCCGACCGCCGGTAGTGCCGTGGTACCGTCGGCGCAAAGCCGCGCCGAGGCGCTCAAGGCGGCGCCGCGCGTCAAGATCGAGACGGCGAAGCTGCACGGCTCGATCAACCTGCGCGGCGGCCGGATCGACGATCTGACGCTGGCCGAATACCACGAGACGACCGATCCGCAGAGCCCGGAGATCGAGCTGCTTTCGCCGATCGGCGGGCCGAACCCATATCTCGCGGAGTTCGGCTGGGTCCCCGGGACCGCCAATGCGGGCGTCAAGGTCCCCGACGAGGCGACGGAATGGACTGCGACCGGCGGCCCGCTGACGAGCAAGACGCCGGTGACGCTGAGCTGGGACAACGGCGCGGGCCTGCGCTTCACCCGCACGATCAGCGTCGACGACGACTATATGTTCACCGTCAAGCAGGGCGTCGAGAACACCGGCGGCGCGCCGGTCGCGCTGCTGCCCTACGGCGCGGTCTCGCGGACAGGGACGCCGGAGACCTCGAGCTATTACATCCTCTTCGAGGGGATGATCGGTGATTTCAATGGGCTGCTGAAGGAAGTGAAATACGGCGACGTCAAGCCGGGAGCGCCCGTCGAGGTTGCGTCGAACGGCGCCTGGCTCGGCTTCACCGACAAATATTTCCTGACCGCGCTGGTGCCGCCGCTCGACGAGACGATCAAGGGCCGCTTCACCCATGCGCTGGTCGAGAGGACGGACCGCTACCAGACCGACTATCTCAGCGGCGAGAGGACGATCCAGCCCGGCGCCAGCGCCGAGGCCGAGACGCGGTTCTTCGCCGGCCCCAAGGTCGTCAAGCTGCTCGACAAGTACCGTGACCAGTACGGCGTGCCGCATTTCGACGACGCCGTCGACTGGGGCTATTTCTTCTTCCTGACCAAGCCGATCTTCTACGCCCTCGACTTCTTCTACAGCGTCATCGGCAATTTCGGCCTCGCCATCCTGCTGCTCACCGTCATCGTCAAGGGGCTCTTCTTCCCGCTTGCCAGCAAGTCCTACAAAGCGATGAGCAAGATGAAGCTGCTGCAGCCCGAGATGGTCAAGCTGCGCGAGAAGTTCGGCGACGACAAGGCGCGGCTCAACGAGGAGACGATGGCGCTTTATAAGCGCGTCGGCGCCAATCCGCTGGCCGGCTGCCTGCCCATCGTCATCCAGATCCCGGTGTTCTTCTCGCTCTACAAGGTGCTGTTCGTCACCATCGAGATGCGCCACGCGCCGTTCTACGGCTGGATCCGCGATCTGTCGGCGCCCGACCCGACCTCGTTCATCAACCTGTTCGGCCTGCTGCCCTTCGATCCACACGGCGTGCCGGTGATCGGCCACATGCTGATGATCGGGCTATGGCCGATCATCATGGGCTGCACGATGTTCCTGCAGCAGAAGCTCAACCCGCAGCCGGCCGATCCGGTGCAGGCGAAGATGTTCATGATCCTGCCGGTCGTCTTCACCTACATGCTCTCCGCCTTCCCGGCCGGGCTCGTCATCTACTGGGCGTGGAACAACACGCTCTCGGTGGCGCAGCAATGGCTGATCATGCGGCGCGCGGGCGCGGCGTGATCGAGGCGCCGCCAACCGGACCCGGGAATGACGACGAACTGCCGGACGCGGCCGCGCTCGTCGGCGCCGGGTCGAGCGAGGCCAACCCCGGTGCCGCCGCCGTCGAGGCCGGAAGGCTGCTGTTCGCGCAGGAATGCACCTTCACCGCCGGCGCCGCGACGAGCGATGCGATCCCGCCGGACACCTTGCCCGAGATCGCGTTCGCCGGCCGCTCCAACGTCGGCAAGTCGAGCCTGCTCAACGCCCTGACCGGCCGCAACAGCCTGGCGCGCACCTCGCACACGCCGGGCCGCACGCGGCAGCTCAATTTCTTCGACCTCGGCCACCGGCTGATGCTGGTCGACCTGCCGGGCTACGGCTATGCCGAGGCGTCGAAGACCGAGATCGCGCGGTGGAACGCTCTCTTCAAGGATTACCTGCGCGGCCGGCCGAGCCTGCGGCGCACCTGCCTGCTGATCGACTCGCGGCACGGCATCAAGGAGACCGACCGGCCGCTGATGAAGCTCTTCGACGAGACCGCCGTGTCGTTCCAGATCGTCCTGACCAAGACCGACAAGATGGCGGCATCGACGCTGCAGGCGCTGCTGGCGGACACGAAGGCCGAGCTCGCCCGCCACGTCGCGGGACACCCCGTCGTCCACACGACGAGCGCGCACGAGGGGCTGGGCATTCCGACGCTGCGGGCCGCCCTCGCGGCGCTGGCGGAAGCGCCCCCGCCGCGGTAGATTCGCCGCCCATGAGCCCGAATCAGACTGAACCGGTCATCGACCCCGCCTTCGCCGACGCCGCCGGCAAGGCCGCGATCCTCTCCGACGCGCTGCCCTATATGCGGCGCTACGCCGGCAAGACGATCCTCGTCAAATACGGCGGTCACGCGATGGGCGACGAGGCGCTCGGCGATTCCTTCGCGCGCGACATCGTGCTGCTCAAGCAGGTCGGCATCAACCCGGTCGTCGTGCACGGCGGCGGGCCGCAGATCGGCCAGATGCTCGAGCGGCTGCGGATCAAGTCGGAGTTCATCGACGGGCTGCGCGTCACCGACCTCGCCACCGTCGAGATCGTCGAGATGGTCCTCTCGGGATCGATCAACAAGCAGATCGTCGCTGCGATCAACCGCGCCGGCGGCTGCGCCGTCGGCCTCTCGGGCAAGGACGGCGGCCTCATCCGCGCCCGCCAGCTGCAGCGCACCAAGAAGGACCCCGACAGCCACATCGAGAGGATCCTCGACCTCGGCTTCGTCGGCGAGCCCTATGCGATCAACGCCGGCTTCCTCGAGACCTTCCTGCGCTCCGACATCATCCCGGTGATCGCGCCGATCGGCACCGGCGACAAGGGCGAGACCTACAACATCAACGCCGACACCGTCGCCGGCGCCGTCGCCGGGGCGTTGCGCGCGACGCGGCTGCTGCTGCTGACCGATGTCGCCGGCGTCCTCGACCGCGACAAGAACCTCGTCCACGAGATGAGCGTCGAGCAGGCGAACGCGCTGATCGCCGACGGCACGATCAGCGGCGGCATGATCCCGAAGGTCGAGACCTGCCTCGAGGCCGTGAAGGGCGGCGTCGAGGCCTCGGTCATCGTCGACGGACGGCTGGCGCACCCGATCCTGCTGGAGCTCTTCAGCGAGGGCGCCGGCACGCTGATCCGCCGCCGCGGCCGGTAGCCGGATCATGGCGGTGATCGTCGCGACTGGGCTCGATCACGTCGTGTTGCGCGTCGCCGACCTCGACCGCGCGATGCATTTCTATCGCGACATCCTCGGCTGCCCGGTCGACAAGATCCAGGCGGACCTCGGGCTCTGGCAGCTGCGTGCAGGCAGCGCGCTGATCGACCTTATCCCGCTGGACGGCAGGCTCGGCAGCGCCGGCGGCGCGGGTCCCGGCGCCGAGGGCCACAACCTCGACCATTTCTGCCTCCGCCTCGCATCCTGGGACGAGAAGGCGCTGCGCGAGCACCTCGCGGCGCACGGCATTGCCATCGTCGAATCCGGCCCGCGCTACGGTGCCGAAGGCACCGGCCCCTCGATCTACGTCAAGGACCCCGACGGCACGACCGTCGAGCTGAAGGCGCCAATCGGGTAGGCGTCTATCGATATCTCCTGTCCCACTCTCCACTCGTCTTCCTCGCGGAACGCGGGGCCCACTGTGGCGACATCGCGCTCCCGGACGAATGGGTCCCGCGTTCGCGGGGAAAACGATGGGGGTGGGGAAGGACGCATCGACTGTCGCGCCTACTCGTCGCCATCCCAATCATCGTCGTCTTCGTCGAACAACTGCGCCGCCACCGACGCGGGATCGTCGACGTCGTAGAAATCATTTCCCGCCTCGAGGGTCAGGGCGCGGGCGCGGCCATGCGCTTCCTGTCGCGTCGCGATCGTCTCCTGCAGCAGCGTCTCCTCGCCGCGACGGATGGTGACCTTCAGCTCCGGCACCGCTCCTGCAATCTCCAGCCGGACGACCGGCCGGGCCACACCCGGTGCGCCCTCCTCCAACTCGGGCGGAAACCAGAGCCAGGGTTCTTGCGGGTCGAACAACAGGAGCCCATGCCGCTTCGCCATCGCGAGAACCTCCGTCGCCACCTCGCCGACGCGATCGGAAACGATGCTCATCACCACCGAGGCGCCCG
>JAQGID010000353.1 GCA_028291405.1 Rhodospirillales bacterium | reverse complement strand
GTGCGCCGCAGTCGGTGAATCCCACCACGCACAATGATACCCGACTCTCATGGGCCGGCGGCGAGGCAGCACCTCCAGCTTCACCCAAGGATAATTTGTATGTCGTGCAGCCCAGCGGCACTGCAGCGCATGTAGATCGGAGCTGCTGGCCGACGGGGCCTTTTGCGCCGCTTGGCAAGCCATCGAGTCGATCTCCGCATCGGCGAGCCCTTCAGCACGCCGCCAGGATCCGAGGGCTTCCTCAATCTGTCCGCGACCACTCCAGATCGTCGCCGCCTCGTGACAGATCATAAGCTTGCCGCGCTCTTCAGAGCGTTGTGCCTCGCCCTCGCCGGTTGGCTCGCGGTGATACCTTGACAGGATCACTCGCGTGACGCCGATGAAGAGCGGCCGGATCAAGAGATGAAGCCGCTGCTCCAGGATCCATCGCTTCGCCCGCGGCGGAAAAAGATGCCCAAAGCCGATCCAGAGCCGTCTCGCATTCTGTTGCAGGAGCCATCTCGTCGCGAAATCCGCATTCGCGGTCCCTGCTGAGGCGGTCCGTATCGTCTCTTGTAGTTCAGCACAAGCGTCAAAGAGCCCGTAGGTCGAGGCATGCGCGTAAAATAACTTGTACTGATTGAGGAGGCAGCGATCCCGCAGCTCGCGATTGCTTCCGAAAAACCCGTCGTTCGAAAACAATCTCCTGATGACGCGCTCGCGAGCCCGTAGATGGCGGAGCATGGCTTCCGCCGTGTTGCTAAGCTGCTCGGTATGGACCGCATACCGCGCGAATGTTCGCGGCGAATATTCGATCTGGTGTTGCGTGGCCAATCGCGTCCAGATCTCAAACTCGAAACAATCGAAGACGACGTCATCTTCGAACATCCCGACATTGCCCAATGCCGCCCGCGAGAAGAAGCTCGAACAGAAATGTGGCGAATAATTCCCGAAGAGGTACTCGATGAGGTCGAAATCGGTGCTCACGGCCTTTCCGACAACAACGCCGCTGGCGTCGGTCAGATCAGTGTCCCCTATCACCGCGCCGAGACGGGGATTCCGTCGAAAGTTGGCGACGGCCTGCGCGAGAGCGTCCGGTAGCAGAATCTCGTCCGCCTGACAGGATGCGATGATATCGCCGGTGCAGCGCTTGAAAGCCTTCCGAAAGCCGTCAGCCGAGCCGGCGTCGGCCTCTGAAACTAGCTTGATTCGCGGCCCGTAGCTTTGCAGGATCTCGAGCGTTCCGTCGGTCGATTGACCATCCTGCACTACGAGCTCAACCCGGGGGTAGTCGTTGGTCAATACGCTCTCGACGGCTCGCCTGATGGTCGATGCTCGGTTCAGGCAGAACATGATCACTGAGACCGTAGGGCGGTCAAGTTCCTGCATAGGTCAACGCGTGCATCACTTGGTGAGCCTTCAGATCGAGGCCGGCATGGGCGAGAGCCGGAAGAGATTGTCGGGCGTGAGATAAGCTGTCAATGCCATATAGGCAGCGCTCCGCGACAGGGTGCCTAGTCGCGGCCCATCGCTGGATCGGCGAGCGTCGCCGCCTGATCGGGCGCAACGGGGAGCGTCGCGAGAGAAGCCGCATTTGCCGCCGCATAAGCGGCGATGACCTCGTTAATGTCGCCCATGGCGGCGATACGGCCATCTTTCAGGAGAATGCCTTTGCTGCACCATTCCGAAAGCAGCGGCATCGAATGCGATGCGAGCACCAGGATGCTCGAGCTGTTCACGAAATTCGCCATGCGCTCCTGAGCCTTGGTAAGGAAACGTGCATCTCCCGCGCCCAACCATTCATCCATGATCAGGATTTCCGGAGATATGCATGTCGAAATCCCAAATCCCAGCCGTACCATCATGCCCGCCGAATAGGTCCGCACGGGCATATCGAGGTAGGGCCCGAGATCAGTGAATTCCGCAATGGAATCGACGCGGCTGCGCATGTCACGGGGATGAATGTCCATATACATGCCGCGCAGCAAAATATTCTCGCGCCCGGTCGCGTCGGGATTAAGCCCTACGGACACGTCGATCAAAGCCGAGACCCGGCCGGACGATGTGAAATGACCGCTGGTCGGCTCGTAAATCCCGGCGAGTACCTTGAGAAGCGTGGTCTTGCCTGCGCCATTGGCGCCGAGGAGAGCTAGACGATCACCCTCGGCGATCTCGAAGCTGAGGTCCTTGAGGGCCTTGACGGTAACGCGATCGGACGCGTCGCGTGACAGATTGCTATGGGTGGAGGTTAAAAAGAGGGCCTTCTTGAGCGAGCGGCTGCTGCCTTGATAAAGGGGAAAATCGACCGAGAGATTTTGTGCACAGAGAAATTTCATGCGCCTAGATCCAATACGAGATGCGCGATCGGAAACGGGCGAAGAGTACAAAGGTAACCGCCGATCCGAGAACGGTCAGCGCGACCAGCAGACTCCACGAATAAGGTGCCGGACTGACGCCGAGGAGCGGCGCACGCACGACGTCGATCGCTGCGAACATTGGGTTGAGTTCCGCCAGTCGCTGATACGGTCCCAGCGCATCAGGCGCCCAGAAGATTGGAGTCACGAAGAACAACACTTGGACGATGTTCGTGAGGATCGGCGGTACGTCCCGGAAGCGCGCGCTGAGCATCCCGAAGAGCGTGCTAATCCATGCACCGTTCACCGCCAGCAGCAGGAGCGCGGGGACGATGAGCAGAATGTCCGGCCCGATCGGCGTCGGAAACGCCAGTAGTACGACCGGAACAATCGCAAAATTATGCAGGAAAACGAGGAAATTTCGATAGACCAACCTATAAACGTGGATGGAAAACGGCAACGGCGCTTGCAAGATGATGCCTTGCGCGGCCGTGAAGGTGGTACACCCCTCGATAATTAAGCTGGCGATGAACTGCCATGTGATCAGACCTGTCGTCAGGAAAGGAAGGTACTTTGTGGTGTCGGCGTTGAGAAGGCGGGGATATATGACGCCCATCGCTAGAATCATTACGCCGGTACTCAGCGTCAGCCAGAGTGGACCTAGGAGCGATCCACGGTAACGCAACCGGATGTCTTGCGTCGCCATCGCGGTCCAAAGCCACCTCTTTCGTAGCCCTTCGACTAGGTCCCGCCGAGCTTTAGCCGTGCGTCCGCTCGCGCGCGGTGCCAACTCCGCTTCACTGGACAGCCGCGAGGCCGTCATGTCCGATGTTGATTGAATATCCATCCGTGTGACGCGACCCGATAAATGGTGGCCTGAACCACGACGAGGGAAATTGCTTCGCCCAAAGACATACGACGGATGGTGTCGCACGTTCAGGCGGTGAACGCGCGAAATACTATAAGGCGACCCTCTCCCTGTCCAGGCTCAGCAGCCGCCTTGTGACAGTCAACCATCGGGCGAAGGAGCTTGAAGGCGGGATCATCGTCGCTTGACTATGCCTTAATCATGGGCGATCGCGCTTAACAAGAGTGGCTGCAGTGAAATTCAACCAATCGCAAACATTCCAGCTGCAGAGTTCTGATTTAGCCACGCTCGCTAAGCCACGGAATCTCGGTGTAACTTGAGCGTGCGAGGAGCAGGAGATCGCTACTCATTCGGCAACAACCCAAGGAAGGAAGAGCATCGAGGAGATATTCCAGAGCCACCAATGAGGACAGCGCCTGCGAAAGAGGTGGAGTGAACCCCTAGAATGAGACAGGAAAATAGGGGACAGTTCTCCTCGTAGAGGAGATCTGATGACGGGCGACCCGGTCAGGGCTTTTCAGCCGAGAATACAAGCTGGCGGCGTTGCGGTGGATCCTGGCTGGCGAGAACGTGAGCGCCTTGGCGCGCGAGCTTGGGGTCCGGCGAAAGTATCTCTATCAATGGCGCGAGCGGTTCCGCGCCGGCGGTCCCGAGGCGCTGCGCACGCGGGGGCGGCCGACCAAGGCGGCGGCGCAGGCGATTTAGGCCCATGGCGGGCGCGGATCGCCGGTGGACGATGCCGTGCCGATCGCAGCGCCGGCGCCGGCAGACGCGCTTTCGAAGGCACAGCGTCGGATTGCCGATCTCGAGCGCAAGATCGGCCGGCAACAGGTCGAGCTCGATTTTTTTTCAGCGAGCCTTGCGGCAGGTCGGGGAGGTGCGCCGGACGAGCGGCGTGCCTGGCGTCGCGGCGTCTACGCGGTCATCCAAGCGATGAGCGCGCCGCTGTCGCAAGGCGAGATCGGGATCGACCGGATGTGTCAATTGGCCGGGGTCAGCCGGGCCGGCTATTACCGGCATTGGCAGGCTTCGGCGCCGCGCCAGGAGGAAACCGGGCTGCGGGACATGATCCAGACGCTGGCGCTGGCGCACCGGCATTACGGCCATCGCCGGATCGCGGCCCTGCTGCATCGGGCGGGCTGGCCGGTCAATCACAAGCGGGTGCTGCGCCTG
>JAQGID010000349.1 GCA_028291405.1 Rhodospirillales bacterium | reverse complement strand
GGTCCGTCGACGTGCCCGTAAACTCGCGTGGGATTGCGATGTTCCACATCAGCCGAAGACGATCTCGACGACGGGGGGAACTCGATTTCTGCTATGGGTCGCCGCCCGTCGAGGGCGTCAGGTGCTCGCCACTGTCCCCAATTGCGGCGCGAACCCGTAGACCTCGCCGAGTCCTAGAGGCGATCCGGCTCTCGCATGTTACGCAGCCAAGTAGGCGGCGGAGATCGGCACAAGACCGCAACGATCACCGCAATTCCAACAAAGCCCTCCCGGGGAGCGCGGTCTATCTTTGGCAAGTCAATACCGCCAAGAACTTGCCGTTCCGTCATGAACGAAGTCGCGCTCCGTGAGGTCAATCATGGGGAGCGCACCACCAGCCTCGAGAAAGGAGCTATCACCATGAAGAATCGCCGTTACGATCGCCTCGCTTTCACCACCGCGGCCGCGCTCCTGCTTGGGGTGTCCTCCGCAGCAGTCGCGCAAACCATAGGCACCGACTCGGGCGTGAACTCGACCTCACCCGAGGAGTCGAAGAATCTGGCCAAGCATAAGCTACAGGGGTTAGGTCTGACGGACCTCAAGCTCTATGAGCTGAAGCACGGCTGGGGCGGCACCGCCATGCAGAACGGCAAGCCCGTCAAGGTTGAGCTCCGCGTAGACGGCTCTGTGGACATCAAGTAATTGCGTCACCTGTCAGACACCGACGCACGAGGCGCAAAAGACGCCGCGGCAATCTCGCGCTTCGGAGCCTCCGGCGACGAAGGGTACGTCGTGCGTTGGTGGACACTTCTTATCTCACTCCGCCAAAGATCAAGCCACAGTCGGCAAAATGGGGAAGTTACGGAAGACGGCTCTTCGGCGGAGACGTACACTGGCACGAAGATGAAGATTCGGGCAGCGTAGTCCGATAGCGATCCACGAGTGGACGTAAGCTGAGCGAGCACCACTTCAGCTCCGCAATAGCGGCGGGCATCCCGGCTGCCGGATCGATCAGCTTACGCCGCGGATGCCTGCCGCAGGACTATTCCTCAACACCTCCGCAGCTACGCTCTCACTGCGGCGGCGCCGGATTAGGACAATCGGCGGTGTTGGGATAGGCATAAGTGGCCGAGTGCGCCGCCGCCCCCGAAAATCCGGGGCAGCCATCGTCCACCGTGTTGCAGGCATTGGCCGGCGGAATCGCGCTCAAATACGCGTAGATCGATTTGAGTTGATGGTCCATCATGTTGTGGTAGGTGGGCCACGGCATCACCTGTAGCACGGGCGTGTCCGGTCCTAAATCGCAAATCGCGTCGGAGGGGGATTTCTCGCAAGAGATGTCTTGGCCGGTACGCATCACCTTGACGAATTCTGCCTCAGTCAATCCTTGGGGCAGACCGTTTGCATCCGGCGTCAAATTGCGCGCCATGAACGGGCCGAAGCATTGGCCGCCGGCGAGATAATGCGATGCGTTGAAATTCGCGACCACCGGCTGCTGCGTCGTGGCTTCACTTGAAGGTAAGCCCTCGAAGGGATCGCCCGCCGCCGGATTGCTCCCGGCGGTGACGCCTTTTCTGAGGAATTCTGGAAACGAATGACAACCGCTACAATCCCCAATGGCATTGACGATAAAACTGCCCAATCCGACGCGTTTCTGATTCTCCCCGCTGAACTTCAGATCGGCCTTTGGAATCGGGGAAATCGCGAAGCCTTGATTTGCCAGTGAATCTTCGTCGCCCGCCTCGGAATCTGCAGAGTCTGCGGAGGCGGCCGCATAAACCCTGCCGTTGATCACGAACGAAAGCAATAAAGCCAACGCTATTGATAGCGATCGTTTCATGTCACAATCCTCCCTCCAATATCATTGCGCCTTCCCACAATATTATCGGGCGAAAGTGACTGTGCTTCGCAACAACATTTGTATGCGATCCCTTCGTTTTAACAAGATGTCTGGTTTTATGGCAATCGTACTGATTAAATTTTACAAGCGAAAGTGTCGCAAAGACTATGCCGATGCGGCCATTAGAAAGACCCGCTCAACCGACAGCACCAAGGGAGCAGAGCATTTCAAGAGATACGCTCCGCCATTTCCGTGCCGAGGAATTGCAGACTTGGGCGGCCGCCAGCGCGGCGGCGTAACTCTCGTCGCCTTATCGTCATCCCTGCAGCTCCACTGGATGCCGGCCGTCGGGATGAACGGGTGGAAAGGCCATGCCGGGGCTGGTCAGCTCGAACGCAGCAGCGACGGGTCGAGCGGCCGGAGCCGGATCGGGTCGAAGGGCGTCAGATCGGTGCTACGCGCGACGCCGTCAGCGATCAGCTCTGCCAGGGCTTCGCCGGTCGCCGGAGCGTTGAGGATGCCCCAGACGTTATGGCCGGTGGCCACATAGGCGACCTCGTTTCGCGGCACCTTGCCGATCAGCGGAAGGCCGTCCTGCGTGACCGGACGGAAGCAGGCTTGCCGCGCGATGATCTTCTCCGTGCGGAACAGCGGTGACAGCCGTTCGCAGATCGCCTGGAGGCGGCTCCGGAGATAATCCGGACAGCGTGCGTGGCCGAGCGGATGCTGCTTCCGGACCCGGTCGCCGACGGCGCCGAAATTCATGCGGCCACCAAGATCGTGTGGGCCGTCCATGGTCATCCTCGCGGCTCGCCCTCATCGGACCTCCCATCAGGCGGCTCCGACAAGCGACTGATTGCGACGGTAGCCGACGTCAGCTTACTGCGCTTTGACCGATATCATGGACGGGGCGACGCGCGCCTCCTGCGGGCCTCTCCGCATCACTTCCGCGATCGTTGCGCCGCTGCGGCGGATGTCGCCCGGCGCTGCGGACGACGAGAGCGCTTAGCGTCCGTGCCGGCGCGCAACCCGATCGTCTGGTAGCCGCGGTCGAGCTCGTCGATGACGGCTTCGCCGCCTTCGAGCAAATAGTCCTTCAGCCGGGCATGCACCGGCAGCAGCGGCATGTTCCGCCGATGCGCCACGAACCATGACCGCATGAGCGGCAGCCCCTCGATCGCGAGAGTCGTCACCATCCCGAGGCTGAGCTCAAGGCCGATCGTGTGCCGGGAAATCAGAGCGAGGCCCATGCCGGCCATGACGGCCTGCTTGATCGTCTCGTTGCTGCTCGTCGTCATGACGATCCGCGCGGAGAGACCGTTCTTCTGGAAGAAGCGGTCCATCAGCGCTCGCGTGCCGGATCCCTCCTCGCGCGCGATGAACGGTTCGCCAGCGAGGACGCTCGCCGGCAGCTCGGGCATGCCGGCCAGCGGATGGGACGGCGACGCCACCAGCACCGAGGGGTGCGGCGCGAAGGGTGCCGCTGCGACGTCGGCGCCCTCCGGCGGCTGTCCCATGACCGCGAGGTCGAGGTCTCCCTTGGCGAGAGCCTCGATGATCCATCGCCGGTTGCCATCCATCAGATCGATGGCGATCGCGGGATAGGTCGCCTGAAAGCGCGTCAGCAGGTGCGGCACGATGTACTTGGCGGTCGAGACGAGGCCGATCGTCACCCGGCCGCCGGTAAGACCCTTGAGCACCGCCATCGCTCGGTCGGCATCGTTGAGCGATTGCAGGACCTGCTTGGCATGCCCGAGGAGCGTCTTTCCCGCCTCCGTCATGGCAACCTTCTTGCCGACGCGCTCGAAGAGGGCGAAGCCGGTCTGAAGCTCGATCTGCTTGATCTGGAAGGAGACGCCAGCCGGCGTCAGATGCAGCTGTTCGGCGACGCGGGCGAAGGAGAGCGTCTGCGCGGCTTCCACGAAAACTTGAAGCTGGCGAATCGTGACGTGGCGCATCTCTCGCTGCTCCATAGACAAGGAAAAGCTTAGCGATATGGAAAGGATATTTTGTTTTTCCTTGAACTGTCCAGCGGATACGGTTTCGCCAAGTCAGCAGCGTACTCGGCTTAAAGACGAGCAGACGATTGCAGGAAGGGCGGCAATCGCGAGCGATACGACATCCGGCAAAGCCGTTGTCGTCCCGCCATCGCGACGCCGCCCAGGAGGAAACGATGCCGCACCGGACAACGTTCAGCAAATTCCTCATCGCCGATCGCCGCCGCAGCGCCGCGCCTGATAACGAGCTCGTCGCCCTCCTCAACGACGTGCAGCGCGCCTGCAAGTTCATCGCGGCCGCGGTCTCGCGCGGCAAGCTCGAGGGACCTGGCGGCCTGCCGAACCGGGTCAACGTGCAAGGCGAGGAGCAGAAGCCGCTCGACGTGATCGCCAACGAGATCGTGCTGCGGAACTGCGAGGCGGGCGGCCAGCTCTGCGGCATGGTCTCCGAGGAGATGGACGAGCCTTTCGGCATCGCCCCCGACTATCCGCGCGGCTCCTATCTCCTCGCCTTCGATCCGCTCGACGGCTCGTCGAACATCGACATCGACATGACGGTGGGGACGATCTTCTCGATCCTCCGCGCCCCGCAAGGCGTCGACGAGCCGACGGCGGAGCACTTCCTGCAACCCGGGACGCAGCAGGTCGCCGCCGGTTACGCACTGTACGGGCCGTGCTCGATGCTGGTCCTCACGCTCGGCGCCGGCGTGCACGGCTTCACCCTCGACCGCGAGGTCGGCGCCTTCACCCTCACCCATCCGGACATGTGCATTCCGGAAGCCACCTGCGAGTTCGCGATCAACGCGTCGAACGAGCGGTTCTGGGAGCCGCCTGTCCGGCAATACGTCCAGGAGTGCATCCAGGGCAAGGCAGGGCCGCGCGGCGTCGATTTCAACACGCGCTGGATTGCTTCGATGGTCGCCGAGGTGCATCGCATCCTCATCCGCGGCGGGCTTTTCATGTACCCGCGCGACACCAAGGCTCCCGCGAAGCCCGGTCGCCTGCGCCTCCTGTACGAGGCGAACCCGATGGCGATGATCGTCGAGCAGGCCGGCGGCGCCGCCTCGACCGGACGCGAGCGCATCCTCGACGTGCAGCCGACCGGGATCCATCAGCGCATCCCGGTGATCCTCGGGTCGAGGCACGAGGTCGAGCGCCTCGTCCGCTACCACGAGGCCCACGATCGTGGCGAGGCGCTCGTCTTCACGACGCCGCTCTTCAACACGCGATCGCTGTTTCTCACCGCCTGATCCACTCCGGGTGTCGAGCCATGTCCGCCAAACATCCGATCATCGCGATCGCCGGCTCGTCCGGAGCCGGCACGACGACCGTCACCGCGACCTTCCAGCAGATCTTTCGCCGCGAGGGCATCACCGCCGCCATCGTCGAAGGCGACGCCTTTCATCGCTACGACCGCAAGGAGATGCGGGGCAGGCTGCTCGATGCGCAAAGGGAGGGGCGGCTGAGCTTCAGTCATTTCGGCCCCGACGCCAATCTCTTCGAGGAGCTCGAGACCCTCTATCGCAGCTATGGCGAATGCGGTGCCGGGCGGGTGCGCAAGTACCTGCATAACGCCGAGGAGGCCGCTCCCTACGCGCAAGAGCCGGGCACCTTCACGCCCTGGGAGGACATTCCGCCAGGAACCGACATGCTGTTCTACGAGGGGCTGCACGGTGCGGTCGCCACCGACCGAGTCGACGTCGCGCGGCACGCCGACCTCCTCATCGGCGTCGTGCCGACGATCAACCTCGAATGGATTCAGAAGCTCCATCGCGACAAGAAGGCACGCGGCCATACGCAGGAGGCGATCGTCGACACCATCCTACGCCGCATGCCCGACTACGTGAACTACATCGTCCCGCAGTTCTCGCGGACGCACGTCAACTTTCAGCGCGTGCCGACGGTCGACACCTCGAATCCGTTCATCGCGCGCGACGTGCCGAGCCCCGACGAGAGCATGCTCGTCATCCGCTTCCGCAATCCCAAGGGCATCGACTTTCCTTACCTGCTGTCGATGCTCGCCGGGTCCTTCATGTCGCGCCCCAACACGATCGTCTGCAGCGGCAGCAAGATGCCGCTCGCGATGCAGCTCATCTTCACCCCGATGATCTGGCAGCTGATCGACCGCAAGAAGAAAGCCGTCTGAGGCCTTTCGAAAGGACGACGAGCGATGACCGCAATGCCGCAGCCGAAGACCATGACAAGCCATCGCATGTTGGCGAACGCCGTGCGGATGCTCGCGGTCGACGCCGTCGAGCAGGCCAAGTCCGGCCATCCCGGCATGCCGATGGGCATGGCCGACGTCGCGACGGTCCTCTTCAGCCGCTTCCTCAAATTCGATCCTACCCACCCGGACTGGCCCGATCGGGATCGGTTCGTGCTGTCGGCCGGCCACGGCTCGATGCTGCTCTACGGGCTGCTCCATCTCACCGGCTACGCCGACATGACCCTCGACGAGATCAAGCGTTTTCGCCAGCTCGGCAGCCGGACGGCAGGCCACCCGGAGTTCGGCCACGCCGCCGGCATCGAGACGACGACGGGTCCGCTGGGCCAGGGAATTGCGAATGCCGTCGGCATGGCCATCGCCGAGCGCCACCTCGCCGCCCGGTTCGGGCCCGAACTCGTCGATCATCGAACCTATGCGATCGCCAGCGACGGTTGCCTGATGGAAGGGATCAGTCACGAAGCCATCTCGCTTGCCGGCCATTTGCGTTTGCGGAAGCTGACGGTCCTCTTCGACGACAACCGCATCTCGATCGACGGGCCGACCTCCCTCGCCGTGTCGGACGATCAGGTCGCACGCTTTCGCGCCTGCGGCTGGGCTGCCGAGACGGTCGACGGCCACGATCCCGATGCCGTGGCGGAAGCGCTGGAGCGGGCGCAAGCGAGCCAGCTTCCCTCGTTGATCGCCTGCCGCACGGTGATCGGCTATGGCGCGCCGAAGAAGGCCGGCACCGCCGCGACGCATGGCGCGCCGCTGGGTGCCGAGGAGGTCGCCGGCGCGCGGCAGACGCTCGGCTGGCCCCATGCGCCCTTCGTCATCCCGGATGAGATCCTCGGCGCCTGGCGGGATGTCGGACGACGCGGACGGTCGGACTATCTGGCGTGGAAGCAGCGGCACGAGAGCCATGCGCAGCGGCTCGAGTTCGACCGTCGCATGGGCGGCGACCTACCGGCTGGGGTCGACGCCGCGATCGCCGCGGTCAAGCAGGGCGCGTCGAGCGAGGGGCCGAAACTGGCGACCCGCGTGTCCTCGCAGAAGGTTCTGGACGCGGTTGCGGCGGTCGTCCCGGAGCTGCTCGGCGGGTCGGCCGATCTGACGGGATCGAACAACACCCTGGCAAAGGACATGGCGCCGGTGGCGCCGGACGATTTCGCCGGTCGCTATCTGCACTACGGCGTGCGCGAGCATGCCATGGCCGCGGCCATGAACGGAATCGCCTTGCATCGCGGCGTCATCCCCTACGGCGGCACCTTCCTCGTGTTCACCGACTATTGCAGGTCCGCGATCCGCCTGTCGGCGATCATGGAACAGCGCGTCGTCTACGTGATGACGCACGATTCGATCGGTCTCGGCGAGGACGGACCGACCCATCAGCCGATCGAGCATCTCGCGGGGCTGCGCGCCATGCCGAACCTTCTGGTGCTCCGGCCGGCCGACACCGTCGAGACTGTCGAGTGCTGGGCCGTCGCGCTGCAGAGCCGGCGCGGACCGTCCGTTCTCGTGTTGAGCCGCCAGGCCTTGCCGACCGTACGGACCACCCACACCACCGAAAACCTGAGCGCTCGCGGCGGCTACGTCCTGATCCCGGCAGAGGGAGCGCGACGTGCCACCGTCATCGCGACCGGATCGGAGGTCGCGATCGCGATCGAGGCGCGCCGCAAGCTTCAGGCCGACGGGATCGGTACGGCCGTCGTGTCCCTACCCTGCTGGGCATTGTTCGACGCGCAGACCGAAGCCTACCGCGCGGACGTTCTCGGCCCGACCACCGTGCGGGTCGCCGTCGAGGCGGCGTCGCCGTTCGGCTGGGACCGCTATGTCGGACCCGGAGGCGCGGTGATCGGCATGACGAGCTTCGGCGCCTCGGCGCCGGCCGACGATCTCTACGAGCACTTTCGCATCACCCCCGCCGCCGTCGTCGACGCGGTCAAGACGCGACTCTAGGAGGGAAAGATGGCTCCAAGGATCAACGCGACACTCGCAGATCGGCTTGCCGCCACCGCGCTCGCCCTGGTCTCCGACGGCAAAGGTATCCTCGCCGCCGACGAGAGCAATGCGACCTGCAGCCAGCGCTTCGAGAGGCTCGGGATCGTCTCGACGCCGGAGAGCCGGCGCGACTATCGGGAGATGCTGTTCGGGACGCCCGCGCTCGCCGCTTTCATCAGCGGCGCCATCCTCTATGACGAGACGATCCGGCAGAGCGCGCGCGACGGCACGCCGATTCCCGAGCTCCTGAGGCGACGGGACATCATTCCCGGCATCAAGGTCGATACC
>JAQGID010000322.1 GCA_028291405.1 Rhodospirillales bacterium | reverse complement strand
AACGAGAACGCCAGCAGCGGCAGGCCGGCGGCGAGCGAATAGGAGGTCGCGATCCAGCCGAGGATCGCCGGGGCGAGGGCGCCGGCGGCGCTGCCGAAGCAGAACGAGGCGCCGGTGGCGGTGCCGCGGATCTGCGTCGGGAACAGCTCGGTCGTATAGCCGAGGCTGGTGCCGAAACTGCCCGTGATCAGGAAGTTCGTGACGAGGCCGGCCCAGAAGAGGCTCGTCGGATCGTCGAGAGTGCCGATCACGACGAGCAGGACCGAGGCCGGCAGCACGAAGGCCGGGATGACATAGCGCCGGCCGAACTTGTCGCTCAGCCAGCCGCAGATCCAATAGGCGAAGATCGCTACGAACATCCAGATCGAGAGATAGCTCGCTGTCGTCTGGAAACCGAGATGCTTTTCGTTGGCGAGGAACTGCGGCATCCACGCCGACCATCCGAGCCAGGTGAAGAGGTAAAAGAAATAGATCAGCGAGGCGATCAGCATCTCGCGCGGGTACTCCCGCACGGGCGCCCAAATGTCGAGCTGCTTCTTCAGCCCCTGCTTCAGCATCGCCGCGGTCACTCGCTCGAAGCGCGGGCTCTCCTTGATGCTGATCCGGACCCAGAGGACCATGAGCGCCGGTAGGATGCCGAGCCAGTATAAGGAGCGCCAGCCCCACAGTGGCACCACGATAATCGCCGCGAGCGCGCAGAGCATGTAGCCGAAGGGATAGCCGCCGACGAGGCCCCCGAGCGCGGTCGCGCGCCATTTTGTCGGCGCCGTCTCGCTGACCATCACCATCCCGACCGGGTTTTCGCCGGAGAGTGCGACCCGGGTGAGCGAGCTGAAGATGAGGAGCTGCATCGGGCCCGTCGCGAATCCTGTGAGGCCGGTCAGCAGCGAATAGCTGAGGATCGAAAAGATCAGGAGCGGCTTGCGACCGTAAAGGTCGGCGAGCGCCGGGAAGACGAAGGTGCCGATGAGCCCGACCCAGCGCGACACCGTCGTGATGTTCCCCATCGTCGCCGGTGAGATCCCCCATTCCTTGATGAGGATCGGCGTGATGAGCTGCATGACCGTCGCTTCGTAGACATCGAACGCCCAGCCGAGGATGCAGATGGCCAGCACCGTCACGCTGTAGCGGGTCCAGCAGTCCGAGGCCAATAAATGGCTGGAGGCATTGCTGTCCGGAATCGAAGAAACGACCATGTAAACGCCTCCGTCCCTCTGTGTAGTCAGAGGGTCTGTTCTGGCGTACAACTCAGGCCGGAAGAACCCAGCCTAGTTCCTCCCGTTATTACCCTGCGCCCCGGCAGGAGACCGGTCAACGATAATTGTTAAGGCGCGGCGCGGACGCGGGCCGGAAAAGGCCCCATCACAGGTTGCTTCCATAAATTCGGGAAAAGCGATCAGGAGCCGAGGAGTCCCGCTCAAGCCTACCCGTCCGCTCAATCTGCTCGACATGCGGACGCGTGGCGATCGGCTGCATGAACTCTCCCGCACATTGATCGGTGATATTGGTCGGTGCAAACTGGCGACAATCGTGAAGGTGCAAATGAGGCGGGCTCTATAGCGATCAGCGTGCCACATGGACCGTCGCGGGGCCCCTTCGTCGGCACTGAGCCGTGCGCGGCCCAAAGAGGCGCAAGCGTTCCCCATATCGGAATCCTCGATCCTGCACCTCCGCAAGGATACAGCGACTTGCATTATTGGACCGCATTTCGCGAGGAGTTGCTAAAGCTTGGCTATGGTGACGGCAGTAACATCGTACGCCATGGGCTTCGCGGTCTTGCGGCTTTAACAGAAAGCCAAACCTGCCTACACTAGCCTAGCCATCGACGCACGCTCACTTGGGAACAAAAAGGGCTCCGGGACTACTGCGCTCCAGTGATCAGCCTCGGATCCGAGTTTTTTTGGGAGGGGCCAGCATATGCGCGCCAAGGAACCTTGCGCGTGGCAAGACGCCGATTAGGCCGGAAATCTTTGCGGCGCTCGGCGCGTGCATTCTCGGCGACCACTCTGTCGCGGCGGGATTTTGGCCGGTCGGCAGCGGCAATCACCCTTACGCTCAGCGGCTGCGTTCCGGCGCATGATGAAAGCAGCTCCTCGACCGAGGCACAGCATCGGGCGGCGCGATCGTGGTCGCCTTCGGCCTGCCGATGAGCATTCCCGGCAAGGCACATGCTGCCGCCTTCGAGGCGATTGCGCCCGAGCAGCTTGATTCCTGGCTCGCGGTCGCCGAGGACGGCTCGGTGACCGCCTTCACGGGACGGATCGACATGGGCACGGGCGTGGAGACCGTCTACACCCAGGCAGTCGCCGAGGAACTCGACGTTCCCGTCAGTGCGGTCAAATTCGTGATGGGCGATACGGCCCGCACGCCGGAGCAGGGCAAGTCGACGGCCAGCAACAGCGTTATGCTGAACCTTCCGCCCATGCGGCAGGCCGCCGCGGAAGCGCGCCTAACCTTGCTGGAGCTCGCGTCCGCCAAGCTGGGCGTGCCGGTCCAGGACCTGACGGTGAAGGACGGCGTGGTGAGCGTGCGCAGCAACCCGGGACAGAGCGTCAAATACGGCGATCTCATCGGCGGCAAGCGATTCAACATCACGGTCGGAATCAAGGGCAGCGGGATCACGACCCAGTTGCTCGGTCGCGCCACGCTGAAAGACCCGAAGGAATTCAAGGTTCTCGGCACCTCGGTGCCGCGTGTCGACATACCGTCGAAGGTGCGCGGCGAGTTCAAGTACATCCACGACGTCACGGTGGAGGGCATGGTGCACGGCGCCGTCGTTCTTCCGCCGGAACGCGGCGCGAAGCTCGTGTCGGTGGACGGCTTTTCCCGTTCCATCCGGGGCGTCATCAAGGTCGTCACGAAAGGCAATTTCGTCGGAATCGTTGCTGAGACCGAATGGGCCGCCGTCCAGGCCCGCAACGAGCTGAAGGTGACATGGTCGCCGGGCGACAGCGCCGGCTTCAACGACATCTACACCACCATCCGGAACGCGCCCCTCGCACAGGACATGACGGAAGCCCAGGTGGGCGATGCCGCGGCCTCGCTTGGCAAGGCCGAGACGGTGCTGGAAGCCACCTATCATCTCCCGTTCAACTCTCATGGGATGATGGGTCCGTCATGCGCGATCGCCGATTTTCAAGGGGACACGCTGACCCTTTGGGCGGGAACCCAGTGGCCGGACGGAACGCGGCGGGATGTCGCCGCGATGATGGGGCTTCCGGTCGAGAATGTCCGTCTGATCTGGTTCGAGGGCGCCGGGTCCTATGGACGCCTCGGCGTCGATGACTCGGCTGGCGATGCGGCTCTGTTGTCTCAAGCGGTCGGTCGTCCGGTTCGCCTGCAATGGCAGCGCACCGACGAACACGGCTGGGCGCCGTTTAACCCCGGGGCCGTCATCAAAGTGAGGGCGGGGCTCGACAAGAACAACACCGTCACGGCCTGGGACTTCGAGAGCTGGACACCAAGCCATTCGACAGGCGAACGCGGCAACATCCTGGCATGGCGGGCCCTCGGCACAAATCCCGGCCACCCCCGCCTGAGCGGCGGTGCCGACAAGCCGAGCTATCCGTTCGCCAACATGCGAGTAACCACCCATTACACGAAGGAGATTCTTCGGGCGGTCTACATGCGCTCAGTGGGCGGTATTCAGAACACGTTTGCGATCGAATCGATGATGGACGATCTCGCGGCGAAGGCCGGGATCGATCCTGTCGAGTTCCGTTCGCGGCATCTTACGGACGAGCGAGCGAAAGCGGTTCTCAAGGCAGCCGCTGCAAAGGCCAATTGGAAACCCGCGCACAAATCGAGCGGCAAGGGAGACATCGTCTCGGGCCGCGGCGTGGCCTTGTGCGCCAACAACGCAAGCACGGGCAGTATTGCGACCATCATCGATATCGATGTGAACAAACGAACCGGCGAGATCCGACTGAAGCGGGCGTTCGTCGCGTTCGACGTGGGACGCATCGCCAATCCGGACGGCTTGCGCCACCAGATCGAGGGTGGAACGATCATGGGCATGAGCCGCGCCCTCAAGGAAGAGGTCTTGTTCGACGGAGCCGCCGTCGCATCGGTGGACTGGGCGACTTATCCCGTGCTCCAGTTCAGCGAAGTACCGGAATCGATCGAAGTCGTGATGATCGATTCGGACAATCCCCCGCTCGGGGCTGGTGAGCCGCCGAACATCACGCCGGCGCCCGCGATCGCAAACGCCGTATTCGCAGCCACCGGGGTCCGGCTCTACTCCCTCCCGCTCACGCCCGATCGCGTGAAATCGGCGCTGAGTGCCTGATCGGCGCGGGCCGGGTCGCACGATCCGGCCCGTGGTCTGTCGCGACCGGAGGCACGGGCCTGGGCGGCTGACCTTCTTTCAGAAGTACTTGGGACGAGAATCGGGGGCGTTCGTGAAGAAATTTGAGTTCCTGTGCGTGACGGTCGCGCTGGTCGCGAGCTTCGTGGGCGCGAATGCGCAATCGATCGGCGCGCAGCGAGGCGAATATCTGGCCCGTGCCGGCGACTGCGTCGCCTGCCATTCCGTCCCCGGCGGCAAGCCCTTCGCGGGCGGCCTCAAGATGGGGACGCCCCTTGGCGCAATCTTCAGCACCAATATCACGCCGGACCCGGAAACCGGGATTGGATCCTACGCCCTGGCCGATTTCGACCGCGCGGTGCGCCAAGGAATCGCCCCGGACGGCCGCCATTTGTATCCGGCCATGCCGTATCCGTCCTACGCAAAGATCACCGACGAGGATCTTGCGGCCCTTTACGACTACTTCAAGCATGATGTCGCGCCTGTCCGTCAGGCCAATCGCGAGAACGAAATCCGCTGGCCGTGGAACATGCGCTGGCCGCTCGTGATCTGGAACGCGATGTTCTTCGACCCGGCGCCCTATAAGCCGAATCCCGGCTACGACGCCGTTTGGAACCGCGGCGCCTATCTGGTCCAGGGCTTGGGCCATTGCGGTGCCTGCCACACCCGGCGCGGTGTCGCCGCTCAGGAAAAGGCGCTCGACGAGAAGGATCCACAGTTCCTGGGCGGCGGCGTCCTCGACGGCTGGACGGCCTCAAGCCTTCGCGGCGATCCCAATGCCGGCCTGGGCCGGTGGTCGGAAGGCGATATCGTGACCTTCCTTAAGGAAGGCCGGAATGTCCATGCCTCGGTCTTCGGCTCGATGATCGATGCCTACAACAACAGCACGCAGTTCCTCACCTACGACGATTTTGGCGCCATAGCCCGTTATCTCAAATCGCTGCCTGGAGCCGACCAGGGAAATGAGCCGGTCTACGCCTATAATGCCGCCACAGTCGACGCTCTGAACCGCGGTGACGTGAGTGCTCCCGGCGCCAGCACCTATTTGACGCAGTGCGCGTCCTGCCACGGACGTGATGGGAAGGGCGGCGGCCCTCTTTTGCCTCCCCTCGCGGGTAACCCCAATGTCCTCGCCCAGGATCCCTCCTCGGTCGTCAATCTGGTGCTCAACGGCGCCGGACGCGTGGTGACCCACGAGGTGCCGGATTCCTACCGTATGGCGCCCTTCCGTTTGCAGATGAACGACCAGCAGATTGCCGACGTGACGACCTTCATCCGGAATTCCTGGGGTAACCATGCGCCGGCAGTGGCCGCGAGCGACGTGAGCAAGCTTCGCGACTCCACGAACATGAGCAGCAGCCGCGTAATTCTCCTGAAGATGCGGTGATCTGCGAATCGAAAGGCGCCGCCCTTTCGAGGGGCGCGTCCGGGGTCTGCCTGCCGAGAATGATGCACGACCAGGCGGAGCGGTGAGCCTCTCCGATCAGATTGGCGCGCGCCGACCTCGGCCTATGGCACGAGCTGATGGCTGTATTGCGCGCGATCAGCCGCGATTAGACGGAAAGCCGACGCAAGGCCGGCTTCGTCGTTTGTCTCACAATGTCCCGAGCCGGAAATCGTCCCCCATGCCGCGCCCGGCTTGCCCGCGAGTTCCGTCCGCGGCCGCCGCCTCTCAACGGCCTGGCGTTGATAACGCCGCCGAGCGGACCGGCGCGGCAGGCGACCGACATTGGGCGCTTGCCTCTTGTGCGCCAGCCCGGCAGCGCGTCCGCCCGGCAACAGATTGACAATAATCTGACAAACCCCGACTCCACCGGCACCAACCACTTGAAATTCCGGAGAAAAAAAGCGTAGAGCACAACCTTGCCAAGGTTGGGGTTATCAATTTCGCGGACGTCATTCCTGAGGCGGTGGAAGTTTGCATCGCAGAGGCATTGATCCGGGCACAGCGCCTGACGCACTCGGATCATGGAACAGGACGCTATGCCCGTATCGGAGACTTTTTGGCTTGGTTCGGGTTCGATGCTGACATCTGGGTTCATACCGAACGATCGCCGTTTACGGTCCGTCCACAGCATCAGAAGCGGTCATCCGGCATCGCTATCTCAGGGCGAAGCTTTAGCCGTTCTCCGTCCTTGTGGACGGCCTCGATGAGCAAGGAAGCGTCGACCGCAGCTTCTTCCGTTCCCGTGGTGAGGTCCTCCGCCGCGAACGCTT
>JAQGID010000312.1 GCA_028291405.1 Rhodospirillales bacterium | reverse complement strand
AAAAGATTTTTGGAAGAAGACTTTCCGAAAATTTCATTTCGATCGCGGTCGCTTCCGGCAGCTGATGGCGGAACCACGTCAGCTGCCGCTTGGCGTAGCGCCGAGTCGCCTGCTGCGCCAGCGTCACGGCCTCGTCGAGCGGGATCTCGCCGGCGAGATGACGGGCGAGCTCGGGGATCCCGAGCGCCTTCATCGCCGGCAGTCCGGGATCGAGATTGCGACCGACGAGGGCGCGTGCCTCGGCCAAGGCGCCCGCCGCCATCATCGCGGCGAAGCGGTCATCGCAGGCGGCGTAGAGCGTCTCGCGCGGCGGTACGAGGACGAAGGCGGCGTGGCGGCGGCGCGGCGCCGCCGCCTGCTCGTCCTGCCACGCCCCGAGCGTCCGACCGGTTGCGGTCACCACCTCGTAGGCGCGGATGAGGCGCTGCGTATCGCCGGCGGCGAGCCGCGCCGCACCGAGCGGGTCGCGCTCCGCCAGCAATTCCCGGAACGCCGCGCCGCCGAGCTCGGCGTGACGCTGACGCACCGCCACCCTGATCTCCGGCGGAATCGGCGGAACCGCGGCGAGCCCATCGAGCAGCGCGCGAAAGTAGAGACCGGTGCCGCCGACCAGGATCGGCACGCTTGCCGCGGCGCTCGCTGCCGCGATCGCCTCCTCCGCGAGCGCTGCCCAGCGCGCCGCCGAGCAGGGCTCGGTAGTGTCGAGGACGCCGTAGAGACGATGCGGCACCAGCGCCTCGAGGGCGGCGTCGGGCCGCGCCGTCAGGATCTTCAGATCGCGATATACCTGCATGCTGTCGGCGTTGATGATCGTGCCGCCGAACTCGTGGGCGATCGCGAGGGCGAGCGCCGATTTGCCGCTCGCCGTCGGACCGCCGATGATGATGATTGGTGCGCTCGTTGCGCTCGGGCTCGGATCCATGCCGCGGGTTCTATCACGGCGTCGCGCTTGCCCCGCAGCCTTGCCTTTCGCGCCAAGCTCGCGGATAACCCGCCGGTGTCGACCGAGATCCTGACCCTCATCGCCGCCGGCGCGGCCGCAACCCGTCTCGACGCGATGGTCGCAGCGCTGGCGGAGATGCTCGCCGGCCTCGGCGCACGCACCGGCGAGATCGATTTTCTCGCGCCGGACGTCGCCTGCGACCTGCCCTTCAGCGGCCTGGACCCCGACCAGGCAGACGCCGCGGCGCGGCTGCTGCTCGCCGAGCGCTTTGCCGGCGTCCCGATCGATCTCGTCGTCCAGCATACGGCAGGCCGCCGCAAGTCGCTGCTCCTGGCCGACATGGAATCGACGATCATCGAGAACGAGATGCTCGACGAGCTCGCCGATTTCCTGGGCTTGCGCGATGAGGTCGCGGCGATCACCAGCCGGGCGATGAACGGCGAGCTCGATTTCGTCGCCGCCCTCGAGGCGCGGGTCGCGTTGTTGCGCGGCATGGACGCAGCGCGGCTCGACGAGGCGGCGCTACGCATTCGCGTGACGCCGGGCGCCGCCGCGCTGGTCGCCACGATGCGCGCGAACGGCGCCGCGGCCGTGCTGGTCTCCGGCGGGTTTCGCGTCTTCACCGCGCGGATCCGCGACGCGCTCGGCTTCGATGCCGACGTCGCCAACGATCTCCTGGTCGAGAATGGACGCATCACCGGCGCGGTCGGATTGCCGATCGTGACGCGCGACACCAAGCTCGACTGCCTCAAGCGCTTCGCCGCCGAGCGCGGCATCGGCCTCGCCGCCACGGCCGCGGTCGGCGACGGCGCCAACGACCTGCCGATGCTGCTGGCAGCCGGGCTCGGCGTCGCGTTTCGCGCCAAGCCTTCCGTCGCCGCCGCCTCGCGGGTGCGCATCGACCACGCCGATCTCACCGCCCTACTTTACGCCCAGGGCTATCGCCAAGCGGAGATCGTGCGGCCCGCTACTCGCTGACGACGATAACGCCCTGCATGTCCTCGTGCCCGTCGCCGCAGAAATTGTCGCAACGGAAGAGGAAGCGGCCCGCCTTGTCCGGGACGAGCCGGATCTTCACCGATTCGTCGGGCAGCACGTCGGTGCGCAGCCCGAGCTCCGGAACGTTGAAGCCGTGCCGCCGGTCGAGCGAGCTGAGGTCGACGACCACCGGCTCGCCCTTCTTGAGGTTGATGGTGTCCGGGATGAACTCGAACTTCATCACGGTCACCGAGACCGTCCGCTCTGCGGCCGGAGCGGCGACGGCAGCGACGGCAACGATGCCGACGGCGCCGACCGCGAGCAGGCCGCCGCCGGCGCAAAGCGCCGGCCATTGGAGAAGGTGCCGCATCGGATCAAGCCTGGACCGGCATCTCGGTCAGCGCATAGCTGCCGCTCTTATCGGCCGTCACCTCGCGCCAGCCGAGCCCCTTGAAGGGATGCGCCGGATCCCAGGCGACCGGCAGCCGCTTTTCCTGCGAGCCCGGCGCCGGCTGCGGGAAGATCAGCGAGGTCGCCGCATGATGCGGAATATGGCCGGTCATCTGGTGATGCTCCTGATGGATGTGGCCATAGAAGACGGTGACGTTCTGATAGGGCATCAGCAGGTCGATCGCCGCCTTGCCGTCGCGCGTCGCCCAGTCCCACTGGGGATAGAGATCGAACAGCGGGCGATGGGTGAAGACGACGATCCGCGCCGCCGGGTCCTGCTTCTTGAGGTCGTCCGCCATCCACGAAAGCTGCTCCGGTCCGATCGCCGCGCCCGGGTCCGAGACGTTGTCGATGACGATGAAATGCACCCCCTTGTGGTCGAAGCTGTAGCGGGTCGGACCGAAGAACTCCTTGAACGCCGCGCCGTTGTCGAGCGAGGCGTCGTGCTCGCCAGGCATGAAGCGGAGGTCCTTGACCTTGAGCTCGCCGACGATGTTGCGGAACTCGGTCATCCGCTTGCGGCGCTCGGCAACGTCGTCCGTCGTGTGCGTCAGGTCGCCGGTGAAGACAATGAAATCGGGCTGCGCCTGCAACGCGTTGACCTGCTGAACGGCGAGCTTGAGCGTGTTCTTGGCCTCGGGGTTCGGCGGGCCCTGGAAGCCCCAATGCGTGTCGGATAGCTGGACGAAGAAGAAATCCTCGGCCGGCGCCGCCGTCGCGGCGCTGGCGCCGGAAAGACGGAACGGGTTGCCGAGGCCGGAGGCGAAAACGACGCCGCCGAGGCCGATCAGTCTGGCGAAATCCCTGCGATCGATGCCGGTGCTCATGCTAGGCTCCTCTCGGTTCTGGTGTGGCAGACACCGAAAAGACCGCAGCCGCCGCGCCTCTATTCCCGCTTTATTTCGCCGTTGCAGTTCGATCACGGGAATAAGACGGACCGTCGCGCGGTCTTGTCCTCGGAGCGTTACGCGAGAGGGGTTGTTGGTCGAGCAATCGAGGATGCGGCGGTTCGAGGCGATCGCCGTCCCGCATATGGATGCCGCCTTCAACCTCGCGCGCTGGCTGACGCGAAACGAGCACGATGCCGAGGATGTGGTGCAGGAAGCCTATCTGCGGGCCTTCAAATTCATCGACGGGTATCGCGGCGGCGACGCCCGCGCCTGGATCCTGACGATCGTCCGCCGCAGCTGCTTCACCTGGCTGGCGCGCAACCGTCCGTTCGAGCTCATCGCTATCGCCGACGACGATGCCGAGGAGCGGTTCGCCGCGACACCCGATACGGAGACCCCGGATCCCGAGACCGAACTGCTGCGGCGGCTCGACGAATCGACCTTGAACGAGCTCATCGAGGCGCTGCCGCCGCTGTTCCGCGAAATCGTCATCCTGCGCGAGATCGAGGAGCTCTCCTACAAGGAGATTGCCGAGATCCTCGAGGTGCCGATCGGTACGGTCATGTCGCGGCTGGCGCGGGCGCGGCAGCGGCTGCAGGAGTCATGGCGTCGCCATCCCGTGGCGAGGATCGGATAATGCAGTGCAGCGAGGCGCGCCGCCTCATCGGCGCCAGGATCGATGGCGAGCTCGACGCCGCCGGCGAGGCCGCGCTTGCCGCGCATCTCGCAGACTGCGCCGAATGCGCCCGCCACCTCGTCGAGCAGCAGGAATGGCACGCCGCCATCAAGCGCAACGCGGCCCGTTATACCGCGCCGGACGCGTTGCGCCAGCGGCTCGCAGCTGCGGTCGCCGACGCCGAGCGGCCGCCGAGCACGCCGTCGCGCAGCCGCGCCGGCGAGTGGCGCCAATGGGCGATCGCCGCGTCCGTCCTCTTGGCGGTCGTCCTGTCGTCGAGCCTGACCGCCTATGTCACCCGGCCGAATGCCGACGACCGGCTAGTGCAAGAGCTGGTTTCCGACCACGTCCGCTCGCTGATGGCCGACCATCTGACCGACGTCGCATCGAGCGACCAGCACACCGTCAAGCCGTGGTTTCACGGCCGCCTCGACCTAGCGCCGCCGGTCGATGATCTCGCCGCGGAGGGTTTCCCGCTGGTCGGCGGCCGGCTCGATTACGTCGAGCAACGGCCAGTCGCGGCGCTCGTCTACCGCCACGCCGAGCATCCGATCAACGTCTTCGTCCTGCCGAACCGCGGCGGGCCGGCGGCGGCGTCGCAATCTCTGTCGCAGCGCGGCTTCAACCTGCTGCACTGGACGCGCGGCGACCTCGCCTTCTGGGCGGTCTCCGACCTCAACCTCGCCGAGCTCCGCGACTTCCAGCGCCTCTTCGACCGCAACATGGCGGCCGCGGGCTGAAACCGGCGGGATCAGCCCTGGTCGATGCGCAGCGCGATGAAGCGCAGATCGCCGGCGCGGTCGATGAGCAACAGGATCGACTTGCGGCCGGCCTTGCGGGCCTCTGCGATCCGGGCCGTGACCTGATCCGGCGTCTTGACCTCCTGCTGCGCGACCTCGGCGATGATGTCGCCCGGCCGGACGCCCTTCTCCGCCGCCGGGGTATCCCCGGCGACATCGACCACGACGACGCCGTCGACATCGTCGGCCAAGGAGAATTTCTGCTTGAGCTCCGGCGTCACGCCGGAGAGCGAAAGGCCGAGCGCCTGTACCGTCGCGGTCGCCCCCCCTGGCGGCGACGGCTTTTGCGTCGCCGAGGCATCGGCCGTCTTGTCGTCCTCCTGCAACTCGCCGACCTTGACGTTGACCGGCGTTTCCTTGCGCTTGCGCCAGACCGTCACCTTGACTGCCTTGTCGATCGGCGTCTCGGCGACGATGCGCGGCAGGCGCTTCATGTCGGTGACGTCCTTGCCGTCGAAAGTCAGCACGATGTCGCCGGGCTGGATGCCGGCCGCCTCTGCCGGGCCCTTGTCGGTGACGCTGGCGACGAGGGCGCCGCGCGCCTTGTCGAGCCCGAGGCTTTCGGCGATCTCGTCGGTGACGCCCTGGATCTTGACGCCGAGCCAGCCGCGCCGCGGCTTCCCGTAGTCCTTCAGCTGCTCGACGACCGAGTGCGCGAGCGCCGACGGGATCGCGAAGCCGATGCCGATCGAGCCGCCGCTCGGCGAGAAGATCGCCGTGTTGATGCCGACCACCTCGCCGCTCATGTTGAACATCGGACCGCCGGAATTGCCGCGATTGATCGAGGCGTCGGTCTGGATGAAATCGTCGTAGGGGCCCTGCTGGATGTCGCGAGCCCGCGCCGACACGATGCCGGCGGTGACGGTGCCTCCGAGGCCGAAGGGATTGCCGATCGCTAGGACCCAGTCGCCGATCTTCATCTTGTCGCTGTCGCCGAACGAGACGAACGGCAGCGGCTTGTCGGATTTGATGCGCAGCAAGGCGATGTCGGTCTTGGTATCCTTGCCGACGACCTCGGCCTTGAGGGAGGTGTCGTCGTGCAGGATGACGGTGATCTCGTCGGCGTCCTGGATCACGTGGTTGTTCGTCACCACCAGCCCGGACGCGTCGATGATGAAGCCGGAGCCGAGCGACGTCGCCTTGCGCTGCTGCTGCGGCTGTGCGTCGGGACGCTGGCCTTTCGGCTTGTTCTTGTCGAGAAAGTCACGGAACAGGTCGCCGAACGGCGAACCCGGCGGGAACTCCGGCATCTCCGGACGTTGCCGGTCGCCCTTCAGCGTCTGGGTCGTCGAGACGTTGACGACAGCTGGCAGCAATCTTTCGGCCAACTCGGAGAACCCATCCGGGCCGGGCTTGGCAGCAGCCGGCCCGGCGCCGAGCAGGAGCGCCGTGAACAGGGCGAGGACAAAGGAAAGAGGCGTAAGACGCCGGCAGGGAGAGCCGGCAAGGCCAAGCATCGGACGGCTCACGAGGGCTACTCCATGAATCAGAAGCGGGCGCGGATGAGGCAGTTTACGGCAATCCGTCGGCGAAACCCACAGGGATCGGCGGCGCATGACCGAGGGATGAACACCGACATGACAACGATATTGCCGTGCGCGGGCATTTCCCGTCATCGGCGCAACGCCCAGACGATGCCAACGCCGACGAAGACGGAGGCGAGCCCGGCGTAGCGCAGCACCGGCGGCGGCAGCGCCAGCATCGCCGCCGCCATCCGCTTCATCTGATCCGGGAAGAGCGCGTAGAGAGCCCCCTCGATAACGAGGGCAAGCGCGACACCCGTCGCGAACTCCTTCATGCGCCGGCCGCGGCACCAGGCTCGTTGGTCAGCGCTGCGGCGTCCCGCCGGTCGGCGGCGTCGGGCCGCCGCCCTCCGCACTGCCAAAGAAGCGGAAGAACTCGTTGTCAGGCGTCAGGACGAGCGTCGTGTTGTTCCCGTCCAAGGCAGAGCGATAGGCCTGCATCGACCGGTAGAAGGCAAAGAAATCCTTGTCCTTGCCAAAGGCCTCGGCGTAGGTCGTCGTCGATTCCGCCTCGCCCTGGCCGCGCAGGATGTCGGATTGGCGTTGTGCCTCGGCGAGGATGACCGTCCGCTCGCGCTCGGCGGTGGCACGGATGCGCTGCGCGAACTCGTCGCCCTGGGCGCGGAACTCCTGCGCCTCGCGCTGCCGCTCGGATTGCATCCTGGCGTAGACCGCCTGGTTGTTTTCCTCCGGCAGATCGGCGCGACGCAGCCGCACGTCGAGCACCTCGATGCCGAACGGCTTCGCCTGGACGCGCGTCTCCTCGGTGATCGTCCGCATGATATTCGAGCGTTCCGCCGAGAGGACCGAGGCCAGCGTCACGTTGCCGAGGACGCGGCGCAAGCTGGCGCTGATGATCGAGTTCAGCCGCGGCCGCGCACCAGCTTCCGTCCCGACCGACTGATAGAATTGCAGCGGATCCGCGATGCGGAAGCGAGCGAAGCCGTCGACCACGAGCCGCTTCTGATCCGAGGCGATGACCTCCTCGGTCGGGGGTTCGGCGTCGAGGACGCGGCGGTCGTAATAGACGACGTCCTGGATGAACGGCAGCTTGACGTGCAGGCCGGGGTCGCGAATGACGCTCTTGAACTCGCCGAACTGCAGGACGATCGCCTGCTGAGTCTGGTCGACGACGAAAAGCGCACTGAAGGCGACGGCGATGACGACGATTCCGATGACGGAAGCGGCGACGAGAAGGACGCGGTTGTTGCCCATCACCGCGCTCCCTGCCCGGCGGCCTGTCCGGGATTTTGTCCCGGATTGAGACGTTGTTGCTGGTTCTGCGACGGCTGGGCCGATTGCGGCGAACTCGTCGCCCGGGCAGCGCCGCTCGAGGTGAGTGCCGGCAATGGCAGATAGGGCAGGACGCCCGTCCCTTGCGCCGATTTGTCGAGGACGACCTTGTTTGTGTTCTTCAGGATGGCTTCCATGGTCTCGATGTAGATGCGCCGCATCGTCACGTCCTTCGACGTGAGATAGGCGTTGTAGACGGACAGAAAGCGCTGCGCCTCGCCTTGCGCCTCGGCGACGACCTGCTGCTTGTAGGCCTCCGCCTCCTGCACGATGCGCACCGCCTCGCCGCGCGCCACCGGCAGGATGCTGTTGCGGTAGCCTTCCGCCTCGTTGCGCTTGCGCTCCTGATCGGCGCGGGCGCGCTGAACATCGCGGAAGGCGTCGATGACCGGCGCCGGCGGATCGACCTTCTGAAGCTGGACCTCCGTCACCGAGATCCCGGCGCCGTAGGAATCGAGGATTTCCTGTAGCAGCTTTTGCGTGTCGCCCTCGATGACCTTGCGGCCTTCCGCGAGGGCGGAGGCGATCGGCGTGCGACCGACGACCTCGCGCATCGCGCTTTCCGCGGCCGCCTTCACCGTGCCCTCCTGGTTCCGGATGTTGAAGAGGTAACGCGTCGCGTCGTTGATCACCCAGAAGACGGTGAAGTTGATGTCGACGATGTTCTCGTCGCCCGTCAGCATCAACGCCTCCTCCGGCACCTGCCGAGCGCTGGCGCGCGTCTGCAGGCTGCTGTCGGTGCGGACGCCGACCTCGAGCCGGTTGACGCGCGTCACCTTCGGCGTCAGCACGGACTCGATCGGCCAGGGCAGGCGCCAATGCAGTCCGGAGGTCGTCGTATAGACGTATTTGCCGAAGCGCAGCACGACGCCCTGCTCGTCCGGCAGGACGCGATAGATGCCGCTCGCCAGCCAGAGCAGCACCAGCGCGCCGATAATGATGAGCACGCCTTTGCCGGAGCCGAAGTTCTGCGGCATCATCCGGCGGAACTGGTCCTGGCCGCGCCGCAGCATCTCCTCAAGATTCGGCTGCGGGCCGCGACCGCGCGGCGGCATTCCGTTGCCGCGAGGCGGCCCGCCCCATGGACCGCCGCCCCACGGGCCGCCGCCGCTCATCTTGTACGATCCCATCGTGAAACGACTCCCTGAGGCGCGCTTGGGCGCCGGTTCTTTGCTCCGGCGCCGATGCGCGCCTATGCAAATGACGCGCAGCCCCTTATATGACAGGTTTACCGCCGAATTGTGAGTGGCAGTACGTCGGCCCCCGGTCAATGACCTCGATAATTGGGAAACGCGCAGAGATGTCAAGCATGAGGACGGCTTGCGACCGTCCGGCGATATCGCAGGGCAGCGTATGACGGCACCAAGCGAGCAGCAGGTCCTGGACGCACTCCGCACCGTACGCGACACCGCAAGCGGCAAGGACGTGGTCAGCCTCGGCATGGTATCCGGCCTCGCGGTCCGCGACGGCCACGTCGCCTTCGCGCTCGAGGTGCCGCGCGCCCGCGCCGCCGAATTCGAGCCGCTGCGCCGGACCGCCGAGCAGGCGGTCGATGCGCTGGACGGCGTCCTCTCGGTCAGCGCCGTCCTGACCGCCGAGTCCGCAGCGAAACCGGCGCCTCCGCCGCCGCGCGGCCATGCCCATGGCGCCCCGGCGGCGGCAAAGCCGCTGGTCCCCGGCATCACGAACATCGTCGCGGTGGCGTCCGGCAAGGGCGGCGTCGGCAAGTCGACGACCGCCGTCAACCTCGCGCTCGGCTTCGCTGCCAACGGGCTGCGGGTCGGCATCCTCGATGCCGACATCTACGGCCCTTCGATGCCGCGGATGCTCGGCATCAGCGGCAAACCGAATTCGCGCGACGGCAAGATCCTCGAGCCGATGGAGAACTACGGCCTCAAATGCATGTCGATGGGCTTTCTCGTCGCCGAGGACACGCCGATGATCTGGCGCGGCCCGATGGTGATGAGCGCGCTTAACCAGATGCTCCGGGACGTCAACTGGGGCGAGCTCGACATCCTGGTCGTCGATCTGCCGCCCGGCACCGGGGACGCCCAGCTGACGATGGCCCAGCAGGTCCCGCTAGCCGGCGCCGTGATCGTCTCGACGCCGCAGGACATCGCGCTGCTCGATGCTCGCAAGGGCCTCAACATGTTCCGCAAGGTCGACGTGCCGGTGCTCGGCATCGTCGAGAACATGAGCTATTTCTGCTGCCCGAACTGCGGCCACCGCAGCGAGATCTTCAGCCACGGCGGAGCGCGGCTCGAAGCCGAGCGGCTGGGCGTCGAATTTCTCGGCGAGGTGCCGCTCGACATCGTCATCCGCGAGACCTCGGACGAGGGGCACCCGATCGTCGTCGCCCAGCCCGATGGCGAGCATGCGCGCGTCTTCCGCGGCATGGCGCAGCGAGTCTGGGAAAAGATCGCCGGACAGACGCAGCGCCCGGCGCCGCGGATCGTCATCCAATAAGCTCAATTCCGGACGAAAGAACCCCGGCCCGCGGGCAAGGATCACCATGAGCAAATTGCTTTGGCGATGGGTGCTGGTCTTTTACGTGCTCGGCATCCTCGGCGACCTGACCGTGCATGTCGCATTCTACATGTCCACCGGCGACCGCCGGGTCGAGAGCTATGAATGGATCGAGAGCCTGCAGGCGAGCCTGTTCTGGCCAATCGACGCCGTCGCACAGGGATTGCTGGCGTTGCGCTGAGCGACGGCAGCGGGGAACGATCGGGTCCGCGTCCCGTTGAATCGCCCGGTCGAGCCGCCCGCCGGTTCGACCCATAGTGCCGGCCCGCCGGGGGCGGCACGGTATTGGCGGCGAGGTCGACATGAAAGTTGTCCTGTTCTGCGGTGGGCTCGGCACCCGTCTGCGCGATTATTCCGAAAAGATCCCCAAGCCGCTGGTTCCGCTCGGCTATCGCCCGATCCTGTGGCATGTGATGAAGTATTATGCCCATTTTGGCCATACCGACTTCATCCTGTGCCTCGGCTACAAGGGCGACGCGATCAAGGAATATTTTCTCAACTACGACGAGTGCCTGTCGAACGATTTCGTCCTCTCCAACGGCGCCCGCAGCGTCGAGCTGCTCCGCAAGGACATCGAGGACTGGCGCATCACCTTCGTCGACACCGGGATCTCGTCGAACATCGGCGAGCGCCTGAAGGCCGTCGAGCCGTTCCTTGCCGGCGAGGAGATGTTCCTCGCCAATTATAGCGACGGGCTTAGCGACTTCCCGTTGCCGACCCTGATCGACGAGTTCCGGCGCAGCAATTCGGTCGGCACCTTCTTGTCCGTCCGGCCGAATTACAGCTTCCACTTCGTGTCCCGGGCGCCCGACGGGACGGTTCTCGGCGTCGATAACGTCATCGCCGCCAATGCCTGGATCAACGGCGGGTATTTCGTCTTCCGCCACGAGATTTTCGACTATATGCGGAAGGGTGAGGAACTCGTCGAGCAGCCATTCCAAAGACTAATCGAGGCGCGCAAGCTGATGGCCCACGATTACGACGGGTTCTGGCGCTGCGTCGACACCTTCAAGGACCTGCAGTCGCTGGAGCAGCTCTATTCCCAGGGCAAGGCCCCATGGGAGGTCTGGCACAACGAGCCGGCGCCGAGCGCCCAGCCGGCCTCGTTCACCGTCCGCTCGGCGCCGAGCGGCGGCGGCCCCGGCCAAGAACTCGGCGGCACACCGCGCCGCAAGCGGACGCGGCGCATCGCCGCAACGGCCGGGTTTCTGCCGGTCTAGATAGCAGGCGACGGACCCCAGGCGGCCCGCCGCCCTTGCCGCGCCGGGGTGTTCCCGATACAAACCCGCGTCCGGATCAGGCGCGGGAGTTTGGCTCAGATGAGCAGTGGTAAAGTCAAGAAAGTGGTGCTGGCCTATTCGGGCGGTCTCGATACCTCGGTCATCCTGAAGTGGCTGCAGGAGACCTATCAGTGCGAGGTCGTGACCTTCACCGCCGACCTCGGCCAGGGCGAGGAGGTCGAGCCGGCCCGCAAGAAGGCCGAGCTGATGGGGGTCAAGGAGATCTTCATCGAGGACGTCCGCGAGGAGTTCGTTCGCGACTTCGTTTTCCCGATGTTCCGCGCCAATGCCCTCTACGAGGGCCAATACCTGCTCGGCACCTCGATCGCCCGGCCGCTGATCGCCAAGCACCAGATCGACATCGCCATCAAGGTCGGCGCCGACGCCGTGGCGCACGGCGCCACCGGCAAGGGCAACGACCAGGTCCGCTTCGAGCTCGGCTACTATGCGCTGAAGCCGGACATCAAGGTCATCGCGCCGTGGCGCGAATGGGATCTGACGTCGCGCACCAAGCTGATCGAATACGCCGAGAAGCACCAGATCCAGATCGCCAAGGACAAGCGCGGCGAGGCGCCGTTCTCGACCGACGCCAACCTCCTGCACATCTCGGCCGAAGGGAAGGCGCTCGAGGATCCGTGGAACGAGCCCGAGGAGTTCGTCTTCAGCCGCTCGGTGTCGCCCGAGGCGGCGCCCGACAGGCCGGAATACCTCGAGATCGAGTTCGCCCGCGGCGATGCCGTCGCCGTCGACGGTGAGAGGCTCTCGCCGGCGGCGCTGCTGACGCGGCTCAACGAGCTCGGCGGCCGCAACGGCATCGGCCGGCTCGATCTTGTCGAGAACCGCTTCGTCGGCATGAAGTCGCGCGGCGTCTACGAGACGCCCGGCGGCACGATCCTCTACGCCGCCCATCGCGGCATCGAGAGCATCACCCTCGACCGCGGCGCCGCGCATCTCAAGGACGAGATCATGCCGCGCTACGCCGAGCTGATCTACAACGGCTTCTGGTTCGCGCCGGAGCGCGAGATGCTGCAGGCGCTGATCGACAAGAGTCAGGAGAACGTCGACGGCACGGTCCGCCTCAAGCTCTACAAGGGCTCCGCCACCGTCGTCGGCCGCAAGTCGCCGAAGTCGCTCTACAGCCTCGCGCACGTCACTTTCGAGGAGGACCAGGTCTACAACCAGCGCGATGCGGAAGGCTTCATCAAGCTGAACGCGCTGCGCCTGCGCCTCGCCAAGGCGGCGCGCTTCTAGGCCGGAACCCCATCTGTCGGCCGTCGTTGAAAGGGTAGACCCCGACAATGACGGAGACAGGAATTGGCTCAGGAACTGGCTGGGAAAACGATCGCCATTCTCGCGACCGATGGCTTCGAGCAGGTCGAGCTAACGGAGCCGCGACGGGCTTTGATGGAGGCCGGCGCGAGGGTGCATGTCGTCGCCCCGCATGGCCGCTCGATCCAGGGCATGCAGCATCGCGACAAGGGTGACGCAGTGAGCGTCGACAAGACGCTCGATTCGGTCGCCGCGGCGCAATATGATGCGCTCGTCCTGCCCGGCGGCGTGGCGAACCCGGACGAACTCCGTATCAATAAGGGGGCGGTCAAATTCGTCCGCGACTTCTTCGACGCGAAGAAGCCCGTCGGTGCGATCTGCCATGCCCCGTGGTCGCTGATCGAGGCGGACGTCGTTCGCGGCCGCACCATGACGTCGTGGCCGTCGCTGCGCACCGATCTCACGAATGCCGGCGCCAATTGGGTCGACCGCGAGGTGGTGACCGATCATGGGCTGGTCACCAGCCGCAAACCGGATGATCTCCCGGCATTCTGCAAGAAGATCGTCGAGGAGTTCCGCGAGGGGCGGCACGCTTCCGCCGCCGAGTAGGTGCTTTCGCTTCGAGGCGGGTGTCAGCCCCGCCCCGAAGATTTCTCCCGATTTCCTGATTCGTTTGCAGACTCGTCTTTCCCGCCGCCGCGCCTTAATCTGCCGAACGCGAAGGCAGCAATGCCGCGTGGGAGGAGACGAGCATGACTACGACCAGCGATGTGGAAACCCTGACGCGCGTCGGCCCCGGCACACCGATGGGCGGGCTGATGCGGGAATACTGGCTTCCCGCCGCGAAATCGTCCGAGCTCGCCCCCGACGGCGATCCAATGCGGCTCATGCTGTTGGGCGAGAAGCTGATCGCTTTCCGCGACAGCGCCGGACGTGTCGGGATCATGGATCACCGCTGCCCGCACCGCTGCGCCTCGCTGTTCCTCGGCCGCAACGAGGAGAACGGCATCCGCTGCATCTATCACGGCTGGAAATACGACGTCGACGGCAACTGCCTCGAGATGCCGAACATGCCGGCCGACCAGGACTTCAAGCACAAGGTCAAGGCCAAGGCCTACAAGGTCACCGAGCGTAACGGGCTGGTCTGGGTCTATATGGGGGCGCGCGACGTCGCGCCGCCGCTGCCCAGCATCGAGGCGACGCTGCTGCCGGGGGACGAGGTCGACATCTATTTCGCGCAGCGCGAGTGCAATTGGCTGCAGGCGCTCGAAGGCGACATCGACACCTCGCATTTCAGCTTCCTGCACACCGGCAGCCTCGCCGTCGAGGATCTGCCCAAGGCTCACGCGCTGCGACCCGTGGTCGCCAATCGCACGCCGCAATACCACGTCAAGGAATCGCCCTGGGGGACGATGTACGCCGCCTACCGACCCGCCGACGACACTGAGGCCAATACCTACTGGCGCTTCGCCCAATACCTCTTCCCGTTCTGGACGCATGTTCCGCAGGGCCGCTTTGAGGATCGCGTCGTCGCCCGCGCCTGGGTCCCGCTCGACGACACGCATACGATGTACGTCATGGTGTCGTGGCGAAAGGCGTCCCTCGGAATCTCGCTGATGAACAACGGCGAGATGCCGCCCGGGCTGGAGAACGACCCCGAGTTCCTGCCGCAGACGACCGATTGGCTGGGCCGCTGGCGCCTTGCCGGCAACACGACGAACGATTGGCTGATCGACCGCGGCGCGCAGCGCGAGAACCGGATCTTCTCGGGCATCAGCGGCGGCGCGCATCGCCAGGACCAAGCCGTCACCGAGAGCATGGGGCCAGTCACCGATTTCGCCTTCGAACATCTCGCCCCGAGCGACGCGATGATCGGCTTCACCCGCCGACGGATGCTGCGTGCCGTTCGCGCCCTGCAGGAGGACGGCCAGGTACCGCCGGGCGTCGACGAGCCGGAGATCTATCTGCGGGCGCGCAGCGGCGAGATCATGGCGAAGACCGGCGAGGACTGGCAGGCGCTCTACGACGAGCGGCTGGAGGCGGCGTTGCGGCCGGGCACGCGGCAGGCCGCCGAGTAGCCGCTCGGCGTCTCAGAACGTAATGGCGCGGCCGGTGATGACCGGATGCGCCAGAAACAGGACGGCATAGAGCAACAGGCCGGCGACGATGCGCAGCGCCCCGATCTCGTAAAGGCGCAGCTTGGTGCGGCCGGCGAGGATCGCGACGAACGGCACGTTCGACGTCACCTGCGCCAGCCGTGCCCAGTTGCTGCCGAGCGCGAGGCGCTTCTTGCGGTCGACCAGCAGCGTTCCGCCGAAGGCAAGCAGCAGCAGCGAGCCGAAGAAGATCACCGACGCCAGGTCGCCATTGACGACGAGATGCGCCGCCGCCCAGAGCCCGATCGCCCAGAGGATCGGGTGGCGAGTGATGCGCAGGATACCGGGAGCCGGATCGTCGGCCGCCGCGGCACGCTCCATCCCGACCGCCGTCGGATTCGGCACGGTATAGCCGGCGATCAGGAAGATCGTCGCAATCGGCATTACGACGATCGGGACGAAGACCATCCACCGTTTAAGGCCCCACAGCGGCAAGGTCGGCGCTTGGGCATAGGCCATGACAAACCAGGCGAACGTCGCCAGGGCGACGAGGGAGTAAAGGATGAGATAGCCGCGCTCACCGATCTGTTCCCGCAGGCTGCCGCGCAGACGGGTGCTGGAGACGAGCACGTGGCTGCCGTGGAAGGCAAGGCCCGCGATGACGAGTGATGCGAAACTCCCGGCCATTCCGTCACCATGTCGTGGAAATCGGCTTCCGTCCAGAGCGGCGCGGCCCCAACTTCGTTACCTGGTTTGTCTTCGTTACCCCGGTTTCAGGCTGGCGATACTTGCCTCGAGGAGCGGCGGAAGGTCGGCCGGATCGCCCGCGAGGTGCAGCATCTTACGGCGGGCCGCGCCGCCGGCGACGATCGAGAACCGCGATCTCGCGACGCCCCAGACGCGGCTCAACAGCTTGACCACGGCGGCGTTCGCCTTGCCGTCCTCGGCGACGGCGGTGACCATGACGCGGAGCGCCATGCCGCCGTCGACCTCCCCGGCGAGACCCACGATCCGGCCCCCCGAGCCGCCCGGCGCGACGCGCAGCCGGATCCGCACGCCGTCGCGGTCGGCGCTAAAAGGCGAGGGGAAGGAGATAGAGGATGACAAGCCGTTCGATGAACCAGAGCAGGAGCAGCAGGATCACCGGCGAGATGTCGACGCCGCCGAGATCGGGGATGAAGTTCCGAATGGGCCGCAACGCCGGCTCCGTCAATCGGTACAGCGTCTCGCCCAGGCTGGCGACGAAGCGATTGCGCGTATTGATGACGCCGAAGGCGACGAGCCAGCTCATCACCGCGGAGGCGATGACGACCCACCAGTACAGGTTGATGACGATGAGGATAAGCTCGACGACGGCTCGCATCGAATGATTTCCACGGTTCCCTCGGGCGGCGGGAAACGTACAAGCAGCTTGCCGCGAGCGCAAGCTGGGGCTGCGCGCACGCAATCATTGAGCGTTCCGACGCTACCGCGCGAAGCGCGTCGTTGTTATACCCGTCCGATGCATTGCTGCAATTGCGAAATAGGCGGAACGAGGACGGCCAGCGCGGGTTAAATTCAGACAATGACGATCCTGACAGTCACTCACCGGACGGTCTACCGGTACGCGAGCCCCGTCGAGTTCGGCGAGCACCGTCTGATGTTCCGACCGCGCGACAGCCACGATCTGCGCTTGCTCGACACCTCGCTCTCGATCACCCCGAGCGCGACGATCCGTTGGCTGCACGATGTCTTCGGAAACTCGATCGCAATCGCCCACTTCCATGAGATGGCGTCGGAGCTGACCGTCGTCTCGTCGTTCCGCGCCGTGCATTATCCGCTCGCCCTGCGCCAGGTCGAGATCGAGCCCTACGCGGCGCGTTACCCCTTCAGCTATTCGGCGGCGGAGGTCGCGGATCTCGGCCGCACGGCAGAGCGCCATTACCCCGACCCCGATCACAAGGTCGGCCTCTGGGCGCGGCAGTTCGTCGACGCCGGGCCGGACCGCAACACCATGGGCATCCTGATCGCCATGACGCGGGCGATCCGGCAGCAGTTCGCCTACAACTACCGGTTCGAGATGGGCACACAGGATCCGGTCCTGACCTATGATTTGCGGTCCGGCAGCTGCCGCGACTTCGCTCTCTTCATGATGGAAGCGGCCCGCAGCCTCGGCTTCGCGGCGCGTTTCGTCACCGGTTATCTCTACGACGAAAAGCTGATCGGCGGCGGCAGCGAGACCATCGTCGGCACCGGCGAGAGCCATGCCTGGGTACAGATCTATCTTCCCGGCGCGGGATGGGTCGAATTCGATCCGGCGAATGCGCTGGTCGGCGGCAAGAATTTGATCCGCGTCGGCGTCGCGCGCGATCCCTCGCAGGCGATCCCGCTGGCCGGCACCTTCACCGGCCTGACCGGCTCGTTCCTCGGCATGACCGTCGGAGTCGAGGTTGTCGCCCAGCCCGACGGCGCGCTGTAGCCCTAATCGTCGAGCGGCTCCACGTCGACGCTGACCGCCAGCCGGTGATCGCCACTGCCGAGAATGACGCCGCGCACCGGGCTGACGTCGCCGTAGTCGCGTCCCCAGGCGAGGGTGATGTGCTCCTGCCCGACGACCATGTTGTTCGTCGGGTCGAGATCGATCCAGCCGCTGCCTGGACAATAGACCGACGCCCAGGCGTGCGAGGCGTCGGCCCCGACCCGCCGCGCCTTGCCATGCGCCGCATAGGTCCGGATATAGCCGCTGACATAACGCGCCGCGAGCCCCATCGCGCGCAGCGCCGCGACTTCGGTATGGGCGAAGTCCTGACAGACGCCGCGGCGCTTCACCAGGATCTCGGAGAGCGGCGTCGTCACCTCTGTCGCCTCGGTGTCGAACGTGAACTCGCGATGGATGCGCCTGGTGAGATCGAGGGCAGCCTCCAGGATCGGCCGTCCCGGCGTGAACGTCGGGGCGGCGTAAGCGGCGAATTCGGCGCCGCCGGGGATCAGCGGCGAGGCCGCGACGAACTCAGCTGCCTCGATGTCGGCCGGCAGCTCGGGGCGGTCGAGCGCGTCCCGCACGCTTTCCCAGGGCGGCGTCGCGGCGGCACGCACCGGTTCGCGGGCGGTGACCTCGACTCGCGCCGTCATGTCGACGACGAACCTCGCGTGCGGCTCCGCCAGGGACAGGAAGCTTCTGCCGTTGCCGAAGTAATCGACGCTGTCGATGATCGGCGGCGTTCCCGGCGTCGTCCGGATGCGCGTCTCGATGACCCGCTGCCACGGCAGGCTGCGCGGCGTCAGATGCAGCACGTGGTAGGAGAGATCGATGGTGTCCTGATAGTCGAAGCTCGATCGATGCTGCACCGCGTATCGCACGTCAGATCCCCTCGTAGCCGACGGCATGCGGCATCTGAACCTGCGAGAAATAGGCGTGGGTGATGGCGTCGGACAAATGGTGCAGCCGATCGCGGGTAAAATCGAGCCGGTCGACGACGCGGCGCAGGCTCATCTCGCCGTGATCGCCGATCTGCGTCAGCGCGCTGACCTGACCGAGGGTTTGCGCCGCGATGTCGACGAGGGCCTGCTCTGCCGGCTTCGAATCGCGATCGAGCGCGGCGACGAGGGCTCCGAGATGATCGACGAGCATCAGGAGCTGGTAGACGAGGCCTCTCGGATTGCTTTCGTCCGCCAGGACCAGCTCGATTACCGGATCGAGCTGCACCGCCGAAAGGTAGCGCGAACGATAGGTGATCGAGCTGTCGAACAGCTCGAGGGCGAGGCCGAGCCCGATCTCGAGCTCGGCACCGCGCGCCAGCAGGATGTTGCGCAGCACCGCGACGCCGTAGGCGCCGCGCTCGATCCGGCGGCCGATGTCGACGAAGCGCCATCCCGTGCCGCGCGTCATGTTTTCCGACGCCATCCCGCCGAAGGCGGCGATGACGCCGACCAGGTGATCCAATGCCGCGATGAGTCCGTCGGCGTCGCGCGTTTCGCCGTCGAGCCGCTCCTGCGCCCCTCGCATCAGGACGACGACGACCTGCCACATGTCGTTGGACAGGCGGTCGCGCAGCGACTGGGCGATTCGCTGGATCGCGCGGAAGACGCTCTTCAGCTTCTTGTCCTGCGAGCTCGCCTGCACGATCGCGCGGCGCAGCGCCGTCGCATCAGGCAGCCACTCCGCCGTCTGCGGATCGACGAGGCCGACCTCGGAGAGGATGCGGATCAGGATGTGCAATTCCTGTTGCTGGCCCGGGCCGATCTGATCGAAGACGGTGCGTGCCAGGGCGCTGCGCATCATCCGCGCCGCGTTGTCGAGCCGTTCGGTATAGCGGCCGAGCCAGAAGAGATCGTCGGCGCTGCGGCTGCGCAGCTCCTCCGGCGCGTGGCTGACCGGGACCACGCCGTGCGCCGGACGGCTCGCCATGGTCGCATCGCTGCCGTCGCCGGCAAGGATCCAGGAATCCTTGCTGGCGAAGACCGGCTCGAGCAGGGTGATGCCGCTGGTCGGAACATGGGGAACTTGCGCCAGACCGCCCGGCATCGCGAAATAGCTGCCGTCACGCTCGGCGACAAAGATCCGCAGCGTCAACGGCCGCGGCAACATTCCGCCCGGCGTCCAGATCGGCATGACCGAGCGGATCAGACGCGGCTCGACGACGTAGGATCTCGGCCTCGCCCGCACCTCCTCGAGCAGCGCATTGCGCCCGGCCTCCTGGTTGAGCGCATGGAACGACCGCTCCTCGCGCGCCGTCGCATAGGCCGGCCGAATGATCGCGTCGTTCAGCCGATCGGGCAGGTCCGCCATTGCCTGCCGCGATCCGAGCCAGCTGCTCTCGACCGATGGCAGAAGGAGCGTCTCGCCGAGCAGCGCTTCCGCGAGAGCCGGTAGGAACTCGCGCAGCGCCGGCGTCTCGACGACGCTCGCCCCCAAGGCATTCGCGATGACGACGTTGCCTTCGCGCACTGCCTGGAGCAGCCCGGCGGCGCCGAGCACCGAATTGCCGCGCAGCTCGAGCGGATCGCAATAATCGTCCTCGAGGAAGCGCAGGATGACGTCGACCTGGTGCAACGATCCGAGGGTCTTGACGTAGGCCTTGCCGTCCCGGACGGTCAGATCGGCGCCCTCGACGAGGGTCGCGTCGAGCTGCCGCGCCAGGTACACGTGCTCGAAATACGCGGCGTTGAACGGCCCCGGGGTGAGAACGACGATGCGCGGCGCTCCGTCGCGCCGCGGCGACAAGGCGGCGAGACCCTCGCGCCACAGCTCGAAGAACGGCTCGATCCGGCGGACCGCCTGCGAGCGGAAGAGCTCGGGCAGCGTCCGCGCCAGGATGCCGCGGTTCTGCAGCGCGAAACCGATGCCGGCCGGCGCCTGGGTCCGGTCCGTCACCACGGCCCAGGATCCGTCAGCGCGACGCAGGAGATCGGCGCTGTAGGCGTGCAGGCGTGCACCGCGCCGCGGCGCCGGAATTCCGGCGCAGGGACGCAGGAAGCGCGGGTTTCCGTAGATCAGCGCCGGCGGCAGGAGCCCATTGACGATGACCCGGCGCTCACCGTAGAGGTCGTCGATCAGACGGTCGAGCAAGCGCGCCCGTTGCGCTAGTCCAGTCTCCAGCGCGCGCCACTCGTCCTCGCTCAGGACGAGCGGAATGATGTCGAAGGGCCGCCGCACCTCGGTGCTCTGGCGGTCGTTGTCGACGCTATAGGCCAGCGCGGTGTCCTGGTATTGACGATAGATGCGCTCGACGCGCTCGCTCAGGACACCCTCGGGAACCGCCTGCAGCGAACCGATCAGCGCGCGCCACGGCTGGCGGATGCGACCGTCGCCGCTGACCATCTCGTCGTACTCGCCGAGCCGCGCGCCGGACCCGGCCTCGACGAACAGCGAATACTGCGTCGAGGTCATCGGCGAGCCGCAGATTCGCGTGGATCGACCCTTGGTGACGACTCTGACATTGCGCTTCCGTCTTAACCCAGTCGCTTAACCCAATCGGGCAGCGTACCGCAGATCGAGCGTCAGAGGGAACTCGGCGATGATCGGCGCCGGCGCGACGGTCATCGCTCCACCGGAATGGCCGCTCGGCAGAAATCGGACGCGGCGCCGCGCCTCCGCTTCGTTGGCGTTGACCGGCAGGGTCTCGTAGTTCCGCCCGCCGGGGTGCATGACGTGATAAGTGCAGCCGCCCACCGAACGCCCGGACCAGCTGTCGACGATGTCGAAGACGAGCGGCGAGTGGACCCCGATGCGGGGGTGCAGGCTCGCTGTCGGCTGCCAGGCGCGATACCGCAGGCCGGCGACGTACTCCCCGGCCGTTCCCGTCGATTGCAGCGGCAGGCGGACGCCGTTGCAGGCGACGAGGTAGCGGTCGTCGCTGATCTCGCGGACCAGCACCTGGATGCGCTCGAGCGAGGCATCGACATAGCGGACGGTGCCCGACGCCGCCTGCTCCTCGCCCAAGACCGGCCAGGGCTCCAGCGCCTGGCGCAGCTCGAGCGTGACGCCGCCGTGGCTGATCGTGCCGATCTCGGGAAAACGGAACTCGAAATGCGGCGCGAACCAGTCGAGCTCGAACGGAAACCCGGCGACGCGCAGATCCTCGATGACCTCGGCGAAGTCGCGGCGGATGAAATGCGGCAGCAGGAAGCGATCGTGCAGCCGCGTGCCCCAGCGGATCAGCTTCTTGCGATAGGGGCGCCGCGCGAACTCGCCGATCAGGCCGCGCAGCAGCAGCTGCTGCACCAGGCTCATGCGGGCATGCGGCGGCATCTCGAAGGCGCGCAGCTCGACGAGGCCGAGCCGGCCGGTCGGCCCGTCCGGCGAGTACAGCTTGTCGATGCAGAACTCGGTCCGATGCGTATTGCCGGTGACGTCGACCAAAATGTGGCGCAGCACGCGATCGATCAGCCACGGCGGCACGATGCCGTCATCCGGGATCTGGGCGAAGGCGAGCTCGAGCTCGGCGATGCTGTCGTTGCGCGCTTCGTCGATCCGCGGCGCCTGGCTCGTCGGGCCGATGTAGAGGCCGGAGAAGAGATAGGAAAGCGACGGGTGGTTCAGCCAGTAGCTGATCAGGCTGCGCAGCAGATCCGGGCGGCGCAGCATCGGCGATTCCTCGACGGAAGCGCCGCCCAGCGTGAAGTGATTGCCGCCGCCGGTTCCGACGTGCCGCCCATCGATCAGGAATTTCTCGGTGCCGAGCCGCGTCTGGCGCGCCTCCTCGTAGAGCACCGTCGTATTCGCGACGAGCTCGTCCCAGTTTGCCGCCGGATGGATGTTGACCTCGATCACGCCGGGATCGGGGGTGACGCTGAAGCTGCGGATGCGCGGATCGCGCGGCGGCGGATAACCCTCGATCACCACTTTGGTCGCGAGGCGCGCGGCGGTATCCTCGATCGCCGCGACGAGCTCGAGATAATCCTCGGCGTGCACCACCGGCGGCATGAAGACATGCAGCTTGCCGTCGCGCGGCTCGACGCAGAGCGCGGTGCGAATGACGGTCGGCGGCTTGTACTCGGCCGGGCGCGGCGAGCGCACGCCGTTCGCCTTGCGGTCGGCGGCCGGGCCCTGCTGGCTCTGGTACGGCCGCTCCGACGCCGCCTGCCACGAGTAGATGGCGAGCGCGTCCCGTGCCGGGAAGGCGTCGCGCGGCGCGAAGGGATCGACCTCCGGATCCTTGGTGTCCTCGTCGTCGGGACGCGGCAGCGAATCGAGCGGCAGGCGCAGCCCCATCGGCGAATCGCCGGGCAGCAGATACATCCGCGGCGAGCGGAAGGGCCAGCAAGCGCTGATCCAGCGATCGCCGTCGCGGCCGCGCATGCGCTGCAGCGGCAGGGCGTAGCCGACCGCCTCGTCGAGGCCGCGCTCGAGGACATGCGCCAGCCGGGCGCGTTCCTGCGGATCGCGTAGATCCGAGGCGCCGGGGTCGAGATCGACCGGGAGGCGCTGCTCGCGCTCGAGGTAGTGCCAGGCGTTCTCGAAGCCGGCGACGGCGAAGGACGTATCGATCTGCAGCCGTCGTGCCAGCGCGCCGATGAAGGCCTCGGCATCGAGGAGACCGGCGGTGCCGAGACCGCTGTCGCCGGCGAACAGCGTGGGGTCACGCCAGATCGGCTCGCCATCCTTGCGCCAGAAGCAGCCGAGCGCCCAGCGCGGCAAGTTCTCGCCGGGGTACCATTTCCCCTGGCCGTAATGGAGCAGCGCGCCCGGCGCCCAGCGCCGCTGCAGCCGGCGCAGCAGATCGCCGGCGAGACGACGCTTCGCCGGCCCGAGCGCCGTGATGTTCCACTCGGCGCCATCCATGTCGTCGATCGAGACGAAAGTCGGCTCGCCGCCCATCGTCAGCCGCATTCCCGCGGCTTCGATCGCGTGGTCGACATGCCGGCCGAGACGATCGATCCGCTGCCATTGCTCATCGGAATAAGGCTTGGTCACGCGGGCGCTTTCGCGGATCCGCGTCACCTTCATCTCGTGGACGAACTCGACCTCGCAGGGATCGACCGCGCCGGTGATCGGCGCCGCGCTCGCCGGCGTCGCCGTCGCGGCTAGCGGAATATGCCCCTCGCCCGCCAGCAGCCCTGAGGTCGGGTCGAGCCCGATCCAGCCGGCACCGGGAAGATAGACCTCGGCCCAGGCGTGCAGATCCGTGAAATCGCTGTCCGGTCCTTCAGGGCCGGTGAGCGGTTTCACGTCGGGCTTCAGCTGGATGAGATAGCCGGAGACGAAGCGGGCGGCGAGGCCCAGGTGGCGCAGGATCTCGACCAGCAGCCAGGCGGTGTCGCGGCAGGATCCCTTGCGCAACCCGAGAGTCTCGTCGCAGCCCTGCACGCCCGGCTCCATGCGGATGACATAGCCGATGTCGCGTTGCAGGCGGAGATTGAGGTCGACCAGGAACTCGGTCGTTTGGCGCGGCGCGGGATCGATCGCCGCCAGCCACTGCTTGAGCAATGGCCCGGCGGGCGCCGGCTCGCGATAGGGCGCGATTTCGGCGGCGAGCGAGGCATCGTAGAGGAATGGAAAGCTCTCGGCGCTCGGCTCGAGAAAGAAATCGAACGGGTTCGTAACGGCGAGATCGGCGACGAGATCGACCTCGATGACGAGTTCGCGGGTCTTCTCGGGGAAGACGAGCCGCGCCTGGTAATTCGAGTAGGGATCCTGCTGCCAGTTGATGAAATGATCCCTAGGCTGGACCGAGAGCGAATAGGCGAGGATCGGCGTCCGGCAATGCGGCGCCGGGCGCAGCCGCAGCGTCTGCGGCCCGAGCGAGATCAGCCGGTCATAGCGATAGACGGTACGGTGATGCAGCGCGACGTGGATTGTCATGGATCTGACCTCGGCCGCCCCTGGGAGCAGCGAAAATCGACTGCGCCGGACACAATGTTTTCATCTTCGGCACGCAATGATCATGCCACGCGGCGCGCTCATGGCCTAACCGGCGCCGTTTCACGAACCGATGTTCAGGTGCGGCGCGGCATCCTCGTTTCGACGACGGATGCATCGGAAGCATCAGGGTAGAGCGGCCAGTCTGCGCTTTCTTAAAGCACCTGCCCAAAAAACGTCCCTGAAGCTTAACACCCGTCGATTAGCCTCGTCGTGGCGCAAGGAGCCGACGCAGGAATTGTCTCAGCGATGGGTGGATGGCTTGTCGTCGTGAGCGTGTGCGTAGGGCGCCGTTGATGCGGCGCCGCCGCGTGCTTCGATCTGCTCAGCCTTCATCAGAAACTCGCGGCCCCTGCGCTCGAAGCGCTCGCACTCGGCGGGACTGCTCGCGAGAACGACCTGACGGAAACACTTTCCGGCCATCTGCAAGAAATAGTTGGCATCCGGCATGACGTCCTCCGAGCAACGGACGCCTGGCACACCCAGCCACACCGACGACAACCGGCCGGCGACCGAGCGCAATCAAGCGGTAAATACCGAAGAGTCCGAACCAGTTGGTTGATGGGCGGCATGGCCGCAGATCCGATCACGACAGATCGTACTGCAGTGCAATAAGATTGCACCTTTATGACATAAAATCTACGGTAATTTTATGCTGCGACGCGATATTCCGTCCGCCGGTGGAATAGCGAAGCCGCCATATGGCGGCTGCCTAATCCGCGCCGGCGAATGGTGGAGCAGAGGGGAATCGAACCCCTGACCTCGACATTGCGAACGTCGCGCTCTCCCAACTGAGCTACTGCCCCAATTCGCGTCGGCGGGCCGGGACTATGGTTATCGGCGCCGAGCCTGTCAAGGCGCCCGGAGCCCCCTATCGCGTGTCGTCGATGACCGATGGCGAAGCACGTCGATTGCTGTCGACGGCTCCGACACGATCCCGGTAATTTGTCCCCAACCATGCCGTCCAAGCGGCGGCCGCCAGGAGGGAACGATGGCTCAATCCAAGCAGCTCGGCGCCGGCATCTTCCTGCCGCCGTTTCATCCGAACGACGAGGATCCGACGCTGTGCATGCAGCGCGATTTCGAGCTCGTCGAATTTCTCGACAAGCTCGGCTACGACGAGGCGTGGATCGGCGAGCATCATTCCGGCGGCTTCGAGATCTACGGCTCGCCGGAGCTTTTCATCGCCGGCGCGGCCGAGCGCACCAAGCGCATCCGCCTCGGCACCGGCGTCATCTCGCTACCGTACCACAACCCGCTGATGGTCGCCGACCGCATGGTCCAGCTCGACCACCAGACGCGCGGCCGCGCGATGTTCGGCGTCGGCCCCGGCCTGCTGGTGTCGGACGCCGCGATGCTCGGCATCTCGCCGGAGACGCAGCGCGAGCGCATGGTCGAGTCGCTGGAGATCATCCTGCGTCTGCTCGACGGCGAGGTCGTGACGCACGACAGCGACTGGATCAAATTGCGCAACGCACGGCTGCATCTCAAATCCTATACCCAGCCACGGCCCTATCTCGCAGTCGCCAGCGCGGTGACGCCGTCGGGCGGCAAGCTGGCCGGACGCTTCGGCCTAGGCATGCTCTGCGTCGCCGCGGCGAATCCCGGCGGCTACGACGTGCTCGACACCAACTGGAACCTCGCGAAGCAGGTCGCCGCCGAGCACGGCCGCGAGATGGCGCAGCACGACTTGCGGCTGATGGCGCCCTTCCACATCGCCGAGACGCGCGACCAGGCGATCGCCAACGTCCGCTGGGGCTTCGACAAGTGGCAGGAGTACTCGTATGCCGTCAATCCCGAGGGCGGCAAGGCGATCGGTCTCGGCAGCATCGAATCGATCATCGCCGACGGCAAGGGTGCGATCGGGACGCCGGACGACGCGGTCGCGCTGCTCGAGAAATACTGGGACAAGGTCGGCGGCTTCGGCTGCATCTTGCAGCTCGCGATGAACTGGGCCGATTTCGAGGCGACCAAAAAATCCTACGAGCTCTTCATGCGCTACGTGCTGCCGAAATTCCTCGGCCGCAACACGCAGCGCGACGCGTCGATGAGCTGGATGCGCGACAACCGCGACGACTTCAGCAGCATGCGCAAGAGCGCGGCGAAGCTCGTCATCGACAAGCACTTCGCCGAGGCCGCGAGCCGCAAGGATAAATCGGCAGCGGAGTAAGGCAGTACAGCGGTACCGAATGGTGCCGCCGTCAAGGGAGGAGCTTTCGATGCGCAGCCAGTTCATGGGAACCGCGTTCGTCGCCGCGCTTGCCGTGGCGCTCGGGAGCGGCGGCGCCGCCGCACTCGACACGGTGAAGGTCGGCAAGTCGGGCGTCGGCATGGCCTGGAGCGTCATCGAGGGCGGCCAGGATGCCAGGATCTGGGAGAGCGAGGGGCTCGACGTCACCGCCATCCAGTTCAACGGCGATGCGGTGACGCAGCGCGCAATGACCTCCGGCGATATCGATTTCGGCTTCGGTTCGGGTCCCGGGATGGGGTACCGCGTCAAGGGCGTGCCGGCGATCGCCGTCGCCGCCGTCGGCGGTCCGCCCTATCCCTTCGTCATCGTCGTCGGACGCGACAGCAAGATCCGCACGACCGACGATCTCAAGGACAAGTCGGTCGGGATCACGACGGCGGGATCGCTGACGCAATGGCTGGTCCGCGAGCTGTCGCGTCAGAAGGGCTGGGGTCCGACCGGCATCAAGGATATCCCGCTGGGCAGCGACCGGGCGCGGCTCGCGGCGCTCAAGAACGGCGACATCGACGGCTCGGTGACGACGCTCGAGCAGGCCTATTCCTATGAGGAGAACAATGAGGCGCGGCTCCTCGTCACCTTCGGCGACATCGTCAAGGACTTCCACACCCATATCCTCTTCGCGCGCGACGAGCTGGTCCGTGACAACCCCGATCTCGTGCAGCGCTTCGTCCGCGGTTGGTTCAGATCGGTCGCCTATATGCGGGCGCACAAGGAGTTCGGAATCAAGATCGCGGCGAAGACGATCGACATGAGCCAATCAGCCGTGTCGCGTGCCTACGATCTCGAGATCAGCACGATGCTGTCGGGCGACGGCGCCTTCAATCCCAAGGCGATCGACGTCATCCGCGGCTCGCTGGTCGAGCTCGGCATCCTCGACAAGGTCCCGGACGCGAAGGATCTCTACACCGACCGCTTCGTGCCGGTGAAGTTCTAAGGCCGACGAGTCGCGTTCGACTCTTCGCCCCTCGCATTACTCACCCGGTCCGTCATCCCGGCTTTCGCCGGAATGACGCGTGAGGCGTGTCTAACCCTCACCGAACTGCTTCAAATCGCGCCCCGTGATGCGGATCGTCGCATCCGGCTCGAGCGCCCGCGCCCGCACCTTGGCCTCGGCAATGCGCTCGAACTCGGTACGGTACGCATGGAAGTGCTCGATACATTGCTCCGGCGTCGGGCGGCTCCCGATCAACCCGTGCAGGACGCGGCGACCGACATAGACGATCCCCTCGTACTCGCCGAGGACGAGGGTGAATTGGACGGCATCTTCGCCGTCGTTCCAGGTCGCATCATCGGGAAACGAGAACATGGCTAAGCTGCCGCCGTCGCACTACCTTGCCGCCGATGGCAGGACGTACCATCGTTCTCGGCCTCACGACCAGGAGTAGTCGACTCATGCGGATCTGCGTGTTCGGTGCCGGCGCCGTCGGCGGCTATCTCGCTGCGCGGCTGGCCAATGCCGGGCGGGACGTCTCGATCGTCGCCCGCGGCGATCAGCTCGCGGCGATCAGGGAGCGCGGGCTGCGCCTCGATACGCCGACCGAAACGATCACCGTGACACCGCGTGCCTCGGATTCGCCACCGGATCTCGGGGAGCAGGACCTCGTCATCGTCGCGGCGAAGACGCCGGCGCTGCCCGAGGTAGCGGCTGCGATCGCACCGCTGCTCGGGCCCGAGACGCTGGTCGCCTTCGCCGTCAACGGCATTTTCTGGTTCTACGGTCACGGCTTCGCGCCGGGCGGCAAGGCACCGCCGACCGCGCGAATCGACCCCGGCGGGGTCATCGAGAAAGAGATCGGCGCGGCGCGATCGCTGGGGATTATCGTCTATTCGCCGAACGCCGTCATCGCGCCGGGCGTCGTGTGCAACGGCGGCGACAGCTCCTTCACCATCGGCGAGACGGTGGCGGGCGCGACCGCGAAGGCCGAGCGCGTCGCCGCGGCCATCGACGGTTGTGGTTTCGAGACGAAGGTAACGGGCGACATTCGCCAGGCGATGTGGCGGAAGCTGGTGGACAACGTCGGCAACTCGCCGCTCGCGGTCCTGACCGGCGCCAGCATCGGCGCGATCAGCGCCGAGCCGGCGGCGCAGGAGCTGGTTCTCGCGCTGCGCCGCGAGACGATCGCAGTCGCGGCAGCGCAGGGCTTTGCCGACATCGGCATCGACCTGACGCGGCAACGGGCGAGCGTGCGCACGACGCACAAACCGTCGATCCTGCAGGACCTCGAACGCGGCCGCCCGATGGAAATCGACGCGCAGCTCGTTGCGGTTCAGGAGCTTGCCCGTCAGGGCGGCGTCGCGACGCCGGTGCTCGACACGCTGCTGCCGCTGGTCATTTTGCGAGCGCGGCTGGCCGGGTGCTATGGCGAGAGGCTCGTCGACGGCTAGAACTTATAGCCGATGCGCGCTCCGACGTTGTCCATGCCCTCGTTGACGTCGGTGCCGAGCCAGCCGTTCGAGACGTGCTCGAAATAGGCCGAAAGGCGCACCCGCTCCGCGACGGTGACGCCGACCTCGAGCGGCACGTGGAACAGCACTCGGCTGCCCAGCGCCTTGTCGTCGTGCCCGCCGGGCGGGACGAACCGCGTGCGGTCGAAGGCCCCGTCGTGGACCGCGAAGCCGAGACCCACCCCGAAGAAGGTGGCGAAAGGGCCGGTGATCTCATAGCGCGCATCGGCATAGCCGTAGCTCGTGCCGTCGCCGAGGGTGACAGTGCCGCCGACTGCCGGACGGATCGTGCCCCAGAGCACATCCAGATGCGGTGCAAAGACGACATCGAAGTTCAGCGCGGTCGCTGCCCGCTCGATCCGGAAACCGCTCCACAGGCCGGAAACGTCATGCGCCAGATAGCCGATGCTCGCGTGATCGACGATGTCCCGCGCAAGGCCTGAGGAGGCGGATTCGGCCAACGCTGGCGGGGCGGCGAGTAGAGCGAAAAGGGCGACGACGACGCGAGGATGCATGCGAATCTCCCGGCACCCCCAACGGCGCCGCATGCCGCGAACGCACGCTCGGCGCGATCCGTTCACGTCGTCATCGGATGCCTACATCGGCGGGACAAGGCCGTCCTTGCCGACGGCGATGCGCTGGACCTTCGTCGCGCCTTGGTCATCCTTCGTGGTCGCGACGATGACATGGGCGCCGGGCTTGAGCATCGCGTGGTCGCCGGGCTCGTAGGTGATGATCGGCGCATCGGCCGGGACCAACAGCTTGATCTCCTTGTCCTGCAGCTTCATCGTCACGGTGCGGTCCGCCGTGCCGACGACGTCGCCGACTCCGGCGTTGATCATCGCGCTCTGCGGCTTCAGATCGTAGGGAAATTGACCCTGCCGGACGCTGCGCAGGCTTTCCGGGAAAATCTGCACCTCGAGCGCCTTGAACGAGCCGTCGGGTTGCGGCATCGCCGCGCTGCCGATGATGCTGCCCGGCTTGATGTCGGTGAGCTTGGCCGGCACGATCGCGGTCACCGGCATCGCCGCCGGAACGACCACCGAGACCTTGTCGCCGCCGCGCTCGTCGATGGCCAGTGTGTCGCCGTCCACCGTGGCGATCGTGCCGCGGATATTCTGCGCCGCGGCGGCGCCGGCGATCAGGAGCAGGGACGCTCCGATGGCCGACGACAGAAGAACGTTTCGCATGGTGCCTCCCCCATTGAAAGCGGCAGACTAGGCAGCAGGCGAGCCGTCGAACAATGCAAGATCGCGTGATCGCGCGCTGCCGGGGCGCCGTTGCCGGGCTTGATCGGGAACGGCCGAAACTTTAGCTTGCGCCGGCAAGCAACCCATACTCGACCGGCCGGAAAGCGGAGCAGCACATCATGGAGATAGCGATCATCGGCGGCGGCATCGGAGGTGTCTGTCTCGCTCTGAACCTGCAGAAACGCGGCATCTCGTGTCGGATCTACGAACGCGCTCCCGAAATCAAGGAGCTCGGGGTCGGAATCACGTTGCTGCCGCATGCGATGCGCGAGTTCACCGCGCTTGGCGTCGACAAGGATCTCGAGGCGATAGGCATCGAGAATCTCGACAGTTGCTTCTTCAATCGCTTCGGCCAGCTGATCTACAAGGAGAAGCGCGGCCGCTACGCCGGCTATCAATTCCCCGAGATCGGCATTCACCGCGGCCGCCTGCACCTGGCGTTGTGGAACGCCGCCCGCCGGCGGCTGGGCGACGCGAACATGCTGACCGACCATGAATGCATCGGCGTGACGCAGAGCGGCGGCCGGGCGGTCGTCTCGTTCAAGGATCGCGCCTCGGTGACGGCGGACGCCGTCATCGCCTGCGACGGCATCAACTCGGCGATCCGCAAGCAATTCTACCCCAACGACGCCGTCGCCTTCGCCGGCATCAATACCTGGCGCGGCGTCACCCGCCGCAAGCCGATCCTGACCGGCCGCAGCTACATGCGTGTCGGCTCGATCCTCACGGGCAAGCTGGTGATCTATCCGATCGTCAACGAGATCGACGGCGCGGGCAACCAGCTGATCAACTGGATGGCCGAGATCAAGCAGGCAGGCTTCGCCAAGAACGACTGGAACCTCGCCGGCAAGATCGAGGATTTCTACGACATCTATAAGGACTGGAAATTCGACTGGCTCGACGTGCCGGAGATGATCCGCAACGCCGAGACGGTGCTTGAGTATCCGATGGTCGACAAGGATCCGGTCGACCGCTGGACCTTCGACCGCGTGACGCTGCTCGGCGACGCGGCGCATCCGATGTACCCGCGCGGCTCGAACGGCGCGGCGCAGGCGGCGGTCGACGCCCGCACCCTCGCCGACCTGCTGCAGCGCAACACCGACGTCCCGGCGGCGCTGAAGGAGTACGAGGCGGCGCGATTGGGGCCTGCCAACAAGGTGGTGCTGACCAACCGCAGCAACCCGCCCGATTTCATCAATATCAAGGTCGAGGAGCTGGTCGGCGACAAGCCGTTCGACGATCTCGACAAGTACATCACCCAGGCCGAGCTGCAGCAGCTCTCCGATGGCTACAAGAAGGTCGCGGGCTTCGCCATCGAAAATATCTGAAAAAAGGCAATCGGAGGAGACGTTCCATGGAAGATCCCGTCCGCGTCAAGCGGCGCACGTTCCGCGAGATCCTGAGCCGCAAGACTCTGACCGTGATGCCCGGCGGCTTCAGTCCGCTCTACGCGCGGCTGGCGCAGCAGGCGGGCTTCGAGACCTTCTTCCTCGCCGGCTCGCAGCTCTCTGCGTTTCTCTACGGCGTTCCCGATAACGGCATCATCGGGCTGCGGGATCTCGCCGATCATGCCCGTCACATGGCGGCCCGCGCCGACATCCCGATCCTGATCGACGCCGACACCGGCTTCGGCAACGCCGTCAACGTCTACTACGCCGTGCAGGAGGTGATTCGCACCGGCGTCGCGGCGATGCAGATCGAGGACCAGGAGGCGCCGAAGAAATCCAGCACCCTCGCAGGCCGCCGCTGCATCCCCTACGATGAGGCGGTCGGCAAGATCCGCGCCGCCGTCGCGGCGCGCGACGCGCTCGATCCGGAATTCGTCATCTGCGCCCGCGTCGACACGCTGGGCGCCGAGGGCGGCAGCTTCGAGGAGACGCTGCGCCGCTGCATCGGCTACGCCAAGGAAGGCGGCGCCGATCTCATCTGGCTGAACTCGGTGCAGACCCGCGAGCAGCTGCGCAAGGTCTGCGCCGAGACGCCGGCGCCGGTCCTGGCGATCTGGGGCGGCGATACCGAGAAGCCGCCGACCAGCGAGGAATACGAGGCGCTCGGGTTGCGCATCATCCTCTACCCGGTCTGCGCCGCGACCTCCGGCCTGCAAGGTGCCTGGGAGACGCTGAGCGATCTCAAGGAACGCGGCGGCGTCGCGCTCGACGACTGGGCGGTCCGCGCCAGCCGAAGTAAATGGGGCCGCCCCGATTTCCGCCAGCTGGTCGACATCGGCAAGGTCCGCGAGATCGAGGACAAGTTCCTGACGGCCGAGGCACAGCGCGACTACGCGAATACCTGGGGGCACAAGACGGCGTTCGCCGAGACGCAGACTCCCGCCGAGAAGGAATAGTCTTCGCCGGCGTCACTCCCGGTACGACGGATCCTTCTCGTCCATCAGCCGCATGAAGGCGCGGAAGGCGCGCTCGGCATTCGGCAGGCCGGCGGTCGTCTGGCCTTGCTGGCGCCGCGAATTGCCGAAGACGCTTGGCGTCGGCTGCACCAGCTTGCTGCCGGCGGACATCGCGGCGATCTGGACTTGGCAGGCGCGCTCGAGGTTGAAGAGCCGGTAGAAGGCCTCGCCGACCGTCTTGCCGGCGACCAGCAGCCCGTGATTGCGCAGGATCAGGACATTGCTGTCGCCGATGTCCGCGACCAGCCGCGGCCCCTCGTCGTCCTCGACGGTGACGCCTTCGTAGTCGTGGTAGCCGACCTTTCCGATGAAGCCCATGGATTCGAGCGTCACCGGCAGGAGGCCGCACTCCAGGGCCGAGACGGCCGAGCCGGCGATCGTGTGGGTGTGCATGACGCAATGCGCGTCGTCGCGGGCCTGGTGGATGGCGCGGTGAATGACCCAGCCGGCCGGGTTGATCGTCCTGCCGAATTCGCCGCTGCCGGGCTCGACGATCTCGCCGTCGATCGCGATCTTGACGAGGCTGGAAGCGGTGATCTCGTCGTACCGCAGGCCGAAGGGATTGATGAGGAACTGCCGCGTCGGGCCGGGGACGCGCATCGTCAGGTGATTGAAGATCAATGTCGTCCAGCCGAAATGATCGATCAACCGATAGGCCGCCGCCAACTCGATGCGCAGCTGCTGCTCGACCGCCATCGCCTCCGACACATTGGCCAGTCGCATGGCGTCCTCCCGTCGGCGCCGTTCAGGCCGTCGCGTACCGCCCGTCGTAATAGACCAGGGTTTGCGCCTCGGGGCCGAGCTCGACGTCGGTGATCGTGCCGGCGATCACGGTATGCGTGCCGTAGTCGAGCTTACCGCCGACGATGCAGAGCAGCGAGGCGCGCGCATCGCGCAGCCGCGGACCGCCCGCCGCCTCCATGTCCCAATCGCCAGTCTTGAAGCGCTCATGTCCCTTGACGAGCGGGTGGCTGAAGACGCCGGAGATCTGCTCGTGATCCGGTCGCGCCGCGAGCAGGTTGATCCGGAACGGCGCGCCTTCGGTCAGGATGCCATGAATCTCGGCCGTCCGGTTGACGCAGACTAGGGCGCTGACGGGGTCCATCGACAGCGAGGTGACGGCGGTCGCCGTCATGCCGAGGCAGCGATCACCGCTCCGCGCCGTCACGACGTTCACCGTCGCGGCCAGCCGCCGCATCGCCTCGCGGAAATTGCGCGACAGTTCGGGCAGCTCGCTCATCAAATGACCTCATTCTTGCGCGACTTTACGGCAGCGTGGGCGCGCGCCCATCGTTCCCCGGACAAAGAGGCTGGCAGAACCGCGCCGGAAAATCAATTCGCCGGTGGGCCTGCGCCCAAGGCGTCCCCGGCATTTCCAGCCGGAAACCCGCGGCGAGCAAGGCGTTGACAAGGATCCTGATTTATTATCATTTCGCTCCCTCGCGAAGCGGCAAGTCGGGCGTTTCGCATCGCCATCTTCGCGCCGCTGGGCAGCGGCATAGCATGAGGCACTGACATGGCCGAAGACATCCTCGTCCGCCTGCGCCGGCTCGACACCTGCGCCGTCTCCGACGCGCTCGACCGCCACGGTCTCGCCGGCGCGGTCGGCGGCCTCGCGGCGCGCTCGGTGCGCCAGCGCATCGCCGGTCGGGTCCGCACTGTCAAGCTCGGCATCGCGACGCCCGGCGTCACCGCCGCCAAGCATCTCTGCACGACAGCGATCGAGGCCGCCGATCCTGGCGACGTCATCGTCGTCGAGCAGCGCACCGGGCTCGAGGCGGCCGGCTGGGGCGGCATCCTGTCGACCGGCGCGCGCGTCAAAGGGCTGAGCGGCGTCATCGTCGACGGCCCGGCCCGCGACGTCGACGAGGCGTTCGAACTCGGCTTTCCGGTCTATTCGCGCTCGGCGACGGCGCGGACGGCGCGCGGCCGCATCGTCGAGGTCGCGACCGGCGAGCCCGTGCAGATCGGCGAGTTCATGGTATCGGCCGGCGACTATGTCGTCGCCGACAGCAGCTGCGTCGTCTTCGTCAAGGCTGCCGAGATCGAGCGCGTGGTCGACACCGCCGAGCAGATCGCCGCCCGCGAGGCGGCGATGGCGAAGGCCACCCTTTCCGGTCAGCCGATCGGCACGGTCATGGGCGCCGACTATGAAAAGATGCTGGGACATAAATAGGGAAACGCTGCGATGACCGACAAGAACGTAGAACGCGTCGCCAAGATCGACACCGCGACGTTGAGCGACGCGCTCGACCGCCTGGGCATTCCCGGCCAGTGCCTCGGGATCAAGCCGCTCGACCACAAGTTCCGCCTCGCCGGCCGCGCCTTCACGATCCTTTACGGACCGGCCGGCGCGACGCCGGGCACGGTCGGCGACTACATCGACGACATCACCCCGGGCGACGTCGTCGTGCTCGACAACGGCGGCCGCGAGAACGCCACCGTCTGGGGCGACATCCTGACCTATATGGCGAACAAGCGCGGCGTCGCCGGCACGGTCATCGACGGGCCCTGCCGCGACACCTCGCTGGCGCTCGAGCTGGGATATCCGATCTACAGCCGCAGCTATTCGATGCGGACCGGCAAGGACCGCGTCCAGGTCGAGCAGATGAACGTGCCCGTCAACATCGGCGATGCGCGGGTCTGCCCAGGCGACCTGCTGCGCGGCGATTCCGACGGCGTCATCTGCATCCCCAAGGAGCGCGAGGAGGACGTGCTTCGGGTCGCCGAGGCGATCGAGGTCGCCGAGGCCAAGATCCGCGACATGGTCGCCTCCGGCATGCGGCTCGACGAGGCGCGCAAGCAGATGAAGTATCATGAGCTGCAGCGCCGCGAGGATGCGAAGAAGTGAGCCTCACCAAGGACCAGATCGAGCGCGGCCGCAAGCTCGGCAGCGCGACGCTGCACGAGGCGGCGGGCCGCATCGGCGCGCTGCCGGCGGCGATCAAGCCGGTGGTGCCGACATGGACGTTGGCCGGCCCCGCCTTCACCGTCCATGTCCCGGCGATCGACAATCTCTGGATCCACCGCGCCCTCTATAAGGCGGCGCCGGGCGACATCCTCGTCGTCTACGTCAGCGGCGGCTACGAGGCCGGCTATTGGGGCGAGATCCTCAACGAGGCGGCGATGGCCCGCAAGCTCGGCGGCCTCGTCATCGACGGCGGGGTCCGGGACGCGGCGCAGCTCGCGACCGCCGACTTCCCGGTGTTCTCCCGCGGCATCGCGATCCGCGGCACCGGCAAGGACCGCGGCGCGATCGCCTGGAACGGCCAGCCGGTCCGGATCGGTGAGGTCACGGTCGCGGCCGGCGATCTCATCGTCGGCGACGTCGACGGCGTCGTCGCGATCCCCAGCGCAAGTGTCGCCGACGTGCTCGACGCCTCCGACAAGCGCGTCGCCGACGAGACCGAGAAGATCCGCCGCATCCGCGCCGGCGAGCGCACCATCGATCTCTATGGCTTCGGCGAAGGCTGAAGCTCGGGCCACGACGGCCGGGGCATGGCGCGGTAGGCGTCGCGCAATGCCTCGGACCAGCGCTCGCGGATCATCTTGAAATAGGGGTCGTCCTCGGTCAGGCGGCGGCGCAGGTCGATGCACAGCGCGTCGCGGCGATAGACCAGGAGATCGATCGGCAACCCGACCCGCAGATTGCTGCGCAGCGTCGAATCCATCGAGACCAGCGCGAGCTTGACGCCGTCGTAGAGCTCGGTCTCCGCCCGCGCCGCGCGGTCCAGGATCGGCTTTCCGTATTTGTGCTCGCCGATCTGCAGGAACGGCGTGTCGTTCGTCGCCTCGATGAAATTGCCGGCCGAGTAGATCTGGAAGAGCCGCATGCCGCGGCCCTTGATCTGGCCGCCGAGCAGAATCGAGACGTCGAACGAGAAATCCTGCTCCTTCAACGCCTCGCCGTCGATCTTGTAGACCTGCCGGATCGCCGCGCCGACGAGCTGCGCCGCGCGGAACATGCTGGGCACGTTGAACATCGTCTCGACGCCGTGCTCGCTGTCGATGCCCTCCTTCAGCAAGGTCACGACCGACTGCGAGAGCGCCAAATTGCCGGCGGTCAGCAGCGTGATGACCCGGTCCCCCGGCGCCTCGAAGACGTGCATCTTGCAGAAAGTCGAGATGTTGTCGACGCCAGCGTTGGTCCGCGTGTCGGACAGCATGACCAGGCCTTCGTTGAGGCGTAAGCCGACGCAATAGGTCATGTGGTCACCGATCCTGTCCTCATCATCGCAAACGTTCAGATGAGATACTGGCTGCCGATGGCATTTCCAAGGACGCCCGAGCGCTCGATGAACTCGGTAAGGAACTCGTGCAGGCCGGAATTCATGATCTGGCGGATCTGGCCGTAGCGCAGCCGGGCGTGGATCTCGCCGGCGAGACGGTGGCATTCGCCGCGCTTGCCGCCGTCGGCATTGGCGATGAGGTCGAGCAGCGCGGTGATCTGCTCGAAGCAGGCGAGGAGCGAGCGCGGCATCTCGTCGCGCAGGATCATGAACTCGGCGACCAGCCGCGGGTTGAGCCGCTCGTGATAGACCCAGTGATAGGAGCGCAGCGCCGAGACCGACGCGAGGATCGCCTGCCACTGGTAGTAGTCGAGCGCGCCGCCGACGCCTTCGTGCTGCGGCAGCAGCACGTGATATTTGACGTCGAGGATGCGGGCGGTGTTGTCGGCGCGCTCGACGAAGGTGCCGAGCCGGGTGAAATGATACGCATCGTTGCGCAGCATCGTCGTCTCATAGGCGCCGGTGAAGAGCTGCGAGCGCTCCTTGACCCAGTCGAGGAAATCGCCGACCCGCGCCGGCTCGAAGGACTCGGAGCCGAAGCTGCGGATCTTCAGCCAGGTGTCGTTGAGCGCGCTCCACATGTCGACGGTGAGCGCGGTGCGCACCGCCCGGGCGTTGCGCCGCGCCGTCTCGAGGCAGGAGAGCACGCTGGACGGGTTCTCGGGGTCGCGCGCCAGATAGTCGATCACCGTCGCCGCCGTCGCCGCCTTGTGCTTGGCGAGGAAGCCGGGCTCGCAGCCCGCCGCGACGAGCGTCGAGCTCCACTCGTTGCTGGGATTGCCGAGCGAGCCGGCGAGGCTCGCCATGCGATGACCGACCTGGAGGATGCGCGCCAGGTTCTCGGCGCGTTCCATGTAGCGGGCGACCCAGTAGAGACTGTCGGCGGTGCGGCTCAGCATCGCGGGAGGTCCGTCGGAGAGTCTTTGAACACCAAGCTTCCCAACCCCGTCATGGCCGGGCTTGACCCGGCCATCCACGCGGTGGGGACAGGCTGAGTCTCTCCAGCGACCGACGTTGGCGGCAACACGTGGTTGCCCGGGTCAAGCCCGGGCATGACGAAAGAACGTGAACAGGCGGAACTGTCTTCCACGACAAGTCTCATTCTTCCAAGACCCACGTGTCCTTGGTGCCGCCGCCCTGGCTCGAGTTGACGACCAGCGAGCCCTCGCGCAGCGCGACGCGGGTGAGGCCGCCGGGGACGATCTGGATCTCCTTGCCGACCAGCACGAAGGGGCGGAGATCGACGTGGCGCGGTGCGACGCCGCTGGCGACGAAGGTCGGCGAGGTCGAGAGCGCCAAGGTCGGCTGCGCGATATAGTCGCCGGGCCGCGCATTCAGCTTGGCGGCGAACTCCTGGCGCTGCGCGATCGTCGACTGCGGCCCGATCAGCATGCCGTAGCCGCCGGAGCCCCGCGCCTCCTTGACGACGAGCTCGGCCATGTTGGCGAGGACATAGGCGAGATCGTCGCTCTCGCCGCAGCAATAAGTCGGCACGTTGCTGAGCAGCGGCTCCTCGCCGAGGTAGAAGCGGATCATCGCCGGGACGTAGGGATAGACCGATTTGTCGTCGGCGATGCCGGCGCCGGTGGCATTCGCCAGCGTGACGTTCCCGGCGCGATAGGCGCCGAAGAGGCCGGGCGTGCCGAGCATCGAATCCGCCCGGAAGGCGAGCGGGTCGAGATAGTCGTCGTCGATCCGCCGGTAGAGCACGTCGACGCGGCGGCGTCCCTGGGTCGTCCGCATGTAGACGACGTCGCCCTCGACGACGAGATCGGCGCCCTCGACGAGCTCGATCCCCATCTCGTCGGCGAGGAAGGAATGCTCGTAATAGGCGGAGTTGTAGGCGCCCGGCGTCAGCAGGGCGACGACCGGCTCGTCGTCGCAGTTGCGCGGCGCCACCGACTTCAGCGTCGCCAGCAGCTCCTCGGGGTAGCGCGCCACCGGGGCGATGCGGTGGCGGGCGAAGAGCTCGGGGAAGAGCCGCATCATCGCCTCGCGGTTCTCCAGCATGTAGGAGACGCCGGAGGGCGTCCGGCAATTGTCCTCGAGGACGTAGAAATCGTCGGGCCCGACGCGCACGAGATCGATGCCGGAGACGTGGGTATAGACGTCGTGCGGCGCCTGCAGCCCGCGCATCTGCGGGCGATAAGCTTCGTTCGCGAGGATCAGCGCCTCGGGGATCTTGCCGGCGCGCAGGATCTCGCGCTCGTGATAGACGTCGCGGATGAAGGCGTTGAGGGCGCGGACGCGCTGCGTCAGGCCGAGCGACAGGCGCTGCCATTCCTTGGCGTCGATGATGCGCGGGATGATGTCGAAGGGAATGAGCCGCTCGGGATCGCCGCCGTCGGTATAGACGGCGAAGGTGACGCCGATGCGGCGGAACAGCAGCTCGGCCTCGCGCCGCTTGAGATCGAGCACCGCGGCCGGCGTCTCGCCCAGCCATTGCCGCACCAGATCGTAGGCCATCCGCGGATCGCCGACCGCCCCCATCTCGTCGAACGGGAAGCTGCCGGTCACGCTCGCCATCGCCTGCTCCTGCACGCCGCCTCCTCGACTCGAACGACCGACTTGCCTATCGATGACGATGCAAGTTATGCGCCACGAATCGGGAAAAGACGAATCGACGCGAGGCCCAGCATCGCGCCGGCGGCCGGTCGCGGCGCCGCTGCTCAGAATCCAGGCAGGCTGACCGCGGCCTCGGCAGCAGCCGCGCGTGGCCTGTAAGAACAGGCGATTTACAGGCGCAGCGGCCGCTATCGATGAGACAGCAACGGGTTCGCGAGCGACGCGGCCGCGGGCGAGGCGACCGGGCGGGGACGCGGGATTTGCCATGGACGCGGCGGGGCGCGAGCGCGTCGAAATCGCGGCCGCGCGACGCCAATTACCGGTGAGCGACCGGCTCGCGTCAGCGCGCCGCATCGGTCGCATCGAGCAGCGCGACGACCGGCGCGGCGAGAATCTCGAGCTCGGCCCGCTCTTCGGCGGTCAATGGATCCGGCGCGTCGTCGACGCAGCGTCGCAGGAGCGCGATGGCGCGTCGCATCTGATCGTCGGTCAGCGCATCCACGGCGATCTCCAGCCGCGCCTTGCGCCGCTCGGCGTCGCGCCGTTCGAGGCGGGCGGCGAGCCGGGCTCGCCCGCTCGGCGTCACGCGCTGCGGACCCGGTCGAAGCCGGGCGCGAACTCGACGCCGAAGCCGCCGCCCTTGGCCAGGGCTTCGCGCTCCGCCGCATCCTCGCGCCGCGCCGCCGCCTCCAGCACGGCGAGGCGGCGATCGAGATCGACGGTCTCGACGGTGCGGCGCTGCGCCTCCAGCACGCCCGAAACGGTCATGGCCTCCTCGGGCGTGATCTCCCCCGCGCCCATCGCCCGCACCGTCTCCGACATCGCGGCGGCGACGCTCTCGGCATCCGGATTGCTCGGCAGATCGAGCATCACCGGCCGCGCCCGCGACGCCGGCAGGATACGTTCGAGGCACAGCCGCAGGGCCCAGGGATCGCCCTCCAGCGCGGCATCGATCGCCTTGCGCGTCAAGACCTCCGCCTCGCCTTCGAGTAGCGCCTCGCTCGCCATCGTCGTGCGATTCCGTGCGCCGCGCGGCCGGCCCAGGGGATTACCGGAAACACCTTTCGAGAACTGGCCGGGATTGGTGACGAGAGGAACCTGGGACATGATCACCTCGCATGATGGCTACGAGGGATGTAGTCTAAAATGGATATAATGTCAAGACCTTTTTGGGTTTATATGCTCAAACCGGTTTTCGCCGGTTACTCCAATAGATGCGTGGTCGATATCATCGTCTGTCGCGGAACAGGGAGCGAGAGTTGATGCCGTTGATGCGAAGAGGTGGACGCCGCGATCGGCCGCGATTAGGCAACCACCGTGCTTGTAGACTTCTCGAAAGGCCGGTTTTCGGCGACTGTCTCCGCCTTCGCATATCGGCGCGATTGAGCCTCAGTGGGTCATTCCCCATACGCGAGTCGCTCGGCCGAAATGGGTGGAAAGCCGACATTCGCTGGAGCGGCTAATGGAGGTGAGGGCGAATCTCGTTTCGATACCGGGCTCCTTATTCGGGCTCGTTTCGTTGAATGAATCGGACGACCAGGTGAGCAATTTCACCGGGCTTGGATGGGTTGGGTCAGGAAGCGCTCGGCCGATACGGGCAGGGCTGGTTCTTCGATCACTGTTGCCCCCTTCTGCCGCTCGAGCATGACCCGCAGGGCCGCGACCTCGTTCGTGATGTTCTTCCTGAATTCAGCGCCGACGTGATCGAGGAATTCCCTGTCTTTCGGCTTGGGCTTGCCCAACCGAATTTCGATACGCGTGCCGCCATCCGCGCTCTCCATGAACGCGTAAGTCATGAGCACCTTGGGAGCGCCGGGAATCGGCAACAGGGTGGTCAGGGTCAGGTAGTCGAACGGACGCCAGTCGATCACCTCCTCGATGATGGCGTGGGCGCCGTGCATGCAATGATTGGTGGTGCCGACCCCGCGGCGGCCGCTTTCCGAGGCTTCGCGCACTTCGTCGGCGGCCCGCCATTTCGGCCGCAGGCCTGGCAGGGTGAAATGCTCCCACACCACCGGGCGCGGCGCAGCGATGTCGAACTCGATCACGCTTACCGCCTTGTCGCGGGTGACCTCGTTGCGCTGGCGGTCGTTCTCTTTCGCCCATGCCTCTTCGAGATCGCGCACCCAGCACTTCACATCGCCGATGATGTCGATCGACTCCTGGTGCTGGAGAAGACCCTGCGCGGACGGATCAATCCCCATCGCCCGGATGCAGGGGTCAGAATAGAGCGCGTAGGCATGGCCGCCGAGCCGCTCATTCACCCCGTTCTTCAGAAGGCGATGAATGAGGATGACATCGCGTCCCGCGAGCTCCTCGCGGCCACCCATCCTGTGCTTGATGAACTCGCCGTAGTGGCTGACGAATTTAAGGTCGAGGTGCTGCATGTTGCTGCAGGCGCTGCACTCGCAGGATGTCGCCTGCTTGATGTTGCGGAGACGCTTGCGGAAAGCGAAGTAGGCGGATTCGATGGCGTCCTGGAGGGCCGACCCGTCGATCTTGTCGGTGACCGCGTAGACAAAGACCGCGTCGCCCTCGAATTTGGCGAGATTGAATGGCGGGCGCAGGCATTTCATCACCGTAGCCATCACATCCGCGATGATGTCGTGCGCGTGATCGAGCTCGGAACTGGCCAGGAAGCTCGTGTAGCCCGAGATGTCGGCGATCACGAAACACGCGGATTCGAGTTTCGAGAGCATCCAAGCGTCCTCCCGACATGCTCCTTTTGTTCGGTGCCGGTCCTCGACACCGTCCACGCTCGATGATCAGTAACATGGAACCATCCAAGGCGTTGGCAATGGAAATGAATTTCTAACCGCGCCAAAGCTGCGAATTTGAACGACTGCAATGGGTCGGCCGAAAGCGGTCGTCCAGGCCGCGCGGGCTGAAAGGTTGCTCCTGGCACCATACGGCGGCATGCCGAACTTCCACTCTGGGTCGAGAGCGGCGGCTCCGGCCGCCAGATTCGGCCTAAGACCGGATCGGGTGGGAGCAGCCTAGCCGCTTCACAGAGGGCCATCGTAGGAACGGGGCATCGGCGCATGGGCGGGCTCGGCCGTAAAAGCTGCAGCGGGCCGGATGGACCGCTCCCGACGCTTTCAAAAAATCTGAGATTCCGTGTCGGATTGGCAAAGCCTCGTTCGTCCTCAGGGCATGGATCGGCAATTCGTGGGGAGCAAGGGTCATGTCGCAGCGAGCTGGAACCGCGGAAGCCGAGATCAAGGCACTCATCGAAGCTTGGGCAGACGCCGTCCGGCGGCACGACCTGCCGGCCATATTGGCGCATCACGATGACGACATCGTGATGTTCGACGTGCCGCCGCCGCTGCAATCGCGCGGCATGGCGGCATACGAGAAGACCTGGCATCTGTTCTTCGCCTATCACCAACCTGGGCAAGCCTTCGACGTCGAAGAGCTACAAATGTGCGTCGGAGACACCGTCGCCTTTGCGGTCGCCATCATGCGTTGCGGGTCGGCCACAGTCAGTGGCCCTCCCGTGCGGGGTGGCTTCCAGTTTCGACTGACCATCGGCCTTTGCAAGGTCGACGGTGCTTGGTGCATCCAGCACGAGCACCATTCGGTGCCGGCGACGGACTAGAAGAACCAGAGGCGTTCCGTCGCTTGGAGCGCATGGCTTGGATGAAAGCATCATGGCCCACCCTCGCCCGAAATCCCCAAAGGAAAGGAAACCGCATGACCACGAACGATACCTATCTTGCCGTCTTTCTCGGCAGCAAAACTAGCCCGCGCATGAAGGCGTGGATGGCGCTTCCCGAAGCCGAAAGGCGCGCCAAGGAACAGGAGGGTATGGCCGCCTGGAAAACCTGGGTCGAAAAGCACCACGCGGCGGTTTCCGCCATGGGCGGGCCACTCGGCAAGACGAAGAAGATCACCGAACGCGGCATCGAGGACGCGAGCAACGAGATGGGCGCCTTCATGGTCGTACGGGCGGAATCGCACGAGGCGGCCGCCAGGCTGTTCGAGAAACATCCGCATTTCACGATCTTCCCGGGCGACTCCGTGGAGATCATGCCGGTCCTGCCGATACCAGGCGCCTGATCGGCGGCAACGTCCATTCCACCAATTCATAAGGATAAACGAGCATGCCCAACACCGTGCGCTTGCACCGCGTTCTGGCAACCAGTCCAGAGAAAGTCTATCGCGCGTTCCTCGAGGCCGACGCGCTCGCGAAATGGCTGCCGCCCAACGGCTTTGCCTGCACTGTGCATCATCTGGATCCAAAAGTCGGTGGCACGTTCAAAATGTCCTTCCGGAACTTCACAACGGGCAAAAGCCACGCGTTTGGCGGCGAATATGTCGAACTCGTCCCGGGCGAACGCCTGCGCTACACGGACAAATTCGACGATCCCAACCTGCCCGGCGAGATGCAGGTGACTGTGACGTTGAAGAAAGTATCGGTCGGTACCGAGTTGGATATCGCGCAGGCAGGCGTGCCGGACGTCATTCCACCTGAGGCTTGTTATCTCGGCTGGCAGGAGTCGCTGCGAAACCTGGCAAGGCTCGTCGAGCCCGAGATCAATCAATAGCGCATCGGGATCGAGCAAAGGCCGCCGAGATCAGTTCCGGGGACATCGTACTTATCTCTGCCCTGCCCGGACCGGTCCACTATCCTCGGCTTCGGGCCGGGCTTCTGCTGAGCGAACGGCCCCCCGAGGCACTTCTCGAGCCGCGCAATGAAGGCCGCGGAGCCGGGCGGCCGGCCGGTTCGCTCGCTCTGTTTTGCCTCTGGTGCGGACACTCAGGGTGCTTCGATCCACGCGAGTTGGCGCGCACGACCGGTCGGAACATGACATTTAGAGAGCCGAAGCCTCGGCTGAGATCTAAGCGGTGCGGTCAGCGTCGCAAGGCGGAGTGTTCGTGGCTCAGCACGAATAGCCGAGGCGTTAAGCGTCGTCTCGCTGGCCGAACAAATGACTCGCAAAAGCCTTGTCGATCGCCGAGGTCAGCTCCTTGGCGCCGAAAGGCTTCCAAAGTAGTTGAAGGTCGTGTTCCTGGGCAAACTCCATCATGTCGGGACTGCCCGAGATCATGACGACCGGCATCCTTAGCCCCTTAAGATGAAGGGCGAGCGACGCGCTTCGCTCCCCTGGCATGGCTGAGTCCAGCACCACCAAGTCGACGGGATCGGGAGCGGAGAGAAAGTCGCGCATTGGCCTCCCACCATCTGCGACCGATATTCGGTAACCAACATTCTCAAGGATGGCCTGGAGTACATCTCGAACGTCGGCATCGTCGTCGACAATAAGGACGTGTCGCGGCGCAGCCATACACGTCCCCATCAGAAATTAACTTGAGTTATAGTACGCCAAGTCGTCGGGCGGCGCCAACTGAAACCAAAAGAGCCTGAGCCTGCCAGTTTCCCGACAAGGTGCGACCGCTCCCAGTACCGCAGCTCACCCGCGCCGATTGGCTTCCGATCTCGATTCATATGTTGCGGCCCGACCTTCAAACTCGTCGGCCAGCCCAATGAGCGTCTTTAGGGCGGGACCAGACCGCACGAGAACTGAGGCCGCCAAACGTCGGCACTCAGCGGCCCTCTCTACGAAGAACTCTGCGTCTTCCATACGCATCTCCCAGCGAGGCGGGAGCGCGCCTATCTCTCAGCCGGCGTTGCCAGAAGCGTTAACGCCGATTGATCTACGATATATGATCCAAGGCGTGACTGCTACCTAATACCGGACATTCGTGTCGCTGAGCCTCTGCACAAGTCGCGAAGTTCGGTCGGCCCAGAGCGAGAAGCGCAGCGCCCGCTCCACCTTGCCCCGCCACTTGCGGCGCTCGCTTCGGTCGTAGGCGTAAGCGTAGCCGACGAGGGCGTCGGCTGCCGCGCCGGGATGGTAATCCACGGCCGCCCAGATGCGCCGCACGATTGCCGGCGAGGTCTCATCGAGCGCCTTGAGGCGAGAGGCGATTCGGCGGAGGCGCTCGCGGCTGGCATTGAAGAGCGGAAGCTCCAACTCGGGCGTGAGATCGGCGGAGAACAGCATCTCCTCGTGCGCCAGGGCGCGGAGCTCGAACAGCAGCACGAGCGACCGCCCGTACAGATTCGTTGCAAACCAGCCGACGACCCCACCTGCGAGGCCGAGGAACATCGCCGCGAACTGAGCCATCTGTGCCAGCCTTCATCACGCCTCTATGATGAGAACATATGGCGAACGAAATCGATCCATCGAGGCCCGTCGAAAAAGACGCTCTCGCTCGACGGCGCCCCTCGTTCGGCGGCCATTCTGAGGGGCGCACCGTCGACAATTTCCGGTATTTGGTAGCCGTCACATCGGCCGTGGAGCAGAACAAGCTTCATTTCCGAACCATGGACGATCTCGGCGTGGAGACGACGGCTCGGGGCTTTTGCGGTATTTCTCAGGATCGGCCGTTCATCCGGTACGCGGCGAATGCCTGCCTCGCTTCTTCCTCGTCGGCCATCTGCCGCCAGCGAGCGGCGGCATCGAGCATCGCGGCGCAGTCGCTCGGCCGGAAGGCCTCTTCCGCTAGCCGTTCGCACTCGGCAGCTCGCTCGCGGAATTCTGATGGGCTGCGCATCGGACGCATTTCGCTCATCGGGCCAAAATAGCGCGGATCCAGGAACGCGTGCATTTTCCCAGATTGCAATCGCGCCGCCTCTCATTCTTGGATCAAGGTGTGACCACCCGCGGCATCACGTCAGGTAGAGACCAGCATGCAGCAGCCGGGTGGCGGCGGCCGCAACCTCGCGCCATGCCTCTTCTGAGAAACGGTCGCCCCTACGTGCTGCAATCTCGGCATGCTGTTCCAGGAAGTCGACAGCGGCGACCCCCATGCACTCGACGAACCCCGCAGCCGTGACGAGCACCAAATCTGCTTCGTCCATGCCTATCAATACGGCGGCGGAACGGAGGACTCATTGACACAGGTCAATGCGGGAACAAAACGCCGCGGCGGACGTGTCAGCGCTCTCTCGGCTCCGCCCCCTCCCCAATATTGAGCCGACTGTAGATTGCCGGCCGATCTAAAGCGATTTTTCGGCGGCGTGATGCTCTCGTGCGTTCGAGCGAACCGGGGCTGATCTTACGATTCCGGTTTTCGAGCTTCGTCCGATCATGCGCGGCCCGGCTCTCGCAAAAACTTCCTTCCTGC
>JAQGID010000311.1 GCA_028291405.1 Rhodospirillales bacterium | reverse complement strand
ACGAGGGGGCTCTGGCAGCGACTGGTGTCGAACCCTCGCAAATGCTGACGGTCGTCAAGGCCGGTTCCGGCGGGATCGTCATTATTGGCGAGGTGAGCGGAAACGATCATCGGTCGCTCCCGCTTGCCCCCTTCGATCCCTGAGCGAGGCTCAAGATGCGCAAGATCTCCACCATCCTCCTCACCGCGGCGTTCGGCGGAGGCCTGGTGCTGGCAGCCGGGCCGCAGCCGGTGCTGTCGCAGGCCGCCGTCACGCTCGTCCGCGTCGATGTGAAGGCGGTCGCCGCCGGCTATCGCGCCAGCAAGCTGACTGGCCAGACCGTCATCAACGATAAAAACGAGAAGATCGGGACGCTCGACGATCTGATCGTCGGCAAGGACAAGGTGCTGTTCGCCGTGCTCCAGGTCGGCGGCTTCTTGGGGCTGGGCGGCCATCTCGTCGCGCTCCCTTATGAGGAGCTGCAGATCGATGACGCGGGCAAGAAGATAACGCTGCCGGGGGCCTCGAAGGATGAGTTGAAGAAGCTCCCCGAGTTCACCTACGAGACCTGATCCGTTCACGTCTGAGAAGAGAGGACAATCGACATGGCACGCTCCATCGTTCCGTTCCCGCTCGGCTCGAACACCGAGATCTACCCGGTGCTACAGATCCAGCGCCTGTTCGACGACATGCTTCGCGGCTTCGCGCCGCCGGCGACCGCTGGCGGCAATCTGGCGATGACGCCGCCGCGCATCGACGTCAGCGAGACCGACCAGCAGCTGATCGTCCGCGCCGAGATGCCCGGTGTTGGCGAGGACGACTTCTCGGTCGAGCTCGACGGCGACGTTCTGACGATCCGCGGCGAGAAGAAGATCGAGAACGAGGAGAGGGACGAGCGGCGCCACATCGTGGAGCGCGCGTTCGGCTCCTTCATGCGCGCGATCCAGCTGCCCTTCGCGCCGAAGCCGGATCAGATAGGGGCATCGTTCGAGAATGGCGTCCTGACGGTGACCATTCCGAAGTCTGCCGGGCAGCAGGGTAGCCACCGCATCCAGGTTGGCCGCGGCAAGACGGACGGGGGTGCCGCCGCTCCGACCATCGATCGCGCCGCGGCTGGCGACAAGCCTGGGCAGAGCACCGCCTCGGCGCAGAGCGATCAGAAGCAGAGCGATCAGAAACAGCAGCAAGCCGGCGCGCAGAGCGATCAGAAACAGCAGCAGGCGGGCGCCTCGTCCTCCAGCTCGTAGGCGCGCGCCCGGCGGGCCTGCCTACGCAACCGCAGCCGGCCGGCGAGCTGGGGATCGATCAGCGCTCGCCGGCCGCGCTCGTGGCCAGGAGTCTCATCCGGCTGACCGAGTCATATCTATAAATCTACCGTCGTATGACGCTTCCGGCTTGTTCGGAATTCGCATAGTGCTCTGCGCGGCCGGCTATGCTGCCGGGTCTGCGCGACGCGACCTCCTTGGCGAGCCGCCTCGATCCGAGGAACAGCGTTGAAGCGGAATCTCCCGCGGTATCGGGACGATCCTACCCACTTCAAGGACGGCAGCCAGAAGCCGAGGACCAGTCTCTGGCGCTGACTGCGCTGGCTGGAGCGAAGGCTCAGAGTGACGGCCGCCCATCGGTTTCCGGGCGAGCCGGCAAATCAAGTCGAAGCGGTGATGCGCCGCCGCTGCGAGGGGCGTAGCGCCGCACCATCTCGGCGCAGAAGTCGGCGAATTCCTCGGGGACGCGAGGCGGGCTGGTGTGATGCGGCAGCAGGCCGCGATGCTCCGGCGTGAAGCAAAACGTGAGCGTCACGTCGAAGGGCCCGAGAGCCGCCATTTGCCGGTCGAACCAGGCGCGCGCGCCGGGACGGAAGCTGTCTGCCCAACTGAGTCCCGTGCGTAGGTGCTTCACCCCATACTCGGTTAGCTTCCGTACCGCATCGTCCAGCCGGTGGTCCTCGAAATGGAACCACTGGCAGATGCCGAGGGCCGGGGCGTAGTCGGCGAAGAGTCGGGCGGCGGGTTTCGGCGCACCGTCCTCGCGCAGCAGCCCCATATGGAAGTGTCGATAATAAGACGAGCCCTCGGCCTCGCGATGGCGCGTCGTCGCCGGCCACGCAGCCGGCAGGTCGTAGAGGCTGTACCAGTGGATCCGCGGTGCACGGCCGATCAGCAGCTCGGCAGTCCGCCGAAGACCCCATTCTTGAACCTCTTCCGCGCCGAAGGTCGAGACGCCGACTTCCGAGACCCATATCGGCATCGAGGTGACGGCGCGGATCTCGTCCAGCTTCGCTGGCCATTCGTCGATCATCCAGTGGTTCCAGTCGAGCGGAAACCCATGCACCGCGACGGCATCGAGGTGGTCCAGCACCCCCTTGCCGGCGAGGTTGGCGATGAATCCCCGATCGATCGGCGAGATCCCGCCGAGGACGCGGACGAGTTCCGGGTTTTCGGCATGGATCGCCTGTCCTGCACTGGTTGCCATGGCGGCAAAGGCAGTCCAGTCGGGATCGAGCTCCAAATCCCAATGCGACTTGTTATTGGGCTCGTTCCAGATCATCGCCGCCTCGATCATCGTCCATCCCTGACGTCGGCGACCTCGACCGTCTCCCCGTTCTCATGTCCCGCCTCGCAAGGCGTCGGCGCGATCTGGCAGAGATAAACCTCTTCCTCGGGATGACCGATGATCGAGAATCCGGCGCTGCGCAACATGGCTTCGACGCATGCGCGGTTGGGAATCCACCAGTTCGTCGGATCGTGCGAATAGCAGTGCTCGACGAAATGCAGCCGTGGGTATCCGTGCTCTTCGAAAATCTCGGACTCGGAAAACGGGTAATCCGGCTCGAGCGGCAGAATCGACGGCTCGCCTCGCTGCATCGATTGGAAGATCAGCCGATCGCCTATGACGTGTCGCCGAATGAGATCGAGGGCGAGCAGGGGATACCGCAAATGGTACAGCACCCCCATGAAGAGGACGATATCGAAACGTTCGCCGAGCTGCCCCACCTCGTAGACAGATAGTTTTCTGAACTCGATGTCCACGCCTAGGGAATCTGCAGCGAAGCGGGCTTGTCGCAGATAGACGTCATCATGGTCGAGGCCGAGCACCCGATCAGCGCCGCGCCGTTTCATTTCGATCGAGTAGAATCCCGCGTTGCATCCGATGTCGAGGACAGTCATGCCGCGGAGATCGCGCGGGAGAGCATCCGAGAAGCTGCGCCATTTCGCGGCGGGATAGTCTCCGAGAAAATGATCGGGCGCCGTCGGCACGCCGTCGAGATCGATGTTGTGGAACCATTCGCCGAGGGCGCGGACGCGGGCCTCGATCTCCTCGCGCGAGAGACGCCTGTCAGCCCCCGCCATCAGGATGCCGAAGCTGGCAAGTTTTCATCGAGCATTGCGATTCTCCGGTTGGGGAGGCGGATCGCCCCGCACGAATGCCTCGGTCAGCAATCGCGCCTCGTCATCCGTGCACTGGAATGGGGGGCATTTCATGAAGTAGGACGATGGCCCGTTCAGCGCTCCGCCGATACCGCGATCGAGGGCCAATTTGGCACAGCGCACGGCATCGATGACCACCCCGGCCGAGTTGGGAGAATCCCAAACCTCGAGCTTCAGCTCGCAATTGAGCGGTGCATTCCCGAAGGTCGTGCCTTCCAGGCGGATGTAGCACCATTTGCGATCTGTCAGCCACGGCACATGGTCGCTCGGCCCGACGTGCGCATCCTGTATCGAAAGCGGGTGGTCCAATTGGCTAAGGACCGCGCGGGTCTTTGACAATTTCTTCGATTCCAGACGCTCCCGTTCCAGCATGTTGAGGAAGTCGGTGTTACCGCCGAAATTCAACTGGTAGGTACGGTCGAGACGGACACCGCGCTCGCGAAAGAGATTCGCGAGCAGGCGGTGGACGATCGTGGCACCCACCTGTGACTTGATGTCGTCGCCGATCAGGGGCAGCCCGTGCTCCTCGAAGCGTCGGCGCCACCGGCTCGTTGAGGCGATGAAGCTCGGGATGCAGTTGACGAAGGCGCAGCCCGCCGAGAGTACCTGTTCTGCATACCATTGCGACGCCGCGTCGGATCCAACCGGCAGGTAGGAGACGACGACGTCGGTTGCCGTCTCGCGCAGGATACGGGCGACGTCGGCTGGTGGTTCGAGGCTCTCGCTGACGACCTCGCGCAAATATTTGCCGAGGCCGTCGAGCGTCGGGCCTCGCAACACCTCGACACCCGACGTGTGCGGTTCCGCAAAGAGCATCGTGCCGTTCGGTTCTGCGAAGATCGCGTGCGACAAATCATGGCCGACCTTTGCCGTATTGACGTCGAAGGCTGCGCTGAACTCGATATCGCCAACATGATAAGGCCCGAGCATAACGTTCATCAGCCCCGGCACACGTTCATCGCGCGGCGCGTCGCGATAGAAATGAACGCCCTGTACGAGAGAGGAGGCGCAGTTTCCGACGCCGATGATCGCGACCCGTACTTTTCCGTCGCTCACCCTGTTCTCCCCGCTACGAGTAGTCGATATCGACAAATGACGGTACGATCAGGAACGAAAAAGTTCAGGGGTAAGTTCCGGATTTTGCTCTTTCGTGAAGTGATCGGAAAGTAATAACTCTCGTGTTCTACTCACAGCTTTGAACATGAGTTAAAGCTAAACAAATATTAATTTTATATCGAAGATACTCTCTGGAACAAACGTTTGGCGACTGTAGTTGACCGAACCGAAAACCATTCGGAGAGGCTGGCGGTTCGTATGACGCGAAGGATCCTGATCACCGGCGGCGCGGGCTTCATTGGCTCACATGTGGCGGACAATCTGCTTGAGCGCGGCTGCGAAGTGCGTGTCATCGATAATCTTTCCGAACAGGTTCACGGAGTGGACAACCAACCGCCCTCCTATCTCGATCGGGCGGTCGAATTCATCCACGGCGACGTCGGTGACGCCGCCGCCGTCCGAAGGGCGCTGCGCGGCGTCGACGGGGTCATCCACCTCGCGGCCATGGTGGGGGTCGGCCAGAGCATGTACGAGCTCGCGCAATACACGACGAACAACAATCTTGCGACGGCGGTTCTGCTGGAAGCATTGATCGAGCATCCGGTCGAGCGGCTGGTCGTCGCATCGAGCATGAGCATCTATGGAGAGGGGCTGTACAAGGATGCGCATGGTCGCGCGGTCATCTGCGAGAGGACCGAAGCACAGCTGAGGCGCGGCGATTGGGACCCGCAGGATGGTCACGGCATGCCGCTCGTCCCGGTGCCGACGCCGGAGAACAAGCCGCCTTGCCTCGCCTCTGTTTATGCCCTTTCGAAATTCGATCAGGAGCGCATGGCGATGATGGTCGGCGCCGCCTATGGGATTCCGACCACCGCGCTGCGCTTCTTCAATGCCTACGGTTCGCGGCAGGCGCTATCCAATCCCTATACTGGCGTGCTTGCGATCTTCGCGGCCCGTCTTCTCAATGGCAATCGGCCGTTGATCTTTGAGGACGGCGAGCAGCGTCGCGATTTCGTGCACGTGCTCGATGTGGCCGAATGCTGCAGCCTCGCGTACGAGTCGCTGGCGGCCGCCGGCCATGTGTTCAATGTTGGCAGTGGTTGCGCAATCAGCGTGAACGAGATCGCGAGCAAGCTCGCACGGCAACTCGCTAAGGAGCACCTTGTCCCGGAGGTGACGCGGAAATACCGTGTCGGCGATATTCGCAACTGCTTCGCCGACATAACGAGCGCGCGCGAGGCTTTGGGTTATTCGCCACGAATTTCGATCGAGCGTGGCATCGCTGAACTTGCCGGATGGCTCGAAGGTCAGATTGCCGCGGATCGGGTCAACGAGGCGCGCAATGCGCTCGATGCACGGGGGCTCACGGTATGACGACGCATGCAGATGGCGCCGAGCGCGCCGGACGTAACCCGCTGCGCCGCCTTGCCGAGGGGCCGGTATTGATTACTGGCGGCGCCGGCTTCGTCGGCGCCAATCTCGCGCATCGCCTGGCGCAAAGCGGCCGCTCCGTCGTCGTCTACGACAACCTGTCGCGGCCGGGCGTCGAGCAGAACCTGGCATGGCTTCGCATGACCCATCCCGATCGCGTCTCGGCGGAAATCGCCGACGTTCTGGACACCGCCGCGCTGACGCGAGCCGTGCGGAGCGTGAGCCAGATCTTCCACTTTGCGGCTCAGGTGGCGGTGACCACCGGCATGCTGGACCCCCGCAAGGACTTTGCGGTCAACGCGACCGGTACGCTGAACCTCCTGGAGGCGGTACGCAGCTGTGCCTCGCCCCCACCGCTTGTCTATACCTCGACCAACAAAGTGTATGGTGCAGTCGACGACCTGCCCCTTGAGACGAGCGATGCGCGATACGATCTGGCGGCGCAACATGGTTCGCGGGGCATCGACGAGAATCGGCCGCTGGATTTTCATACGCCGTACGGATGCTCGAAAGGTGCGGCGGATCAGTACGTGCTCGATTACGCGCGAAGCTATGGTCTCTCGACGGTGGTTTTCCGGATGAGCTGCATCTATGGTCCGCATCAGTTCGGCACCGAAGATCAGGGGTGGGTCGCGCATTTCCTGCTCCGCGCGCTCGCCGGCAAATCCGTCACCGTTTATGGCGACGGACGCCAAGTCCGCGACATCCTCTACGTCGACGACCTGATCGATGCCTTCCTGACGGCACAAAGGGCGATGCCGCGGCTGCGCGGTCAGGCGTTCAATATCGGCGGTGGGCGCGAGAACTCGATCAGCTTGCTCGAGTTGATCGACCGGATCGGCAAGCTTCGCGGCCAGCGACCGGAGTTCGAGCGACGTGGCTGGCGCCAGGGCGATCAACGCTACTATGTCTCCGATTACGCACGCTTCTCCGGTGCCACCGGCTGGCGACCGCGTGTCCCCGCCGCGGAGGGGATCGCACGGCTGCATGCGTGGCTTCGCGACAATCTCATTCGAGAGCCCGGCCGCATACCGACGCGGCAGCCCAGCGTCGCCTTGGAGAAGGCTCCAGCGATCGCGCGGGCGATGCAATGAGAATAGCGCTCGTAAATCCTGCGTGGGACTTTGCCGGTTCGATCTACTTTGGCTGCCGCGAGCCACATCTGCCGCTCGAATTCGGCTACGCGCGCCAACTGCTCGAAGCCGCAGGTCATGAGCCGGTCGTCATTGACGGCCAGCTCGAAGCTCTGACCGACGATGAGATCCGCGCCGCGGTGGAGCGGCTCGCGCCGGATCTCTCGGTGGTGACGACCGCCCCATCCTATCTGTTTTGGCGCTGCGCGCCTCCTGAGTTGCGGATTCCGCAGCGGACGATCGCGGCCATCCGCGATGTGGCGGGGACGATCGTCGGCATCGGACCGCATGCCTCGACGACGCCCCGCGCGGCACTTACAAAGCTGGGCGCCGATGTCGTCGTCCTCGGCGAGGCCGAGGAGATCCTGGTGCGATTGGCCGCCATGCCGCGCTCCGGATGGAGAGCCATCCCATCGGTCGCTTACCCTGACGACGATGGCATCGTCGTACAGGGCGGTCCCCACGCGACCGACATGACGCGGCTGCCGGCGCTCGCTTGGCCCAGCGAGACGGTGGCGAGACATCACCATCATCACCATCGCTTCGATGCCGTGCCGTTCGGGCCTGGTGCCGAGATGGAGACGTCCCGCGGCTGCCCATTCCGATGCACCTTCTGCGCCAAGGAGAACTTCCGCGACGCTTACCGGCGGCGACCGTTGCCGACGATCCTCGTGGAACTGGACCGCCTGCTCGCCCAGGGCGTCGGATATGTCTATTTCATTGACGAGATCTTCCTGCCCAATCGCGACCTGCTGGATGCGCTTGTTGAGCGGAAGTTCCAATTCGGCATTCAGACCCGCATCGATTTATGGGACACCGCGATGATCGATTTGCTCGGTCGCGCTGGCTGCGTCTCCATCGAGGCCGGCGTCGAGAGCCTTTCGGTGGAGGGCCGTGCCATGCTGGACAAACGGTGCCGCCTGTCTACCGACGAGCTGACCGACCGGCTGCTCTACGCCAAGCGAAATGTCGCTTTCGTACAGGCGAATCTCATCGAGGCTACGCTCGACGATCGGGATGAGATCGCACGGTGGCGCGAGGGGCTCCGCGCGCATGGCGTTTGGGCCAATGAACCGGTACCGCTGTTCCCCTATCCAGGGTCGCCGGACTACCGACATCTCTGGGGGCTTCCCGATGACGGCGCGTGGGAGCGCGCGCATGCCCATTATCTCTCGCGCTTTACCAACTTCAGCGACATTCAGGACGAGCGCCCCCTTCCGCTGGAAGAACTCGAAGGTGCAACGCATCGGGTGACGCGATGAGGGGAGACGCAGATGGCCGCGTAATCCCCCTTCGCGTGATGATGACCGCCGACGCCGTCGGTGGTGTCTGGCGCTACGCGCTTACGCTGGCCTGCGAGCTGTCTTGCGCGGTGCCGTCCGGCCGGGCGGAGATCTTCCTTGCGGTGATGGGGCCGCCCCCCAGCGCGGCGCAGCGCGTCGAAGCCGCGGCGATCCCCGACCTCCGGCTCTTTGTAGGGAATTTTCCGCTCGAGTGGATGAAGCGCGCGGAAAACAGCTTCGAAAGCTCCTGCACCTGGCTGCGCGAACTCGCGGCGTCGTGCCGGCCGGACATCATCCATTTTAACGGCTATGCGCATGCCGCCGGCGACTGGCCGGCGCCCTCGGTCGTCGTCGGACATTCCTGCGTATTGTCCTGGTGGCGCGCCGTCCACGGGGTCGCCGCCCCGCCGGAATGGCGCGGCTATGCCCGGCGCGTAGGACAAGGGCTGATGCAGGCTGATCGCATCGTCGCGCCGACAGCGGCGATGTTGCGCGCCCTGACGGAGCATTATGGCGCCCCCCGCGGCAGGGTGATCGCCAACGGCTGCGAGCTCAATCGTTTTCGCCCGCGGGCGAAGGAGGACTTCGTGCTCAGCGCAGGCCGCTTGTGGGACGAGGGCAAGAACCTTGCGACACTGGATGCCGCGGCTGAACGCATCGGCTGCCCGGTCTATGTCGCCGGCGATTTCGATCATCCGAACGGCCGAAGATCGCAGCCGTCGGCCTCGCGGATGCTTGGCGTCCTGGCGCCGGAGGTGCTCGGCGAATGGATGTCGCGAGCCGCCATTTATGCGCTTCCGGCGCGGTACGAGCCCTTCGGCCTCTCCATTCTCGAGGCCGCCGCATCCGGTTGCGCCCTGGTGCTCGGGGACATTCCCGCGCTCCGCGAACTCTGGGACAAGGCTGCGTTGTTCGTGCCGCCGAACGACTCGCTCGCGCTTGCCCAGGCGATCGAAGCCCTGCGCGGCGATGGCGCGGCCCTCCGGCGGTTGTCGGCAGCGGCGCATCGCCGATCGCGCGCGTTCGCCGCGGCACGCATGGCGCGCTCCTACGCTGCCTTGTATGGCGAAGTCGCGCCGCCGCGCGGGATCGGTGTTCCGGCGTCAGTTGCCGTCCCCGCGGACATCTGATATGCGGATCGTGCTCTTCTGCCACTCGCTCGTCTCCGACTGGAATCATGGTAACGCGCATTTCCTGCGTGGCATTGCCACAGAGCTCCAGCAGCGGGGCCACGAGCTCCGCATCCTCGAACCCCTGAACGGCTGGAGTCTCGATAATCTACGGGCCGATTGCGGCGAAGCCTTCGCTGAGCCGTTCGCAACGGCGTATCCAACGCTGTGCAGCGAGTTCTACGACGCGTCCTGCTTCGACGTCGATGCCGCGCTCGATGGTGCGGATCTCGTCATTGTCCACGAATGGACAGCAGGCGATCTCATCGGAATTCTCTCGGCGCATCGACGGGCCGGCGGGGGGTATCGGTTGCTCTTCCACGACACGCATCACCGCTCGGTGACCGCCCCCGACACGATGCCGGTTGCGGCGCTCGCGGGTTTTGATGGAGTGCTGGCGTTCGGCGCAGCCGTCCGCGACGTCTATCAACGGCAAGGCTGGTCGCGGCAAGTGTGGGTCTGGCACGAGGCCGCCGATACGGGCCTTTTTCGTCCGCCAATAGTGGAGGCGCGCGAGGGACTCGTCTGGATCGGCAATTGGGGCGACGGCGAGCGCACGCGCGAGCTGAGGGAGTTTCTTGTCGAGCCCATCCGTTACCTGGGCATCGCGGCCGATGTGTACGGCGTGCGCTATCCGAGTGCGGCGCAGGATGAACTGCGCGCTGCAGGGATTGCCTATCGCGGCTATCTGCCCAATCCATATGTGCCGGCGGTGTTCGGGCGTCACCGCGTCACCGTGCACGTGCCGCGCGGCCCCTATGCCCGGGCCCTCCCCGGCATTCCGACGATCCGCGTCTTCGAGGCGCTGGCCTGCGGCATTCCGCTGGTCAGCGCGCCGTGGGACGACAGCGAAGGCCTGTTCGAACCCGGCGCCGACTTTCTCGTCGCCCGCGACGGGCCTGAGATGCGGCGGCACCTCCGCAGGGTAGTCAACGAGCCGGATTTCGCCGCCGACCTGGGCGCGCGCGGCCGCCGTTCGATCATGGCGCGACACAGCTGCGCCCATCGTGTCGACGAGCTGTTGGCGATCTGCCGCGAGCTCGGAATCGAATCCTCCAGTCGCGCGGAGGTGGTTCAATGCGGCGTCGGCTGAGCCTCGCATTCTTTGGCTCGAGCCTGGTCTCGGCCTATTGGAACGGTGCGGCGACGTACTATCGTGGCATCATCCGCGCCGTCGCGGAACGCGGCCACAGCGTCACCTTCTATGAGCCGGACGCTTTCGATCGTCAGAAGCATCGCGACATCGCCGACCCCGATTGGGCGAAGGTCGTGGTCTATGATCCGCTGGACGAATCCGCCGTCTCGCAGGCGCTCGACCAGGCACGGCGCAGCGACGTCGTCGTCAAGGCGAGCGGCGTCGGCGTGCTGGACGAGTATCTCGAGGCGACGATCGCCTCGCTCGCGCGGCCCGGGCTGACGACGATCTTCTGGGACGTCGACGCGCCGGCAACGCTGCAGCGGATTGCCGAGGATGCGACCGATCCGTTCCGCTCCCTGATCCCCAGTTACGACCTGATCCTGACTTATGGCGGGGGCGATCCGGTGGTCGGCGCCTATCGCTCGTTCGGCGCTCGGCGTTGCATCCCGATCTACAACGCGCTCGATCCGACGACGCATTTTCCGACGCCGCCCGAGCCACGTTTTGCGGCCGATCTTGCCCTGCTCGCCAATCGCTTGCCGGACCGCGAGGGCCGCATCGAGGAGTTCTTCCTCAAGCCGGCGCGACGATTGCCTAGCCGGCGCTTCCTGCTTGGTGGTAACGGCTGGCGCGACAAGGGACTACCCGGCAATGTCGATTATCTCGGCCACGTTTACACGAAGGACCACAACGCCTTGAATTCGACGCCCTCGGCCGTCCTCAATGTCAGCCGCGACAGCATGGCGGCGACGGGCTTCAGCCCCGCGACGCGGGTCTTCGAGGCGGCCGGTGCCGGCGCCTGCCTGATCTCCGACGCCTGGACCGGGATCGAGCAATTCCTTGAGCCCGGGCGCGAGATTCTCGTCGCCAAGGACGGCGACGAAGTGGCGGCGCTGCTCGATGGGCTGACGCCGACCCTGGCCGCGAAGATCGGCGCCGCGGCGCGACGCCGTGTCCTTGCCGATCACACCTACGGCGCGCGGGTCGAGGGTCTCGAGAGGATTCTCGAAGGCGGCGCGGCATGAACATCGATCCGCCACCGCGGAGTCTTCGGATCGTCATCCTCGGCCTGTCGATCACCTCATCCTGGGGCAACGGCCATGCGACCACCTACCGTGCCCTGGTGCGGGCGCTCGCCGAGCGCGCGCACCGCGTCACTTTCCTCGAGCGGGACCTCCCGTGGTATGCCGCAAACCGCGATCTCGCGGCGCCGCCCTATGGTGAGACGTGGCTCTATGCATCGCTCGGCGAGCTCAAGCGTCGCTTCGGTGGGATCGTCGCAGACGCCGACCTCATCATCGTCGGGTCTTTCGTGCCGCAAGGCGTCGTGGTCGGCGAGTGGGCGATCCAGCAGTCGCGCGGAGTCACGGCCTTCTACGACATCGATACGCCGGTGACCCTTGCCATGCTCGCGGCGCCGGACGAGGCTGCCGCCGGCCCCTACATCGCGGCCGACTTGATCCCGCGGTACGACCTCTATCTCTCTTTCACCGGAGGGCCGGTCCTTGATGAGCTCGAGGAGCGCTACGGTGCGCGAGCGGCACGGCCGCTGTACTGCTCCGTCGATTCCAATGCCTATGCTCCGCTGGACCAGGAGCCACGCTGGGATCTCGGCTACATGGGGACCTACAGCGGTGATCGGCAACCGGCCCTGGAGCGTCTGTTGTGCGCTCCCGCGCGCGCTTGGCGGCAAGGCCGCTTCGCGGTGGCGGGGCCGCAATACCCGGCGAGCATCGCCTGGCCGGCAAACGTCGAGCGCATCGAGCACCTGCCGCCCGATCGGCACCGTGCGTTCTACGCACGCCAACGCTATGCGCTGAACGTCACCCGCGCGCCGATGGTCCGCGCCGGGTGGTCGCCAAGCGTCCGATTGTTCGAGGCCGCTGCATGCGGAACGCCGGTGATCAGCGACCGGTGGCCGGGAATCGAAAGCTTCTTCGTTCCGGGACAGGAGATTTTGCTCGCCGATTCCGCCGCCGAGGCGCTGGGCTATCTGCGCGATCTCCGCGACGCTGAGCGGCGCCAGCTCGGCGCGGCTGCGCGATGCCGGGTTCTGGCAAGCCATACCGCCGCCCACCGGGCCGCCGAGCTCGAGGCCTATGTGCGGGAGGCCCAGGGCGCGAGCGGAAACCTTGCCTCTGCGGCGATCCGAGCGATGGATCGCGCAAACGCCCCGTGACGTACCGCGATGTCGGGCGACCGCGTTACAAAGCCGATCAGAGACCAGGCTGCCCCCGCCGCTGGACAGGAGGCGCGCGGCGAAATCCTCTATCGCGCCCGTCGCATCGTCGAGGCCGAACACCAGCTCGAAAGGGCCATCGCATTGGGCGGCGACCCGCAGCGGACGATCGAGATGCGCTGGATGTGCGCGATGCTGCGCGGCGACTTCGAGCGCGCGTGGCGGATCAGCGACGATGTGCTGCGGCGCGGCGGGGCAGAGGACGCCAGCGATCTGCCGCGACATCTCCGCCGAGTGTGGAACGGTGCGCCGCTCGCGGCGCGCGTCCTGGTACGGTGCTATCACGGACTCGGCGATGCTATTCAGTTCATCCGCTTCGTCCCGCGCATTGCCGAGGTCGCGCGCTCGGTCGCTGTCGAGGCCCAGGCCGAGCTGATCCCGCTGCTCCGCTCGATGCCGGAAATCTCGACACTGGTACCGCTGGGTGAGCAGACGCCGGCCTATGACGTTGCCATCGAGGCGATGGAAATTCCGCATGCGCTGCGGGTGACGCTGCCTACCGTGCCAAGGACGGTCCCCTATCTCGCGGTACCGCGAGAAGCTCGCGACCGCGCTCGCCGGATCCTCGCGAAGATTCCCGGCGATCTGAAAGTCGGGCTTGTCTGGAAGGCCGGCCAGTGGCGACCGGAGCGCTCGGCTCCGCTTCACCTCGTCGCTCGCCTGGCAGAAATTCCGGGTGTTGCCCTCGTGAATCTGCAGCGAGGGCAAACCTTGGACGATGATGATGGTATCTTCAGCTTCTCGTCGACGAGCGACGAGATGATCGACGTCGCGGCGTTGGTTGCGGAGTTGGACCTAGTCGTAACGGTCGACACGATGATGGCTCACCTTGCCGGATCGCTCGCGCGCCCCGTCTGGACGCTGTTGCACTGCGCCTCGGACTGGCGCTGGATGCTCGATCGGACAACGTCGCCCTGGTACCCGACGATGCGTCTGTTTCGCCAAACGGTCCCCGGGGGCTGGGACACGGTGTCGGCCGAGGTCTGCGACGAGCTCGCGCTCCTGTCCATGGAGGGTCGAGGGCCGACATCCTTCGGAGAGCGGGGAGCGGCGAGGCCGCTCCGGCGTTTCCCCAATGATGGGTGATTATCATGCCAGCATGAGCCGCCGTGGAATGAGCTTGGTGGTTGCCGCGAGCTGTCTGCTCGCGGACTGCGTTTCGCAGCCGACGGACGATCAGCCGCTCGGCGCTTCGATGATCCATAGCCGATTTTCTGGGCGGACCTTCAACGGTCTGCAGCACGGCAACGGGTTCCTGCTTCACTTGGAGCCGAACGGCATCGCCAGCGTGAACGGCCCGACGGCCGAGTACGGTCGCTGGCGGACAACGGAAGAGGGACTTTGCCTAAAATGGCATGAGGGGCCGGAGACATGTGCGCCGGTCTATCAGATCGGTTTCGCCCGCTACCGCGTGGGCGACGCCGAAATGGATTCCCAGGAAACCTTTCCGCTCGATCGTGGGTTCGAGAGGGGCTTCGGCGGACGGGATTTCGAACATCGATGGGATCGGCCCGCCTTCGGCCCGTAACTCTCTAGCCGCCAAGTTCAGCTCGACAGGGATCCGCCACGCTCTCCAACGCCTTGCCCTCTGCATCGACGCCGAGAAACGCTTCGGTCGCGGCGGCGCCGAGCATCAATACGGCTGCCGCCACATAGCCGCACGCCACCATTCCGGGCCGCCCGGTATCGATCAGCCGACCAAAGAGAAGGCGCCAGTACGCCGCCGATCGCTGTGCCGGCGGCGTAGAAAATGGCGATCGCAAGGGATCGTGTCTCGAGCGGGAATATCTCGCTCGCAGTTCATGTAAGCGGAACTCGCAGCCGCCGATGCCACGAAGAAGATCACCATCCACGCGATGTGAGGCCGAAGGTCCCGACGATCATTCGCCTGCGGCCGATCGTGTCGAACAACGGGCTGAGCAGGACGGGGCCGAGGAAATTGCCCGCGGCGAGCGGCAGGATATCGAGGCCGGCCCGCGTGTTGCGCACGTGATAGAAACGGGCGAGCACAAGCCCATAGGTGAAGAACACCGCATTGAACAGAAACGCTTGCGCCGTCATCAATGTTAATGCGAGGACGCTGCATGCGCGGAACTTTCCGAACATGGTCCTTAGGATCGGAAGGCCGAAATGCGGACGTGGATGAACAGTCAGCCGCTTGCCGCCCGCGGCAGGCAGGTGACCGCCCTCGCGCGATCCGACCTCTTCTTCGACGTCCCGCAGCGTGTCCTTTGCCTGTCGCTCGCGTCCGTGGGTGATCAGCCAGCGCGGACTCTCGGGCACGAAACGGCGCAATAGAATGACGAAAAGGCCGAGCACGCCGCCGATGCCGAAGCCGATGCGCCAGCCGATGTCCACACTGACAAGCTTGCCGCTGAGCAAGAGCAGCGAGCCGGCCGCATCGACGGCGGCGCCGAACCAACAGCTGCCGTTCACGGCCATGTCGATGCGACCGCACAAGCGCGCGGGGATGAGCTAGTCGATCGCGGAGTTCACCGACGCGTATTCGCCGCCGATGCCGATCCCGGTCAACAGGCGGAATAGCGCGAAGCTCCAGCCGTTCCAGCTGAGGGCGGGGAGCAGAACGCCGGCAAGATAGATCCCAGCGTGACGTTGAAGACCGGACGGCGACCGAAGCGGTCCGTCAGCCAACCGAAGACCAGGGCGCCCGACACCGCGCCGATCACGTAGCACGATGCGACGGCGCCGAGCTGCTCGGCGGTGAGCGACAGCGTGCTCTTATCCTGCAAGACTGGACCAACCGAACCGACGATGGTGACTTCCAGCCCGTCGGGCACCCAGGTGATGCCGAGCGCCGCGACGACCTGCATGTGGAAGCGGCTGAACGGCAAACGATCCATGCGTGCGGGGATGTCGGTTTTGATCTCCGACGCCGCGCTCATGGCCGCTACTCGACGATGTCAGGTGGAAAGCGCAGGGTCTTTCGCCTGTTGGCTTTCCCGCCGCGTCTCCGGTTGGTCCCGCTCCAACGCGAGCCTCTTGGACGACCGCGCGCCGCGCGAGCCCTCAAAGTCCCGCGCAGCTCCTCGCGCGGCTTCAACCCCCTTCGGAAAACCGCTGCGGTCCCGGTAATCTGCGACAGCAGTGTTCGGGCCACCTTTCTCGGCGCTGAGCCCGCCAGCACAGAGCACATCAATCGCGCTGATCCCAATGAGCGCCAAGAGCGTCCGCGCGGCGCGGAACCGTCCCTCGTTGCCGCCGCGCAGCGCTCCGATGACGGTGGCGATGTCGAGCGTATCGCCGAGGACTCTTCCCCAGACCCAGGGCGTCGCATCGTGGCTTGCTAGGATCGCGACGCCATTGGCGACCTCGCGGGCGCCGTATCCGCGCACGAGCGCCTCGTGATCACGGAGTCCGGTCATCCGGCACAGCATGCGAGGCGCGAGCAGCTCGACGGCGCCGACGGCGAGAGAAAAGTAGCCGAGGTTTTTGGCCAGAACGTCGTGCGCCGACTGAGACCGGCCCGGTAAAGCGGTTCTAGGAATGAAGCTGGGCATTGGTCGTCTCCCCGGGCTTGATGACCACCTTGATGCAACCGTCCTGCTTGTCGCGGAACGCCTTGTACATCTCCGGCCCCTGGTCGAGACCGACCATGTGCGTGATGACGAACGACGGATCGATCAGCCCGTCAACGACAAGCGCCAGGAGATCGTCAGTCCACCGATTGACGTGGGTCTGGCCGGTCCGGACCGTCAACCCCTTGTTCATCAGCGCACCGAACGGAATCTTGTCGATAAGGCCGCCGTAGACGCCGGGGATCGACAGCGTTCCCGCGGGCCGACAGACATAGATCATCTCGCGGAGCACATGAGGCCGGTCGGTCTCCAACATCAGCGCCTGTTTGGCGCGGTCATAGACCGAGTCGATGGACGCCGCCGCATGCGCTTCCATGCCGACCGCATCGATACACTTTTCCGGTCCTTTGCCGTCGGTGAGGTCGTTCACGCGCTCGACGACCCTGTCGTAGGCGAGGTTGATCGTTATTGCGCCGGCCGCCTCCGCCATCGACAATCGCTCGGGAAGGCGATCGATCGCGACGACTTGTTTCGCACCGAGCAGGATGGCGCTGCGGATGGTCATCTGCCCGACGGGCCCACATCCCCAGACCGCGACGGTGTCGGTCGGTTGGATCTCGCACTGAGCTGCCGCTTGCCACCCCGTCGGGAAAATATCGCTGAGAAAAAGCAGCTTTTCGTCTGGTATTCCGTCCGGCACCTTGATGTGCGTCGCATCGGCGAAGGGAACGCGGAGATACTCCGCCTGCCCGCCCGCATAGCCGCCGGTGAGATGGGTGTAGCCGAACAGGCCAGCCGTCGTATGACCGAAGACGGTATCGGCGAGAGGCTTGTTGCGATTCGTTCGCTCACAAACCGAGAAGTTGCCGCGTCTACACTGCTCGCATTCGCCGCAGATGATCGTGAATGGTATGACGACGCGATCTCCGACTTTCAGCTTGCTCTTCGCCGCGGAACCGACCTCGACCACCTCTCCCATGGTCTCGTGCCCCATGATATCGCCGGCCTCCATGCCTGGCATGAAGTGGTCGTAGAGGTGCAGGTCGGAACCGCAAATCGCACAGCTGGTGACTTTGATAATCGCGTCGCGACTATCCTCGATCACCGGGTCGTCGACCCTGTCGCATCGAATGTCGGTAGTGCCATGCCACACGAGTGCTTTCATAAGACCTCCAAGAATCAGCCGCGACCGATTGATCCGCCGCATCGACAGCCACTGTTGGAGGTAAAACGACGAATGGGACGAAAGTTGTTCCGGTACGATAAATATTTCTGGAATGTAACCGATGTTAATCATTCTGATTTGGGAGGAAACTTTACGTTTTATTGAGGTAAGTCTGTCAAGATAGACTCGTTTCCCTTGGGATTCCGAAATTTTTCGGGAGATGTGAAACCCACGCAGATTCTAATCTGTGCGGAGCTAGGCGCGATCGCAGGCGACGGCGGCATGTCGCAACGGTGGCTTAAGTAGCGGCGCTCGAATTGGGGGGCAAGGGTCCAACACGGACGGCCGAAGCGCAGCGCGTTCGAGCCTTTGCCTCGGTCGACGTAGTGGAGGCGGACACCGTCCACCTCGATCGCGTTCCGCCCGTCGGACCTGCGCCTGAACGACGCAGGCCGCGCCACCGAGCGCAGCTGTAGAGGCCAAGAGTGCCACGGCTGCGCCCTGGATCGCCGGCGGGTCGCGAAGCCGCGGGAGGGAAGGCGGGCTACGAGGGGCCGTGGCTGGTGACGGTTCAGAATCAGCCCGACGCCAACCGACAAGCCGATGCCAAGCAAAAGGCGCTTCATCCAGTTTCCCTGATCACTTCTCCCCAACAGCGACGGGAAAGCAATGTTCCAGCTCTCGTCGAGAGCCCGCGTCGGCCAATGCTCGGCTTCGCCATGCAAGCGTGGCAATCCCCTCTCCGGGCGCCCGACGAATTCCGAACGCAACCATGTCTCCGGAGGTCGGCGGCGAGCGCGACGTCCATCACACCCACGACCCGCGAACAAAACCCTGAAAATCAGTTGACGGGCTAGGGCCCCAAAATCCGCGCCATGGTGACTGCTACCGCTCTCCGGTGTTCGTCAGAAGTAAGCATCGTTTCTTCTCCCAATAAACAGGGAGACCCAGACGAGTTGCGCTCGACGTTTCGACCAGGTCGATGACGAGCCGTGGTGCGGCGAATGCCCGTTCCGCGAACTGCCGGAATTCGATCCGCTCACCGAAGCAGAGCTGCGATGCATCGAGAAGCCAGGGGGCACGCAGAACGCGGCGTCCGGCACCCTGCTCATCGATGCCGCCAAACGGCTGAGCCCGGTCTATTTTCTTGCCAGTGGCCGGGTCCTTCGCTCCGACGTGTTGCCGAACGGCCGAGAGGTCATTCTCGAACTTCATTATCCTGGCGATCTCATCGGACACGGGACGGCGCTTCTCGGTTTGCCGCCACATTATTCCGTGCTGGCGCTAACCGCCGTCTCTTATCGCGTTCTAGATCCGGAGCGCGTTGTGGCGCTTTTCACGACGGCGCCGGAAGTGGCGCGCAAGCTGACGCTCCACCTCGCGCGGCGAGACCGAACGGTAGATTATCGCTTGCTAAACCTAGGCTGGCGCACGGCGGAAGAGCAGTTCGCCGCGATGCTGTTGTCCTCCTACGCACGGCTTCGCCGGCTCGGCCTCGTCACGGACCACGCATTCAGCCTCCCGCTTTCGCAGCCTAAAATCGCAAACTTCCTCGGTGTGCATGTCACACATATCAACCGAATCATCCGGCGGTTGCGCGAGGCCGGGTTGGCGACGGTGCGAAACGGCGAGGTCCGCATCGACGATCTGCGCGGCTTAATACGGCTCGGGTGCTTTTGCGCGATGCCGAAGGGCTCCGGCAGAACGGCTTTTGACCGCCGACGACTGCGGTTTGGCGACTGAGGATGTTTGATCTGCCCAGAGGATGACGCCAAGCCGGGCTTGGTTATCGCGCGCCTTCTTCAGCGTCAAAGTGTGGCGGTGGGACACGGCTTCGGTCGTCGTTTATCGGTCTCGGTTCAGAGAGATAGATGTGTTCGGCGCGTGCGACGGGACCGAGGCCGGCGTCGACAAATCCACGATCTTGCCCTCGCGTGAGAACACGGCCTTGAGTCCGTCAATGCTCAGAGCCCAGTTCGGGCGCGCCTCGTGAAACGCCTCCGCAATCAGCTCGGCCTCGGCGATACTCCCGGTCCATATACGGATTCTGGTACCTGATGCCATCATTGCCAGTAAGTAAGTGGAGTCGGAGTAATGCATCCTTGCTTTTTTCCCATGATTGATCCGCCTAAGCAGCTGACCAGAATGACGAATGCAGCAGTTTTGCGCAAAGCTTACCGCCTTCGCGATAGACTTTTCTAAGTCACGGAAAGAAACTTTGAGAACAAATGTTATGATTATTGTTACAAAGCGTTTCGACTATCTAGATCAGATTCCCGCGCTTTGCGCGCTTGGATGTGATATACATGAGTCGCAAGGATAGCGCGCCATTTTCAATTCTGCCGCTTCGGCGGAATAGTGGCGTGCCCGACTGAACCAGCCGCGAAAGAGCTCGTTGGAGTCATAGCGACCGCAGAGGGGAGGATCGCTTGCTTTGGGTCGTTTTCGGCGGTTTCACGACGTGCTTCGTCATCCTCGGAATCGAGGCTTTCATCGTCGTCAAGTGGATGAGGCGGGCACCGTCCGATGGCCCGAACGACATCGAGCAATGCGAAGATTCGATTACCGAGTTGAGGCGGCATCGGCGCAGCCGAGGAGCGGAATCGTAGCGATCGGATCGATGCGGAATAGGGCAAACGCGGTGGTTGTGTCCTAGTCCGAGTTGTGCAGTCTGGGTTCCTCCTGGTCTTCGTTCATGCCGATTGAGTTGCCGTCGTGAGGTCGGCGCCTAATGCGGCCGAGCGCGTCGCGGCGCAACGGGAGTTTAGATGCGTCAGGGCTTGGGCGCCGGCTCGACCTGGTCGAGCCAGTCGAACCCCATCTTCTTGACGATGCGGTTGCTGATCACGATCACCCGTGCTTCGCTCGTTGCTGACGCGTTCCAGTGCTGGTGGATGGTGAAGGGCGGGATGAAGATGAAGTCGCCGCGCTTCCAGTCGAAGCGCTTCGGGGTTTCCGCCCATTTCCAGTGATACTCGTCCTCGCAGTGGTAGCTCATGTCCCAGTGCAGATCATAGCCTTCGCCTTCGAGGACGAAGACGATCTCCTCCCACATGTGGCGATGCTTGCCGGAGGCCCCATTGGGGGCGAGGAACTGCATATAGGCTTCCACGCACATTTCCGCCGAGCCGAAGCGCTCATGCATCAGATGCTTGATCAGCCCGTCGTCGCACTCCTCCATCGGCATCATCTCGGGGGTGATCAGGCGGCTGCGCTCCGCATATTCGGCGCGGAACTCCGCCGATTGCTTGACGTCGTCGGCGCGGAAGGTGCAGGGGCCGGCATTGACGCGGGCGACATCTTCCTCTCGAAGGGGCTGGGTCATGTCCTGGGCGCTTTCCATCTGCGTGCGGTCAAAGGTCGGTCGGCGGCTTGTAGCCTTCCCAGCCGGTTTTGGGCGGGTATTCCACGATCTGCTGCAGCATGAGGTTCATGAAGAGGAACAGCGGCTTGGCCTTGAACACCAGGATCACCGCCTCCTGCTCCGGGTCCTCGTTGAAATGCTGATGCACGCAGCCGTTCTCGACGATCATGAGGTCGCCGGCCTTCCAGGGCACCTTCTTGCCGTCGTGGATGTCGTAGCCGCGGCCCTTGATGATGTAGAAGCAGGCGGAGTTGAGATGGCCGTGCTTTTGCCCGTAGGCGCCCGGCGCGAAGACCTCGACGTGGCACTCGATCGACTGCGTCACGTTGGCGTGCTGCGGGCTAATGACGTGCTTGCCGTAGAGTCCCGGTCCGCCTTTCCACGGCGTCGCGGTCGAGGAATAGACCCGCGGCTGGTCGATCAGGGATTGGTAGAGATGGCTGTAGGTGCCCTCCAACGCCCGCACGAAGGTGCGCTTCTTCGCCCAGCGCTCCCAATTCTGGTTCTCCGCGTCGAGATCGTGGGGTCGTTCGTTGCGCAGATTGCTCGGCGTCTCGGCAGGCGGATTGCGGGGCTCGTCAGTATCGGCCATGCGGTGTCCTCTCCTGATGACTCGCGGCGCACGCTATCCGGTTTTCCCTTCAAGTCAATATCGCTGCAAAGTGGTATTTACAATCGTCGCGGCCTGACACGGGAGGCGGGCAATGCCGCATGATGCCGACGGCCAAGTGCACTGGCACGAGCCAGCGGGGCTGACGACGGCAGGGTTGAGCCGCTTTCGCCGGCCGCGGACGGTCTACGATCGCTTCATGGAAGACGAGGGCATTCCGATCGTTCGCGGCGCGGCGATCGGGTCGCTGCTCGACCTGCCGCTGGCATCCTGGGCGCGCACGGGCGGTCGCGGCAGCTACATTCAGCTGTTCGGCACCGAGAACGCCTGGGGCAGCTATGTCGTGGAGGTGCCGGGCGCCGGCGCGCTGCATGCGGAGAAGCATCTCTACGAAAAGATCTTCCTGGTCCTGGAGGGCCGCGGCACGACCGAGGTGTGGCGGGAGGGCGACAACACCTCCCGTCACGTGTTCGAGTGGCAGCGTGGCTCGATGTTCTCGATCCCGATGAACGCCTTGCATCGCCTCGTCAACGCGACGGCGGCGCCGGCGCTCCTGCTTGCAGGCACGACCGCGCCCGGCGTCCTCAATCTGCTGGGCGACGCGCGCGCCGTCTTCGCCAACTCCTTTGCCTTCGCCGACATGGGCGACGATCCCTTCACCCCCTATGCCGATATCGAGCCGGATCCGGTGCGGGCTCTCGCGATGTGCCGCACCAATCTGGTGCCGGACGCGCTGGGCTGCGACCTGCCGCTCGACAACCGCTTCTCTCCCGGCTATCGGCAGATGGAGTTGCAGATGACCGGCACGGTTTTCCATGCCGTCATCGGCGAGCACCGTCCCGGGCGTTATTCGAAGGCGCATCTCCTGCCGCCGGGCGCTGCCACGATCTGGCTCGGCGGTGCCGGCTTCTCCTATATCTGGCCCGAGCGTCTCGGCCCGACGCCATGGCGCGACGGCGCGGGCGATTCCGTCCTGCGCTTCGATCACGAGCCGTTCGGCATGCTCGCGGTGGGCCCGGGCGGCGAGCGCTGGTATCATCAGAGCTTCGGCACCGGCGACCGCCCGCTGCGCCACGCGCTGTGGTCAGGAACGCTGGCGCCGGGCCGCGATCCCGGGCCGCCCGGCGAGGAGGTGACGGATCCGACCGCGATCGATCACCCCGATGGCGGGACTGCGGTTCCCTACTGGCTGGAGGACCCGCAGCTGCGCGCCGAGCACGCCGCCGCGATGGCGCGCGCCGGCGTCGCGGACCGGATGACCGAGGCCGATTACCTGCCGCCCGAGGCCGCGGGATGAGCGAGGCGGACGGCGGCCGCATCTTCTTCGCGCGTCCGCCGCGGGCGCCCGACCGCAATGCCGAGATCGACCTCGTCAGCGTCGGCGTCGATATCGGCTCTTCGACCTCGCATCTGGTGTTCTCTCGGCTGTCGCTGGCGCGCGGCAGCAGCCGGACGCGGCTCCTCTCCAGCGAGGTGGTGTACGACGGCGAGATTCTGCTGACCCCTTATGCTGACGGCGATACTATCGACACGGCGGCATTGGGCCGTTTCATCCGGCGCCAATATGATCTGGCGCACGTCGATCCGGAGATGATCGATACCGGGGCGCTGATCCTCACCGGCACCGCCGCTGGCAAGCGCAATGCGGCGGCGATCGGCAGGTTGTTCGCCGGCGTGGCCGGGCGCTTCGTCGCGGTCGCCGCGGGCGATGCGCTGGAGACGACGCTCTCCGCCTACGGCTCCGGTGCCGCCGCCTCGGCGCAGGAGGGCGTCGCGGTGATGAACATCGACATCGGCGGCGGCACCAGCAAGATCGCCCTTTGCGTCGACGGCGCGGTCGCCGACCTCACCGCCCTGGACATCGGCGCGCGGCTGGTGTGTCTCGCCGCGGACGGCACCGTTGCATGCATCGAGCCGGCGGCGCTGGTGCTCGCCGCCGACGCGGGGGTGACGCTGGTGCCCGGCGAGGTACCGGCCGACGGCGCGCTGGCCGCGGTCGCCGAGCTGATGGCAACCCGCCTGCTCGAGGCTGTCGGCGGCGCCGAGATGACGGCGGCGACGCGCGCGCTGCATCGCCTACCGCCGCTGCGCACGCGGAAGATTCCGAACATGCTCAGTTTTTCGGGCGGCGTCGCGGAATACATCTATGGCCGCGAGACGCGCCGCTTCGGCGATCTCGGGCCGGCATTGGCGGATGCCGTGCTGGCGCGGATGCGCCGCTGGGGGCCGGTGCTGCGCTTCTGCAGCGAGGGGATCCGCGCGACGGTGGTCGGCGCTTCGCAGAAC
>JAQGID010000264.1 GCA_028291405.1 Rhodospirillales bacterium | reverse complement strand
GATGGCGGTTCCGGCGTAATGCCAGATCCAGCTGTCGCCTTCGGCGTCCGCAAAGGTGACGTCGCCGCTGAAGAAGCCGACGTCGCCCGGCAGCGGCTCGAAGTTGAGATAGCCGAGGAGGGCGTTTCCCGAGGCGTCGCCGGTCAGCGGCGCGTTCAGCCGCGCGCCGGTGATCGAGAACTGATCCAGCGCACCGCTCTGCGTGATGCTCACCAGGGTCACGGAACCGCCGCCCGGTAATTGGAGCTTGAGATCGAAGCTCTTCTTGGTGCCGTCGTAGACGCCGTCCCACCGGATCGTGCCCATGTCTTTCGTGTTTGGTGTCGGTGTCACGATGGGGGCAGTCGGGCCGGCCGGGACGACAACGGGCGTCGCTGGCGAGATTGGCGCCAACGGCTGGCCGGTCGGGCTCACGATCGGCGCGAACGTCGGCGGTGCCGGCGGGGCGGGGCTGTCGGACGGCTGGGTGGCTGGGGCGCCGGCGTTCGCCTGCGGTCCGACCGGGGTGGTGCCTGGGCCACTCGTCGGCGACGTCCCCGCTGGGAGCCCGGCCGAGACACCGCCGCCACCGCCACTTGCATCGCCACTGCCCGGCGTAATGCCCTGAACTTCGTTGACGCGCACAGTGCGGGTCATCTTCATGATCTGGTCGCGGACATTGGGAGGCAGGCCGCCGGGCAACGACGGGGCAGCCTGACTACCATCCGGATCGGGCGGCAGGACCGTGGTCGCCTCGCCCGGGTGCAGCGTCACCGACTCACCGTGCGTATTCGCGACGACGACCTCGCCGCGCGTCAGCGCCACGGTAGTCAGCCCGTCCTCGGCGACGATGAACTCGAGCGTCGTGCCGCGGATGCCGATGGTCGCGACGGGCGTCGAAATCGAATAATTGCTCGGCGGCAGGCTTCCGCTCGTCCAGCGAAAGACGCCGGTCAGCGCCTTGATCGCGACCTTGCTCTTGCTGGGATCGGCATCGAAGACGAGCTTGGTCAGCTTGAGGCGGCTGTTCTCGCCGAGCTCGAGGTTGGTGCCGTCCTTCAGCAGAATCCGCGTCGCGCTGCCGGGGCCGGTGCTGACTTCCTCGTCCTGGGTAAGCTCGCTATCGACGACCAGGACGCGATTGACTGCTTCGAGCTGCCCGCGCACCTCGCGCACCACCGTCGCCGCGCTGCCGACGATCGGCGCGGCCTCGGCATCGCGATGCGTTCCACCGAAGCCGGTTGCGAGGACGGCAATCAAAGACAGCGCGCGAAGGCGCAGCCGAAAGTGCTTAGGACACAAGGCAGGGGGCTCGCGTTAATGGTTGCTCTTAATATCTCTCAACTTTAGATGAAAATTACGTCAATGGCCACTGACGTGTAACGTCGACAAATACCGTGCTCTGTAGGATCGCCGCAGGCTCGCCCTCCGCGAGACAGCCGGTTCGACCGCCAAATGTGATTCGGCGCCGAGATAAAGTCGCCGCTGGGATTCCGAAGCTGCCCGAAAAGCGAAGACTTTCGAGTCTTTAACGATCGTTGCGACAATACTTGCTCGGGATCGTCAACGCTTTATCCTCTTTCGATCGAGCGCCCCGATAATCGCGTCGGCAGCTTCCCGGCCGCTTCGATAAGCGCCGTGCGCCGTCGAGAAATCGCCGGGAATACAGGCTTCGCCGGCGAAGAAGACGCGGTCCCCGATGGGACGGGCGAGGGTGGCGCGGTCGCCGGCATGGCCGGGCAGCGCGTGCGAATACGAGCCGCGGGCGAATTCATCGCCGTGCCAGGCGGAGGACGCGAGGGCGCGGAGCTGCGCCCGCAGCCCGGTGCCGAAGATCGAGACCAGCTCGTCGATGGCGAAGCTCGCCATCGCGGACGGCCCCGCCAGCTCGAGCTCGCGCGCCAGGTTGCCGCCGAAATAGGCGGCGACGATCGGCCGCCCGTGCGGCCGCAACTCGTAACTGCCGGTCGCGACGCGGTCGCGCGCGCCGAGCACGTGGCTGTTCGGCGGCAGATCCGGCGGCGTCCCGTCGAGCGCGAGGAAAAGCTTGTTGGCGAGGCCGAGCGGGATGCCGTTCGCCGCCGCCAGCTTGTCGTCCGGCAGGCGCGGCGTGAACCGGATCGTCTCCGCCGCCACCAGCGTCGACGGAACCGTCAGCAGCACGGCGCGCGCCTCGACGGTGCCCTGCGCCGCTTCGACGCGGATCATGCGGCCGCGGTGGTCGATCTGCGCGACCGGATTGCCGAGCGCGACCGGCAGCCCCGTGCCGAGGCGGGCGACCAGCATGCCGTAGCCGTCGCGCACGCGCCAATTGACCCCGCTGTCCTGGTAGGCGGCGTAATCCTTGATGGAGACGCGCGCCAGCTCGGCGCCGTTGGCCCAGGTGCTGATCGCGTCGAGCAGCGGGTTCCACTTGCCGCCCGGCGACAGCAGCGTGCTCGCCGCCGCGTCCTCCGTGGCGGCCGCGCCGGCCTCCTCCAGCCGGTCGTGGAAAGCGTCACGCGCGCGGTACCAGTCGGCCTCTTCCGCCGCGGAAGCGCCGAGGCGGCGTAGCCGCCCTCCCCAATCCGGCAGGCGCTCGTCGAGGGCGAGGCCAAAGCCCTGGGCGATCGCCGTGAGCGGGTTGCGGTCGGCGGAGTGCAGCCACTCGCAGCCGAGATCGACCGGTCCTGCCTCGGTCGCCACGGTATGCGAGCGCCCGCCGATGCGATCGCGCGCCTCAAGAATGACGATGCGCAGCCCGGCCTCGACGAGGCATCGGCCGGCGGCGATGCCCGCGGCTCCGGCGCCGATGATCGCGACGTCGTAGGCGATGCCGTCGGCCATGCGCGTCAGATGCCTTCCGGCCGTCGCGCGTGCCAGTCCGTTGCCTGCTCGAAAGCCCAGCCGATGCGCAGCGCTGTCGCCTCGTCATACCCCTTGCAGACGATCTGGAGCGAGCTCGGCATGCCGACGACGGTGAAGCCGTTCGGCACGGCGAGACCGCAGAGATCGAGAAAATTCGCCATCCGGGTGAAATGCGCCGAGGTCGTCGCCTGGTCGATCGTCGCCAGCGGGATCGCGGCGGTCATCGTCGTCGGCGTCAGCAGCGCGTCGATCGCCGCGAAGGGCGCCGCGAAATCACGCTTCACCGCCTCGCGGTCGCGCAGCGCATGCAGATAGTCGCGCGCCGAGACGTCCTTGCCGAGCCAGATGCGCGGCCGCACGCTGTCGTCGACCGGCAGGTCCATGCGATCGACGATCGCGCCGACATTGGCATAGCCTTCGGCGCCGATGATCGTGCCGGTCAGCCGCGCGAAATCGCTGAACCGCTGCGGCAGGACGATCTCGACGATCTCGGCGCCGAGGCCAGCGAGCGTGGCGACCGATGCGTCGTAAGCGGCGAGGATCTCGCGATCGACGCCGCTGCGCTCGCCCTGCGGCAGCACGGCAAGCCGCAGCCCGGCGACGCCGCGCTTCAGTTGGGGCAGCGGATCGTCCGGGGCGTGGCGCAAGGTGACCGGATCGCGCGCGTCGGGGCCCTGCAGCAGATTGAACAGCACCGCCGCGTCTTCGACGGAGCGGGTCAGCGGCCCGATCGTGTCGAGGCTCTGGGCGAGCGGCAGGACGCCGTAGGTGCTGACCCGCCCGATCGTCGTCTTGAGCCCGACGATGCCGCAGAACGAGGCCGGCAGCCGCACCGAACCGCCGGTGTCGGTGCCGATCGCGCAGGGCGCCAGCCGTCCGGCGACGGCAACCGCCGAGCCGCTGCTCGAGCCGCCGGGGCAGCGCGGCAGCGCGAGATCCCAGGGGTTCCACGGCGTGCCGAGATGCTGGTTGGTGCCCCAGGCGCCCATCGCGAACTCGACGGTATGTGTCTTGCCGAGGATGATCATGCCGGCGGCGCGCAGTTTCTCGACGAGAAGCGCGGTGGTCGGCGAGACGCGGTCCTGCCAGACTTTCGAGCCGCCGGTCGTGACCCGGCCCTCGATGTCGACGAGGTCCTTCACGGCGATCGGGATGCCGTGCAGCGGGCCGATCCGATGGCCCGAGCGGATCGCCTTGTCGGCGGCCTCGGCGGCGAGACGCGCGTCGGCTTCGTAGAGCGCGATGTAGGCGTGCAGCTTGGGGTCGAGGCGGCGGATGCGCGACAGCAGGGCGTCCATGATGTCGACCGGCGAGAGCCGGCGCGACGCGATCGCGGCGGACAGCTCATGGACGGTCAACTCGCTCGGATCGGCCAATGCTTCACTCACGTCTCTGTCTCCCAAGGCGGCGGCGGGCAAGTCTGCCGCAGGCGCCGACCGCGTGGAAGATATAGCAAGTTCACGATACGGGGACGAGCAAGGCGCTCGCTGCCGTGACCCGCCCGCCGGGATGTGCGAAGCTCGTTGCGAGATGATCCAGACCGCGCCACCGAGCCGACGCGGTGCCGCTTGATCGAATTGATCTTTCTCGGCACCAGCGCCAGCGTGCCCTCGGTCGAGCGCGGCCTGCCGGCGCTGCTCGTGCGCTTCGGCCGGAACCGCCTGCTCGTCGATTGCGGCGAAGGGACGCAGCGTCAGCTGCTGCGCAGCGGCGCCAAGTTCCACCGCCTCGACCGCATCCTGCTGACCCATGCCCATCTCGACCACGTCCTGGGGCTCGGTGGGCTGACGGCGACGCTCGCACTCAACCCGCGTCCCGGCGGCGTGACGATTCATGGCGGCGCGGCGACCCTGGGTTTCGTCCGGCGCTATCTGCTCGACGGCGTCTGGGGCGGCGCGGCGCCGCCCCTCGCGCTGAAATTCGCGCTGGTGACTCAGGGCCTCGTCTTTGCCGATTCCGGTAATCGCGTCGACGCCTTCGCCGTGCGGCACCGCGATACCGACAGCTATGGCTTCCGTTTCGTCACGGCGCCGCGCCGGCATCTGATCCCGGAACGTCTCGCCGCGCTCGGCATCCCCGCAGGGCCGGCGCGGCGAGCGTTGGCGCGCGGCCGCGCGGTGGTCCTCGACGACGGCCGCCGCATCGCGGCGGACGAGGTGCTGGGGCCGGAGGTGCCGGGGACCAGCCTCGCCGTGGTCGGCGATACCGGCGAGACGGCGTCGCTGGTCGATGCGGTGCGCGGCGTCGATGCGCTGGTTATCGAGGCGAGCTTCCTGGAGCGCGATCGGCGGCTGGCGCGCGAGCGCGGCCATCTCACCGCGGCCGACGCCGGCCGGCTGGCGGCCGAGGCGGGCGTCGGCGCGCTCTACCTCAACCATATCTCCGAACGCTATCCGCCGGACCAGCTGCTCGACGAGGCGCGCCGCCAGTTTCCGCGGGCGATCCTCGCCGAGGATTTGATGGTCGTGACGGTCGGGCGGGAACGGATGCGCGCCGTTTGACCGATGCGCGCCTGCGTCCGCTGCAGAGGTGGGCGGCTCGCGTCGCTCTGGTGCCGGAAGTGCGACCTGCTAGGATGGCGCGTATTCGAACTCAGCGACGAACGAGGACGCCATGATCGATGTCTTTTACTGGACGACGCCCAACGGCCATAAGATTACGATGTACCTTGAAGAGGCCGGCATCCCGTACCGACTGCATGGCGTCGACATCGGCAAGGGCGAGCAGTTCAAGCCCGAGTTCCTGAAGATCTCGCCGAATAACCGCATTCCGGCGATCGTCGACGATGCGCCCGTCGACGACGGCGCGTCGGTCTCGGTTTTCGAATCCGGCGCCATCCTGCTCTACCTCGCCGAGAAGACCGGCAAGCTGCTGCCGCAGAACCTGCGCGGCAAGGTCACCGCGAAGGAATGGCTGTTCTGGCAGATGGGCGGACTCGGCCCGATGGCCGGGCAGAACAATCACTTCGCGCATTACGCCGCCGACAAGATCCCCTACGCGATCGACCGCTACGTCAAGGAGACCAACCGGCTCTACGGCGTGCTCGACCGCCGCCTCGCCGGCCGCGACTTCCTCGCCGACGAGTACTCGATCGCCGATATCGCCTGCTATCCCTGGGTCGTGCCGTGGGAGCGCCAGGGCCAGAGCCTCGCGGATTTTCCGAATTTGAAGCGCTGGTTCGAGGCAATCGCGAAACGGCCGTCGACGCTACGGGCCTATGAGAAGGCCAAGGAGGTGAACCCGCAATTCGGCGTGCCGATGAGCGAGGACGCCAAGAAGATCCTGTTCGGCCAGACCGCCGCGAGCGTCGCGCCGCGCGGCTGACCCGGCAGGTCGGTTTCCAACCAAGAACAACAGGCGACGTCCGCCGGGCGTTGGATCGAGGAGTTTCCATGGCGAAAATCGTGCTCGGGATCGGCACCTCTCACACACCGGTGTTGGCGATGGACGCCGAGCACTGGAAGCACCGCGCCGAGGTCGACTACAAGAACCCGAAGCTGAACATGTCGGACGGCCGCTGGGTCAGCTATCCCGAGCTCGTCGCCGAGCGCGGCGAGCCCTTCACCGCGACCGCGACGCTGGAGAATTTCCTCGGCATGGAGGCGAATTGCCAGCGTGCGCTCGACCGCCTCGCCGGCGAGCTCGCCGAGGCTGCCCCAGACGTCGTCGTCATCGTCGGCGACGATCAGAACGAGCTGTTCGAGCCGGCCAACCTGCCGGCGGTCGCGATCTTCCACGGCGAGAAGCTGGTCATGCTGCACCACGAGGTGATGCAGAAACGCTACGGCCAGGCGGCGCCGGGCGAATGGAAGAAGCAGCTCGCCCGCGGCAATGCGATGGACCAGAACCACGAGTTCCCAGGCCACCCCGCCCTCGCGACCGGGCTGATCGAAAGCCTGATCGACCAAGACGTCGACGTCGGCGCCTGCGACGACATCAGCGATTCCTCGCGTTCGGGCTTCGGCCACGCCTACGGTTTCGTCATCAAGCGCCTGTTCGGCGGCCGCCGGATTCCGGTCGTTCCGATCATGATCAATACCTACTACCCTCCGAACGTCCCGACGGCGCGGCGCTGCCACGATATCGGCCGTGCCCTGCGCCGGGCGATCGAGGTGTTTCCGGCGAATCTGCGCGTCGCCGTGGTCGCCTCGGGCGGGCTCAGCCATTTCGTCGTCGACGAGGATCTCGACAAGCGCGTCATCGCCGGCTTCTCGCCCGGCCAGGCCGAGCTGCTGCGCACCCTGCCGCGCGGCGCGCTGCATTCGGGATCGTCCGAGATCCTGTGCTGGATCCTCGCCGCCGGCGCCATGGAGGGGCTGCAGCCGCGCTGGCACGAGTACCAGGCGATCCACCGGACGCCGGCCGGCACTGGCGTCGGCACAGCCTTCGCCGTCTGGTCCTGACGCGGGATCTCCGGCGGCGACGTTAGCGTCCTCGTGCAACAGCATCGAGGACGCGCCGCGTGATCGACCGAAGGCCGCCCGAGGACGCAAGCCGGTTCCTGCCGTCCGACCCACATCCCAGCCTCGCGGCGTTGCGCGCGGCGGCCGCCGAATGCACGGCCTGTCCGCTGCATCTCCTCGGAACGCAGACCGTCTTCGGTGAAGGGCCGCCCAAGGCCAAGGTCATGCTGGTCGGCGAGCAGCCCGGCGATCAGGAGGACCGCGCCGGCCACCCCTTCGTCGGGCCGGCCGGAAAACTGCTCGACGGCGCGCTCGAGGCGGCCGGGATCGACCGGTCGCTGGTCTACGTGACGAACGCCGTGAAGCACTTCAAATGGGTGCAACGCGGCAAACGACGGATCCACAGCAAGCCGGGGGCGCGCGAGATCCGGGCGTGCCACCCGTGGCTCGCGGCCGAGATCGCGGCGCTGCGGCCGGCGGTCATCGTCTGTCTCGGTGCCACCGCGGCGCAGGCGTTGCTGGGCCGCGAGTTCCGCGTCTCACGCCAGCGCGGCGAAGTCTTCGCCTCGCCGCATGCGCCGCACGTGATGGCGACGGTCCACCCCTCGGCGCTGCTCCGGGCGCCCGATCAGGCAACCCGCGAGAGGGAGCTGCGCCGCTTCATCGACGAGCTGGCGACGATCACCAGCCTGCTGGAATGAAGCGTCGCTGGGCGGGCACCGCCGTCACCCGCGTCGGCCAGCATCGTCCGCAAGATCGCCCGCCCGGCCTCCTCGTCGATATTGGGGCGCGCGTCGAACACGATGTCGAGCGCCGTCTCGAATGCCTCGATCTCGTCGGCGCCCAGGGTGAGAGCCCTGCAGTAGGCGAAGATTACGGCGCGCTCGAGCATTTTTTCCATCGCTGTCCTCCGCGTGTGCGAGTTCGGAGCGTGAGGATCGTCGCGCCGGTTCGTGGAGATTTGAAGGCGGCGAGGCGGCACTATCGCGGCATTGGCAAGGCGGGCACGATGCCGGAACGTGCCGCGACCGAGACTGTTCGGAAGAGGCTCCGACCGAGGGAACCTCGGAAGACCGGCTGGCGCTAGCGCCGCCGAATGCAACCGACCATACAGATTTAAGGCGGCAAAGCGCGACCCCCGCGGTATGTTCGACGGCGTGATGCGACGCGACGGGGCGCGTCGCCTTCCGGGGGAAGGGCTTGCGAGAGAAGGAACTGCGCATCGCCCTCGTCTGCTTCGGCGGGGTTTCTCTCGCCGTCTACATGCACGGCATCAGCAAGGAGATCCTCAAGCTGGTGCGGGCGTCCTCCGCCCTCCACGCGATCCGCGATCGCGCCGCGCGGGCCGCCGCAAGTTTCAACGACACGGGGGCACCGGACGACCGGGAATACGACACCGAGCCCGTCTACTTCGAGCTGCTGCGCGAGATCGGCCGCACGGTCGAGCTACGCGTCATCGTCGATATCATCGCCGGCGCCTCGGCCGGCGGCATCAACGGCGCGATGCTGGCGCGCGCCCTGGCGCACGATCTGCCGATGGGCGGGCTGCGCGACCTCTGGCTCGACGATGGCGATGTCGGCGAGCTGCTCGCGGTCGACGCCCGCGCGACGAGCTGGAGCAAGCTCGTCCTCAAGCCGATCATCTGGGGACTTTCGAAGACTCGGATGCTCGGCGAGATCCGCGACACGGAGGTTCGCCGCAATCTCTCGCTCTTCGTCCGGTCGCGCTGGTTCAAGCCGCCGTTCGACGGGCTGCGCATGTCGCAGCTGATGTACGACGCCGCGGCGAGCATGGGGGAAGGAGTTCCGGGACGCTCGCTGTTGCCTGCGGGACAGCAGCTCGAGCTGTTCGTCACCCTCACCGACTACCACGGCTACCGCCATAAGATCGAGCTCCACGACCCGCCGCTGATCGACGAGCGCGAGCACCGCCACATCCTCCGCTTCAACTACCGGCGCTGGCCGAACGGCGAGATCGAGACCGATTTCGATCTCGCCAATGCGCCCGCCCTGGCATTCGCCGCGCGCGCCACCTCGTCCTTCCCCGGCGCCTTCCCGCCGACCCAGATCGTCGAGATCGACCGGCTGCTCGCCGGCCGCGGCGTCGCGTGGCCCGGCCGCGCCGATTTCATCGCGCGCAACTTCCAGCCGCATCTGGGCGCCGGGCTCGATCCGGCGACGGTCTCCTTCGTCGATGGCAGCGTCCTCAACAACAAGCCGTTCCGCGAGGCGATCCTGGCGATCCGCGGCAGGCCGGCCTATCGCCAGGTCGACCGTCGCCTCGTCTATATCGACCCGGATCCGGACCAGACGCGCTCGGATTCGATCGACGCCAATGACGACGGTCAGGCGGCGGCGCTCGCCCCGGGATTCTTCATGATGCTCAAGGGCGCGCTGTCGGACATCCCGCGCAACGAGCCGATCGGCGAGGAGCTGAGCTGGGTCGTCGGCTTCAACGAGCGCGTGCGGCGGCTCAAGGGAATCGTCGACGCGGCGCGGCCGCAGGTGACGCTGCTGGTCTCCGACGTCCTCGAAGCCGTGCCCGCCGAGCGCGTCAGCACGGCGCACATCAAGCTGTGGCGCGAGGAGGTCAACGACCGCGTCGCCCTCGATGCCGGTTTCGCCTACGAAGGCTATGTCCGTCTCAAGCTCGCCGCCGTCCGCGCGCTGGTCGGACTGCTCGTCGCGACGCTGGTGGGCGCGCCGCCGCGTTCGCCGGCGGCGCGCGCGATCGCCGAAATCATTGAATGCTGGACGCAGCAGGAGGGCATCGTCTACGAAGCCGATCGCCGCGAAGCGCCGCAGCCGGCCTGGGTCCGATTCCTGGTCGCTTTCGACGTCGATTTCCGCAAGCGGCGGCTTTTCTTCCTGATTCAGGGTCAAAACCGCCTGTATCAGATGCTCGCGACCATGGCGGCGGCGAACGCGAGCGTCGCCGTGGTCGACGGTCTGAAGCGCGGATTCTACACATGCCTCGACGCGCTGCGGCAACGCGAGCGCGCGGAGTTTTTCTCGGCCGGCACCCGAAACGCCGCCCTCGGCCTCTTCTCATCGGTCTCGTCCGAGGATGTCCCGGGCTTCGTCGCCGCTCACCGCGACGCGCTCTCGGCGCTCGTCGCGCGCTTGTCTGGCGAGCTGGCGCTCGACGCGTGCACCCGCGACCTCGACGCGTTGTGCGCCGCGATGGACCCGGCGGTCTGGCCGGCGGCGGCACGGCACGAGGTGCTGGTCAACTATCTCGGCTTTCCTTTCTGGGACGTCCTGACGCTCTCGGTGACGAACTGGCGCGACGCCGGCGAGTTCGACGAGATCCTGATCGACCGGATCAGCCCCGAGGATGCGCAGACGGTCCGCATGCTCGGTGCGAAGACCCGCCTCAAGGGTACCGGCTTCGCCCATTTTGCGGCATTCTTCTCGCGCGCCTATCGTGAGAACGACTACCTGCTGGGGCGCCTGCAGGGAATCGATCGCCTGATCGACATCGTCGTCGATTCGGCGGGTTCCGATGCGATCACCGGACATATCGACATTCTCGCGATGAAACGACGGGCCTTCGAATGCGTTCTAGCTGCGGAAGAGAAGAATTTGCCGCATTGCGGCGATCTCATCCGCGCATTGCGCCGCGGAATCGCCGGGATCGCGGGGGCTGAACGGTCATCGTGAGGAGTGCCGCGTGGGAACGAAGACGCCGCCGACGATCTTGATCGTCGATGACGAGCCCGGGGTCTTGGAGGTCACCGCCGAGGCGCTCGCCGAATCGGGTTACGAGCTGCTGCTGGCCGGCGACACCGAGACGGCGCTGGCGCTGCTGCGCGACAACGAAGTGGATCTGCTGTTGACTGATATCGTGATGCCGGGCGACGGCGGGCTCGCCCTTGCCGACGCCGCCAAGCAGCTGCGGCCCGGGCTGCGCGTCGTCTATACCAGCGGCTACGTCAAGACGGCGCCGTTCGGCAGCGGCGCCAGCGGCGGCCCCAGCTTCGGCAAGCTGGTGAACAAGCCGTGGCGCGCCGAGCGCCTGCGCTGGGCCGTGGCCGAAGCGCTCGAGTAGGATCTTCGCGCAGACACGAAAAAGCCCGGCGGGATCGCCGGGCTTTTTCATCCGTCAAGCGCGTGTAGCGTCAGCCGCGGGCGATCTTGAGCAACGCGTCAGGGATCGGCTCGTCGGCGATGTCGCCGTACAATGCTTCCAGAACCGAGCCGCCGCTTGTCTGGCCAGTTACAAACCGACGGATTTCCAGGTCGACGGAGGCGGCGTCCTGAAGGTCGAGTTCGTAAGCGGCGAATGACTGGACGACTGCGTTGCTCATCTGACTTCCCCTAAAAGCGCTCCGAGGCGCTTGCGGTGTGGTGTCGGCTTACGAACAGATACGTTCTGTTACGGTTCCCGTCAAAAAACCGATTTTTGTTATTTTTTGCGAATCTCCGGACTCAATGTAACCGCCACGGTGCGAATCAGCCGCGCGTCCCGACGATCTGGATCCCGTCCGTGAAAGCGACGAGGCTGCGCCGCGGCACCGATTCCCAGACCTCGTCCCGCGTCAGCGGGCCGGTCGCGATCACGGTCACGACGTCGTCCGGCGTCGTCTCGCGCGCGAAATCGACGGTCAGATCGGCGTCGACCAGCGTCGCCGCCCCGAACGGCGCCCGGCGCGTCAGCCAGACGAGTTTGGTGCTGCAATAGCAATAAAGGCACTGTCCGTCGCTCAGCAGCATGTTGAAGACGCCGCGCGAGGCGAGCTCGTCGCAAAGCTCGGCAATGCCGGCAGAGAGGCGGCGTTGCGTCGGCGCCTCGGCCCAACGCTCGCGCAACCGGTCCAGCATCCAGCAGAAGGCATGTTCGCTGTCGGTGGTGCCGATCGGGCGATAGTGGCCGAGCGCCCATTTCTTGACGCCGCGCAGCTGGCCGTTGTGGGCGAAGGCCCAGTTGCGCCCCCACAGCTCGCGCAGGAACGGATGCGTGTTCTCGAGCGCGACCCGACCGCGGTTGGCGCGGCGGATGTGGCAGATGACCGTACGGCTGCGGATCGAGTAGTCGCGGATGAACCGTGCGATCTCCGATTTGGCGCTCGGCTGCGGGTCGTGGAAGCTGCGGCAACCCTTGCCTTCGTAGAAAGTGACGCCCCAGCCGTCGCCGTGCGGCCCTGTAGCGCCGCCGCGGCGCATCAGCCCGGCGAAGCTGAAGCAGATATCAGTCGGGACATTGGCGCTCATCCCCATGAGCTCGCACACCGGCTTGTCTCCTGAAGGCTGGCCTAGACGCTGGCGGCGCCGCCCGGTGGACGTTTGGCAAGCTCGCGGATCACGTCGCGGTCCGGCTCGAAGCCGAGGCCGGGCGTCTCCGGCAGCGTCAGCCAGCCGTTCACCGCGGTCGGCACGCCGCGATAGAGCGTCTGCGCGATCAATCCGGAAATGAAATGGTCCTCGACCATCGTGCCATTGGCGAGACCGGCTTGGAGATGCATGTTGAAGGGCATCCAGGCGCCGCCATTGACGATCGGCAGGTTGAAGGCGGCGGCGAGAGCGGCGACCTTCGCTCCCTGCGTGAAGCCGCTGGTGGTGACGACGTTGGGCTGCAGGTAGTCGACCGCCTCGGCGAGCAGAAGGTCGCGGAAGCGGTAGAGCAGCCCTTCGTTCTGGCCGCAGGCCAGCGGCATCCCGGTCAGCCGGCGCATTTGCGCCATCAGCCGGACGTCGTTCTGCGTGATCGGCTCTTCGAAGAAGGCGATGCCGTAGGGCGCCAGACGGCGCGCCAGTTCGATTGCGTGGAATTGGTCGAGGCTGCAATTGGCATCGATGAACAGCTCGATGTCGGGCCCGACCGCCTCACGGACGGCGCGGACGCGCTCGACATCCTCGGCAATCACCTCGCGCAGCGGGCGCGGCGCGTCACGACGCTGCAGCGCGCCGTTGCCGACGGTCATCTTGAGCTTCTTGTTGCCGCGCACCACCCACAGCTTCGCCGCCGCAGCGAGCTGGTCGCGGTCGAAGAAATCGAAGCCGAACGTGGCGTATACCGGCACGCGCGCTCGCGCGCCGCCCAAAAGCCGCCAGATCGGCTGGCCGAGCGCCTTGCCCTTGATGTCCCACAGCGCGATGTCGATCGCCGCGATCGCGTGGCTGCCGAAACCGGTCTGGCCGCGCGGCAACAGCATCCAGTACAGCTTGTCCCAGATCTTCTCGGTCGCCAGCGGATCCTCGCCGATCAGCGCCGGACCGGCGATCCGGTCGATGATCGGGGCGATCGCCTCCTCGCGAGTGATCGAGGTCATGCCGTGGCC
>JAQGID010000256.1 GCA_028291405.1 Rhodospirillales bacterium | reverse complement strand
CGATGACTATTCCGCCGGGCGACGACCGAGAGAGACGCTGGCGCCTTCGTCCAGCGTCTCCTCGACGATCCGCAGCATCTCGCTCGCGGTTCACCGACGGCGACGTCCACCATCGGTGATGATCTCTCCGTGAGCGGCTCGACGAGCTCGCCGACGAGACCAGAGAGATCGCGCTTGTGTTAAAGCGGCGGTGGCGCAAGTACTGCTGCCGCCCTGGCACTCGTAGGCTGCTGATCGCATGGTTGTCTGCCAAGCCGCGGTCACGATGATGGACGCCGATAACGCCGCCTGTCGTGCTCTGGCGGCTCAGATACGGACAGACCACCACGGCGAGGGCGACCCAGCTCGATCACGGCCGCGGCCGCGCCGGCTCCGGGCAGCGGTTCCCGACCGACGTGCAAGCACGTACCAATATCGACCGCGCGCCATGCTCCGACCGGCGAGTGGCTTGAGGAGCAGAGTTGGCAAGTCACGGACCAGTCCGCTTTCGACAGTTATGATCTCCTCCGAGGTGCTCCGCCGACGGGCTGGTCACTCGCTTATCGATCTAACAAAGCGCGGGGTAACCGCACAACGGCCCCGCTCTATCAAAAATTTGGCGCGGTCAAGATCGACCAAAGTCGTCGCCGTCCGGAACATCTCATAAGCGCGGTCGCAAGCTGCGCGTTCCGCGGCGGTCGGTGAAGCGACCCAGACCACGACAATGGCAGCGCACATCATTACGACTACGACGGATCCCCCGCGCCGCACGGGCACCCATCTCGCGCTGACGGCCTTACGCAGCCGACTTTGGACGGCGTTCATTTGCCTAGAGCGGCCGGCGAGCGCTGTTCACTGATGCTGATAATCATTTGATCTCTCCAAGCTGGCGATCTTCGGCTTCCTCGATTCAGTCGTCACGACGTTTGCAAGGATTTCCCCGGCGCTCTCCACGCGAGCCTCGAGCGTCGCGGGCAAGGCCCTGCTTCCGCTGGCGCTGCGCCGTCCACTGGTGATCGCGGAATGGGCGCGCCGTCGCGACATCGCGAAGGAACAAGGCGGCGCGGCCGGCAATCGACGTCAAGCGGCTTATGAGGTCCGCGGAGTCAGCTCTGGTTTCCCGCTGCAAGTCGAGCGTGAGTTCAAGCTGAGCTGCGATAAAGTCCAGCGTCGCCGGCCCGTCGATCACGATGTCACTTCGCATTGCGCAAGGTGTCCTCAGCCCGCAGGGCCAGGGAGTGGGAGCGATTGCTGACGCCTTCGTCGGCCCGAGATCACGGCGCCCTTGCCCTCAAAGTCAACACAAGCTCTTGCGGGATCTATATCAATTCGGTCGCAGCTGGCTCCCGATGCTGACAGACGTGTAGTCGCAGTCGCCCCCAACGGAGCCGCACAAGGCGAGCCAGCGGACACTTACGATTTTTTTTGTGACGTTTTTGAAATGCCCCCTTGTTGTGGTTTCCTAGTCGGCGCGGTAACACGAAAGGAACTTGGCGATCTCGGCGAGTTACACTCGACGGAGGCCGTCGTCATCCGTTCGAGGTAGTCCTGTACAGCTAAAGCGACAACGACATCTTCCGGCGTTCGCGATGGCGAACAAATAGTAGCGGGCTAACGACAACCAATTTACCCGAGGGGGTCTGCAAGCGGCCTTCGATCGTCGAACCGTTAATGTACACGGTTATAAAGTCCGGCTTTCCGCTCGTTGCTCGAACGAGGTATACGCACTGGTAGCTAGCACGGCCTTTGGATTGGAGGCGGAGTACCGCCCAACCAGCCAATTTTAATCTTCGGACCTTTTTAACCATCGCATGGTCGGAGATTGCCAGCCGGTCTGCAATCTCCGGTCTCAGCTCTAGTGAGCCTTCGTGTGGCAAAGTAGAGGCTAGGTTGTCACGCCGGCGCACCGAAGCGCGCAGGAGGAGATTGAATGCGCCGCGTAAGTGAGACGGCCATGTTCCCGTGCAGGCAACATACGCGGCTCGGTCTTGCAGCGATCGAATGGAAGATTTATCCGGATTTTTATCGAGCCAAGACGGCACAATGTCGGTTTCCAACCGAGGCATTTCGGTTTCTCCATAAGTCAGGTAAGCAACGTGATTTGTCCGGGTTGAACTGCTGCCGGTGGCGGGGGCACTGGGCCTGCGGCATCGCGGTCTCGGCGCGCGCGAAATGGTGCTCCTAAATGGTGCTCCTAAAGGTGAATCGAGTTCGCCTGCGATCCGAATCAAGCCTTCTACGACCGTGTTAGGAATGATTTGAGTTCGTTCGGGTGTGCCGCGAGCTGGTAAAGCTGACGACGTGCGAAACATCCTAAATGAGCCGCCGCCTAAGAGACGAACGCCGCTCCACGAGTCGATTAGGTCCCTCTTGAGGTTAAAAGCCTCGCAAAATTGCATGATCAGATTAGCGGCAGCGTCCAGACATTGAGGCATGTCACGCCGATATCTCCCGAGAAAATTCGTGCTTTGGCCTATCGTTCATGACGCTTGGCAACTGCGGGTTTCTACGGTTTCTATCACAAAATACGGAAAATGAATGCGTGGGTCAACCACGATCATCCCGGTAAATCTTTACAATGCAGAGAAACCGGCAGATCGGGTTACGGGTTCGGGCCTATCGCATCGAGCAGAAGCTCACGCAGGAGCAACTGGCGGAGCGTATAGATCGATCAGTCGAGACGATTTCAAACTTGGAACGGGGTGTCAGCGTTCCGAGCGAGGCAACGTTAAACCGACTGGCAAAGATCTTGGGGGTCTCTGTTGAAGATTTAATGGTAGAAAAGCTGGGAGGCGACAGATCCGGGAAAATCGAATTTTTTCAGTCGATCGAAATTCTAAAAAAATTAGACGATCGAAAGATCAAGATGGCTTATTCAATACTTAAAATAATAGGCGAATCATGAGAGTATTGCGGCATTGAGATCAGTTTTCGACATTTTTTCTACGGAGCGACAGGCAATTTCCCTGGTCCCAACCCCTGCGCGCATGGTCCTTCGCCGTACGTCGCGCACTCGCCCAGCCCTGATAGCATGAGATCATTCCGGGCCGTAACAATCCCGTGAACCGGTTCTAGCGGTCTCTCATCTTCACGGCTCGGCTCAATCTGGGGTATATTCACAACTGGATGTTCTTTCAGGATTGGCATTACTGCTTTCAATCATCAGTAGCAATACGAAACGTCATTTTGAAATCATTCTTTGTCGAAATTAAACCGTCTCTGGTTGGTGAGTGAGGAAGAAAAGTGCCGCCTAAACCCAAGATGCCGTCGTCAGAACAAGCGCACCCAAAGATTATCGGTGAAGAATTACGAAGACGCGCCGCGGCGCTTGGGATGCGGGGAGCGGAGGTGGCACGGCGTGCCAATTTGAGCGAACGGACGTACAACAATTATGTCAATGGTCGTCGACTGCCGGATGTCTTTGTACTTCGTGAGATTTGCGGCGTGCTTGGGACCACAATCAACGCACTGCTGCCCGATGATCCGCAGGATCACCGGTCGGCGAAGCGGATTGCCATGGCCTGCGATACCCTCGATATCGATGGCTTAGAAACTTTCCTCGATCTGATCGACGAGGCAAAATTAAGAACGTACGAATTTACCCGTGTCCGAGGGCGCCCGAGTTGGCACCGGGAGGAGGTAGCAATCCTATACAGACGCGTGGTGCCGGAAGTGGTTCGTCTGCCGGCAATAGTCGACTTTACGACCCGAGTCGAAGAAAGCGCCTCAATCATTGCACATATTGTGGCATTTGAAGTGCATGCTTCGGTAGACCCGAAAAAAGTGGTCAAATATTTCACTAAGTTGGTTAAAGAGGTGGTCCCAAGTCTGGCCAAAAAGGTTAAAATAGATCAGCGCAATAATCTTGTAACAATGTCATTTTCCGCCTCTCTTAGCATAAGCAAATCAACGGAAAACTGGCCAGATTTCAACCTATCATGATTCGCCCGCTCAAGGTGAATCTGGAGGCTTCTGTGAGGTCGCGCGGCACCGACGGCGATGCTGGACAAGATCGCGACCTCATTGAAGCCGGATTGAGCGAACCCGCGGGATGGCGGGCAGACTATGGGGATTGTGGCTCGGCGGCCTGGTCCGTGACGCCGATCTGAACATGCCGCGCGACGATCGGGGCGGATTGATCGAGAGGGACAAGGCCCGTCGTAGCCCGCCGATCGGGATCGGCATCGGTTTTGTCGCTGTTCTGGTGTCGCCCCTGATCGATGGCATGGTGGCGGACAAAAGGATCCTCGCCGGCGCGCATGGCTGTCGGGGCGGGCAATCCGGCGCTGCTGGGATGTCGGCGGTTCATGAGCTGTCGCACCAGAAGGATGGGCGACGCGGCTGAGGCGGCGGCACGATACCCAGTGGGATCATCGTGCCGCCGCAGCAGGGACAGCGATTGAGCGGAAGCGGGGTGAGCGGTTCGTCGGTTGCCGCGACCGCCGACAACGTCTCGGGTGGAACGTCGAGGAGTTTCCGGCAAAGCGCCAGCTTCGCCAGCCGATGGCCGTTGGCGAGGAAGCCATAATGGCGGATGCGGTGAAAGCCGTCCGGCAGGGTGTGGAGCAGAAAGCGCCGGATGAACTCGTCGGCGCCGAGGGTCATCACCTTCGCCTTGCCATGGTGACGATAGTCCTTCCAGCGGAAGGCGACGTCGCTATCGGTCACGGCGATCAGGCGCGTGTTGGATATCGCGACGCGATGGGTGTAGCGGCCGAGATAGGCGAGCACCTGGGCGGGGCCGCCGAAGGGCGGCTTGGCATAGACAACCCAGTCGACCCGCCGCAGTTCGCGCAAGCGGCGCATGAAGGTGGCGGCCTGCGCAAGACCGGCGAGATCACCGAAGAAGCCGAGACCGCCGGCCTCGAACGCGGCGCGCAGCGCGTCGAGGAACAGCCGGCGGAACAGCCGCGACAGCACACGCACGGGCAGGAAGAAGCCGGGCCGGCAGCCGATCCAGCGTGTGCCGTCGAGCGACAGGCCGCCGCCCGGCACGACGCAATGGACATGCGGATGATGGTGCAGATTCTGACCCCAGGTATGGAGCACGGCGACGAGCCCGATCTCGGCGCCGAGATGCTTCGGATCGGCCGCGATGGTTCGCAGCGTCTCGGCCACCGTTTTGAACAAGATGGCATAGACCGCCGCCTTGTTCTGGAACGCGATCTCGGCCACCGGCGCCGGCAGCGTGAACACGACGTGGAAGTAGGACACCGGCAGCAGCTCGGCCTGGCGTGCGGCCAGCCAATCGGCGCGGGCCTGCCCTTGGCACTTCGGGCAATGCCGGTTGCGGCAGGAGTTATAGGCGCAGCGCACCAGCCCGCAACTCGAGCAGGCTTCGACATGCCCTCCGAGCGCCGCCGTCCGACACAGCTCGATCGCGCTCATTACCCGCCGCTCGACGCGCCCGAGATGACCATCATACGCCTGACGATAGGCGTCGCCGTGGCGGCGGAAGATATCCGCCACTTCCAGTCCGGCCGACATGACGCCGACCGATCAGGCGGGCGGCACGACCTCTAGCGTCAATCGGTCGAGCGGGCTTGCCGTCTTCTGGATCAGCCCGGTCGAGACCCGGGTGTAGCGCGCCGTGCTCGACAGGTTGCTGTGGCCGAGCAACACCTGGATGATGCGGATATCCGTGCCATTCTCCAGGAGATGCGTCGCAAAGCTGTGCCTGAGCGTATGCACCGTCACGCGCTTCGAGAGGCCCGCTGCAGCGCAGGCCGAGCGGCACGCCGCATAGAGCACCTGCACGTCGATCGGCCCGCTCGCATCCCGTCCGGGAAACAGCCAGTCCGGCGGCCGGGCGAGCCGCCAGTAGGTGCGTAGAATGCCGAGCAGCTGGGCCGACAGCATGACGTAGCGGTCCTTGCCGCCCTTGCCGTGCTCGACCCGGATGACCATCCGGCCGCTGTCGACATCGCTGACCTTGAGGCCGATCGCCTCCGACGCCCGCAGACCCGCCGCATAGGCCGTCGTCAGCGCTGTGCGCGTCTTCAGGCTCGGCACCGCATCGAGGAAGCGCACGACCTCATCCGCGCTCAGCACGACGGGCAGCTTGCGCGGCTCGCGTCCGAACGGGATGCGCTCGGGGATCTCGCTATGGCCCAGCGTCACGCCGTAGAAGAACCGTAAGGCACAGACCGTCTGGTTCAGCGCCGGCCACGACATCCCGGTCGCGACCAGATGCACTTGGAAGGCGCGCACATCCTCAAGACCAAGCCGGTCCGGCGAACGATTAAAATACCGGCTGAACTTCGCGACGGCATGTACGTAGGATCGTTGCGTCGCCGGCGACAAATTGCGGACGGTCATGTCCTCGATCATGCGGCGGCGCAGAGGACTCAGCTCGGCCATCTGGGGATCTCCTGTCCGAGGGATTGGGCTTCGACAACCGCAATCCTCTCAGACGGGAGACCTCACCCGCCAACAACAGCCCCATTCCCGCGCGAGCGGGTTCGTTCAATCTCGCGTACCTCCGCGCTGGCTCGTACCATTTGCCACCGCCGGACGGGGAATCGCGCCATCATCGACGACCAACGCTTGATACGTGTCGGAATTGCAGAATGGCGCGCTGACGACGCCCCGTGCGCGGAGATAGGTGAGACCAGGCGATCGGCCCGTTTGGTTCCAAAATTAGAGACCAGAAGCGATCATCCGGAACAAAATGAACCGCTTTAGCCACTGCGCAAAATCAAGTTCAGAACAAAATGTTCTCACTATTATCTACATCTTGTTCCGAAAGCCATCTTAGGTGACAGCCCCTTCAGCCAAGGTAACCCCGAAAATCCAACCTTACCAATAGATTAGCATGGGTTTGTCACTTTCGACACCCTTCAAAAGGGACAAGGGGTGACATTCACGTAAACGAACCCGCCAACCTCGACGGACACGTACGTTTTAACGGGGTGAGCAGCCGTGCCCCGCTGAGTGCTATACGACGCTGGATCTTGGCTACAACCAATCGATGGGGTTGGAGTTCGTCGGCAATCCCTTTCCTCGCCGACTCATCGATTCGATTGAATGCTGCGACGTGAGATACTCACGCCGGCAGCCCTATGACACCACGCGCTTAAATGCGGCGAGTGACCGGGCTCGAACCGAAGACATCCAGGATCACAAGCTAATGCTCTACCCTTCTGAGCTTCACCAGTGATCGCCAACCAGATGGTAGCGCATCGCTGCGCGGATCCGACGAGGAGGGCGATTCCTTAGCGGGCGGCCAGGATGAAGCATGTTGGTGATCACGTTCCCACTGCTAGCCCGACCCGCTCTTTAGCTGAGT
>JAQGID010000198.1 GCA_028291405.1 Rhodospirillales bacterium | reverse complement strand
ACCAGCCGGCCGGAACTCAGGATCAGCGGAAACTGCTTGACGATGCCGCGATCGACGGCGGCCTTCTGAACGGTGAAGCCGATATTGGGCACGCGGAATTGCCTGGCGTCCGGCAAGGTCGGATAGGCGGCGACGAGGTCGGGCCGCGGCGTATAGATCGGCTCGCGGTGAACCGGAATCGGATCGGGCAAATTCCAGGCGATCATCCGCGCCTTGCCGTTGCCGTAGGGCGAGCAGCCATGCTCGATCGCCACCCGCTGGATGCCGCCCGAGAGATCCGTCGACCACGACACAGCGTCGGGATTGGCCGCATTCACCTGTTGGATCACCGCCATCTCCTGCGCGGTGAGGTCCTTGTCCCAGCCGAGCTTCTTGAGCACGCCCAGGGTGAATTCGGGATAGCCGTCCTTGATTTCGGAGCCGACCGAGTAAGAACCCTCGGCGAGCAGATTGTCGTGGTCCTCGCGTTCGACCTGCTGGCCGTTTTCCATAACCTTGCGCTTGACCACGCGCTCGACGCCGAAACGCGCGCGGAACGTGCCGCCGCCTTCCTTCACCGGTAAATTGGTATTGTACAGGATCGGGCTGCCCGGATGCTTGAACTCCGGCGTTCCCCAGCACGGCCATGGCAGGCCGTAATATTCGCCGCCGACCTCCGGATCGTCCTTCGGCGCCCGCATCGTCACCAGGTCGAATTTGTGCTGGTTGCGCATATGCGCCTTGAGCCGCTCGGGGGACTGGCCGCAATAGCCAGTCGACCAGCCGCCGCGATTGATCTCGCGCAGGATATCCTCGGCGTCGACCTTGCCGTTCTCGACCTTGATGTTCTTGAACATCCTGTCGGCAAAGCCGAACTTTTTGGCGAGCATGTACATGGTGTCGTAGTCGTTCTTCGATTCGAACACCGGCTCGACGATCTTTTCGCCCCACTGGATCGAGCGGTTGGAGGCGGTGCGCGAGCCTTCCATTTCGAAGCTGGTGCAGGCGGGCAGGAGGTAGGTGCCGTTCTTGCGCTCCGACACCACCGACCATGCGGTGGGATAGGGATCGCACACCACCAGCAGTTCGAGCTTTTCGATGCCCTTTACCGCTTCCGGCATCCGCGTGATGGTGTTGACGCCGTGTCCCATCACGAACATCGCCTGAACGTTGTCAGGTTGGCTGACCTGGTTCTTCGGCAGCAAAGTGGCGTCGAACCAGCGCGTGCTCGGAATTCCCGGCGCTTCCATCAAGGCCTTGCTCGGGAAACGCCCGCGCATCCAGTCGTAGTCGACCTGCCATACCCGGCACCAATGCCGCCACGCGTCTTCGGTAAGGCCGTAGTAGAGCGGCAGCGACGTGACATCGAGGCCCAAATCGGTGGCGCCCTGCACATTGGTGTGGCCGCGGAAAATGTTGGCGCCGCCGCCGGCGTATCCGACATTGCCGGTGGCGAGCAGCAGGATGCAGCTGGCGCGGACGTTCGCCGTACCGGTGGTGAACTGGGTCTGTCCCATCGCCCAGATCAGCGTCGCCGGCTTCTCCTTGGCGAAGACTTCGGCGACGTGCTTGACCTGCGCTTCCGGCAGGCCGGTGACGCGCTCGACCTCGGCCGGCGGCCACTTCGCCACCTGGGCCCGGATTTCATCGATTCCATAGACCCGCTGGCGGATGAATTCCTTGTCTTCCCAGCCGTTCTGGAAGATGTGCCAGAGCATCCCGTAGATCGTCGCGATATGCGTGCCAGGACGCACCCGGACATATTCCGTGGCATGCGCGGCGGTCCGCGTCATGCGCGGATCGATCACGATCATGTTGGCGCGGTTGAGCTCCTTGCCCTCGAGAATATGCTGCAGCGACACCGGATGGGCTTCCGCCGGATTGCCACCCATCACCATGATGGTCTTGGCGTTGCGGATATCGTTGTAGCTGTTGGTCATCGCGCCGTAGCCCCAGGTATTGGCGACACCCGTGACCGTGGTCGAATGGCAGATACGCGCCTGGTGGTCGGAGTTGTTGGTTCCCCAGAAGGCAGCCAGCTTGCGGTTGAGATAGGCGGCTTCGTTGGTGAACTTGGCCGAGCCCAGCCAATAGACGGAGTCGGGTCCTGATTTTTCCCGGATCTGCAGCAGCCGGTCCCCGATCTCGTCGATGGCCTGGTCCCAGGAAAGGCGGGTCCATTTTCCGTCGACGAGCTTCACCGGATAGCGCAGGCGGCGGTCGTTCAACGCGTCGTCGCGAACCGCCGCGCCCTTGCAGCAGTGCGAGCCGCGATTGATCGGACTGTCATAGACGGGCTCCTGACCGATCCAGACGCCGTTCGCGACCTCGGCGATGACCGAGCAGCCGACCGAGCAATGGGTGCAAATATTCTTACGGCTCGTAACCGCCGCGCCTGCGGGCGGCGGCGGGCCGGCGGCGGCCTTGCGGACGGTGCCGAGCGACAGACTTCCGAGCGCCGTCAAACTCGCCGCGGCAAGGCCGGAGCGCTGCAGGAACGTACGGCGGTCCAAACCGTGGTCCGTTTGTCCTGCCCGCGCGGCGGTGGGCGTTCTGCGGCGGGAGCGTTCCGTCTTCCTGATCAGCACGGTGGCGCCTCACTTCGCGGGATAACGGTTAACGCGATAGAAGTCTTTCACTTCCGCGGAATCCGCTCGGTAGCGAGCCTTGCGCTTGTCGCCGCTACTCTCGGACGTGGCAGCGGATGCCTCGACGGCCACAGTTCCCGCGGTCGTCGCCGCGGCGGCCGTCATCATGGCGCGAAGCAGGTCGCGCCGAGCGATCGTCGTCCAAAGCCGTTCCTTCATGGCGAGTCACTCCACGAACCAGCATTGGCTGGATCAGACGATTTTGGCGGATACAGGAGGTCGAGTATCAGAACGGGGAATAGCGGATTGATGCCCCGTCGTTCGTATTCTCTGCGCTGCCGACGCAGTCGAACATTGCCCTGGAGAGACCCTTCCAGAGACCGGAACACGAGGCCGAGGGTGGTCGTCCCGAGGTCGAGCATGGCGCGAGCCCTTATCCGAGCGATCGGTCACCCAAGTAAGATATAGGCGCGAAATCGCGAGGATCACCTCGTCAGTCGCAAAAAAAATACGTTCAGGGTCAGCGGGCGCTCGACGGCGGCGCGCTGCCAGCTTCGCATCCGAGATGGCGTGGGTTATTTAAGAGCCCTTGGACACAGGGCGGCGGGCTGCCGGTCATGAACGCGGCTGTCTCATCGGCGTTTGGGAGATCACGATGCCGATTGTCGGCGTGTCGGTCTCGGAGGTCGTGGTCTCGGACGGATGATAGTTCCGTGGCGAACTATGACGGCCGTCGACGATGCCCAGTTATAACGCCGGGTTCACACTGTCCTCGGAAACGCGAACCAAGGCGTGAATCACATGAAGAGATCACCTGATTGGGCCGGTGTCCTGGCAGGCTCGGCGCTCACCCTCATCTTGTTGGCCGCCCCCTCAGCGGCGCGCCCTCTTGCCGTCATCAAATCGGACGGTGCGCTCAAGGTCGGGATGACGGGCGACTACCCTCCTTTTTCGCTGCGCGGCCCCGACGGGCAGTTCGCCGGCGCGGATATCGCAATGGCGAAGGATCTCGCCGAGGCGCTGGGCGTCGCGCTCGTCATCGTGCCGACGACGTGGAAGACGCTCCAGGCCGATATGCAGGCGGACCGTTATGACATTGCCATGGGCGGTGTCAGCGTGACGCCCGATCGGTCCATGATGGGGGATTTCTCGATACCGGTCATGCGGGACGGCAAGCGGCCGATCGTGCGCTGCTCCGACAAGGACCGCTATACCTCGATCGCCGTCATCGATCGGGCCACGGTCCGCGTCGTGGTCAATCCGGGGGGCACCAACGAGCGTTTTGCCAGGACGAACTTCTCCAACGCCACGATCGAGGTACATCCTGACAACCGCACGATCTTCGATGAGTTGGCTGCCAACCATGCCGACGTCATGGTCACGGATGGCGCCGAGGTGGACTATCAGGCTCGGCGACACCCGGGCATCCTCTGTTCGGCAACCGTGTCCCAGCCATTCGACCGTTCGGACAAGGCTTACTGGATGACCCGCGATCCGGCCTTGAGAGAAGCGGTCAATGCCTGGCTGACGCCGATTCTGCAGTCGGGCCGTTATGGGAATGTCCTGGAGGCTGCTGCCACCCCGCCTTCGGGTGATTAGTCCGCCGGCAGGGCCGTTATGTCCGCATTCGCAGGCGACGCCGACCGTCCTCGATGCAATCCCAAACCTGCTGAAGGGTAAGCTTGTCACGTCGCCGCAAGAGCTCGGCGATGGGGTCATTCAGCAAATCTTCCACCGAAGCCTCCGCGTTGCCGACAATCTGCGCCGCCATGACTCGTCGTTTCGAGACGCGGCATCGCGCCTGAAGTCTCGGGCAATCGACGGTCCTTGGTCGATCCAATGACGAATTTTCGACATCCATAGCGCGCTCCGCCGCTGACTGATGCAAAGAATCTCGGCGATAGGTGCTACACAATGATTTCAGAGGGAGAGCGCTTCGTTACTTTGGAAATGCGCGAAGCGTTTTGAGCGCGTCGCTGACGAAATGCTCAATGTTTGGCGAAGCGTGCCGCAATCTTGGGCAATCGCTGGCGACAGCGATCGCGCTCGAAAAAATCGGGCCGACGTGGCTCTGTCCTGGCAATTATTTCAAACCCGAACTATATTCGTTAAATGAGCCGGGCAGGGAAGAGGAGCTACGCGACGTGGCAAAACTTCGGCATATCGCGCTTCAGGTGCCTGACCTGGAGACCGCGGCGCAGTTTTATGAGAAGGCCCTCGAGCTGACCCGCGTCGCGGAGGCCGAGAGCCCGATCGGCAATGCCATCATGTTGTCCGACGGAATCATGAACCTCACGCTCCTGGCATTTCCCGAGGGTACCAAGGGTGCCGTCAACGGTCCGGGCTGGGCCGGGCTGCACCATTTCGGCTTCGTCGTCGACGACGAGCAGGCGACGGCCAGGAAGATCGAGGAGAACGGCGGTAGCTTTTTCATGCGGCTGCCCGATACCTATCCCGGCGTCGACGCCGAGGCGAAGTTCAAGGACCCGCTGGGCATCGTCTTCGACATCGCCGAACACGATTGGAAGCAGGTTCCCAAGGCGTGAGCAGCGCGCCGGTCCGCGAGCTGACGACCCCGGCGTGCGAGAGGCAGTTCACGACACGCCGCGACGGCTGACGACTGCGGGGTCAGATCTAATGCGCATTGTCGATATTCGCGAAAGCACGGTGCCGCTGGCATCGGGGATGCGTAACGCGAAGATCGACTTCCGCGCCATGACCGCGAGCGCCGTCGTCATCGTCAGCGACCTTCGTCGCGACGGACGCAACCTCGTCGGACTGGCGTTCGATTCGATCGGGCGGTACGGGCACGGCGGCCTGCTGCGCGAGCGCTTCATTCCGCGGCTGCTCGCCGCCGCGCCGGACGACTACGCCGACCGTTTCGGTACGAACATCGACCCGTTCAAGGTCTGGGACATCGTCATGCGCGGCGAGAAGCCGGGTGGCCATGGCGAGCGATCGGGAGCGGTCGGGCTGATTGACGCGGCGATCTGGGATCTCGTCGCCAAGATCGAGGAGAAGCCGCTCTGGCGGGTGCTCGCCGACCGGTTCCGTGGCGGGAGCGTCGAGACGCGCGTTCCGGCCTATGCGAGCGGCGGCCATTACCGGCCCGATGGCGACCTCGCCGCGCTGGCTGACGAGATCCGCCGCTCTCGCGAGCTCGGGTACCGGCGCGTCAAGATCAAGATCGGCGGCGCGCCGCTGTCCGAGGATCTGCGGCGCATCGAAACCGTGCTCGACGCGGTCGGTAGCGGCGACGATCTTGCCGTCGATTGCAACGGGACGTTCAGCCGGGAACAGGCGATCCGCTATGTGACGGCGCTGGAGCCCTACAAGCTCGCCTGGATCGAGGAGCCCGTCGAGCCGCTCGACTACGAGCTGCATCGCGAGCTGAGGGCTATGATGGCGACGCCGCTGGCGACCGGCGAGAACATCTTCTCGGCGCCGGATCTTCGCAATCTGCTGCGCCATGCGGGGCTGCACCGCGAGCACGACCTCCTGCAGATGGATGTCTCGCTCAGCTACGGCATTGTCGAGTATCTGGCGATGCTCGCACTGGTCGAGGAGCATGGCTGGTCGCGCCGACGCTGCCTGCCGCACGCCGGACATCTGCTGTCTTTCCACGTTGTCGCCGGTCTCGGGCTTGGCGGCCACGAATCGGCGCCCGATGCTAACAGTATCTTCGGCGGTTATCCCGAAGGGATGAGCGTCGCCGACGGCTTCGTCTCGCTTCCCGATGCCGTCGGCGTCGGCATCGAGCGGAAGAGCAATCTCTACGCCGTCTTTCGCGATCTGGTGGCAACTTGAAGGCGCCGAATTTCGCCTATTTGCGCGCGACCGATCTGCCCGGGGCGCTTGCCGCGCTCGACTCCTATGGGACCGGCGCGCGAATCCTCGCAGGCGGCCAGAGCCTGATGCCGGCCCTCAATTTCCGGCTTGATGTGCCGGAGGTGCTGATCGACATCAACGGCGTCGCCGCGCTGACGGGTATCGAGATCCAGGGTGACGTCATCCGGATCGGCGCGCTGACCCGTCATGCGGAGCTCGAAGCCTCGGCCGTGATCGCCGCCGAGGCGCCGCTCCTTGCTGCCGCCGTCCGCCACGTCGCACATCCCGCAATCCGCAATCGCGGCACGATCGGCGGCAGCCTGTCGCTCGCCGACCCCGCCGCCGAGCTGCCTGCGTGCATGGTGGCGCTCGAAGCCGAACTCGTCCTTGCGAGCAGCGCAGGAAGCCGCACGATCGGCGCTGCCGCTTTCTTCCGCGGTCTTTTCGAGACCGATCGGCGGCCGAACGAGATTCTCGTCGAAGTTCGCGTGAAGCGGCAGACCCCGAACCGGCGGCACGGCTTCGCGGAGCTGAGCCGTCGGCACGGCGATTTCGCGGTCGTCGGAATCGCCTGCCAGGCGGATGTTGCGGACGCCAAAGTAGCGGCGCTGCGCCTCGTGGTCTTCGGCTCGGAGTCGTTCCCGCGGGTTGCCTCCCACGCCGCTGCCGCGGCGCAAGGACGGGTGCTTTCCCGCGCGTTGCGCGACGACATTGTTGCCGCGTTGCTGGAGGATCTCGACCCGAGCGACAATCTCCAGGGCGGCGCCGCGACGAAGCGGCAATGGGCGCAAATCCTCGCCGGCCGCGTTGTCGCGCAGATCACGGCAGCCTGATGGACGCAGTGACTCGCGCCACGATAACGCTCTCGGTCAATGGCGAGCCCATCGCGGCGACGGTGCCGGTGCGCCAGCATCTCGTCGATTTCCTGCGCGAGGATCTCGGGCTGACCGGCTCGCATCTCGGCTGCGAGCACGGCGTCTGCGGCGCCTGCACGGTTCGCGTAGACGGAATCGCGGTGCGCGGCTGCCTGATGCTGACCGTCCAGGCCGACGGACGCCGCATCGAGACGATCGAGGGGCTGAGCGAGAGCGGCGCGATAGCCGATCTCCAGGCCGAGTTCGTCGCCCGCAACGCGCTGCAATGCGGCTTCTGTACCTCGGGCATGCTGATCACCGCGGCAGCGCTGCTCGAGCGGCCGCGCGCCATGAGCCGCGGCGAGATCCGAGAACATCTCTCAGGAAATTACTGCCGCTGCACCGGCTATCAGGCGATCGTCGATGCCGTCGCGAGCGTGCTTGCGGGGCGGATCGCGGCGGGAGCCGGCGATCGCTAGCGCCCGCCATCCCGCCTTTCCCGCCGGCTCGCCGGTCGGCGAGGGGGTGGCACGACCGAGCGCGCTGCGCCTCGCCTCCGGGCGCGGCCGTTATACCGACGATCAGACGCTGCCGCGAATGGTGCATCTCGCCTTCGTGCGGTCGCCGATGGCGCATGCACGTATTCGTGGCATCGACATCGCGGCGGCCCTGGCGTTCCCGGGTGTCGTACGCGTCGTCACCGGTGCCGATATCGCGACGGTCTGCAAGCCGATGCAGGTGACGCTCGCCCATCTGCCGCAGCACGTCTCGGCCGAGCAATGGCCGATCGCGATCGCCGAAATCGCCTTCCAGGGCGAGCCGGTCGCCGCGGTCGTCGCGCGCAGCCGACGCGAGGCCGAGGATGCCGCGGAGCTCGTCGCGGTCGATTGGGAAGAGCTGCCCGCCGTCGTCGATCCCATCGCGGCCTTGGCCGCGGGTTCTCCGATGGTGCATTCCTCGCTCGGCTCGAATCTCGCCTTCAGCGCCCGGTTCGAAAACGGCGAGGTCGATCGCGCCTTCGCCGCAGCGGCCGCGGTCGTCGAGCACCGTTTCGACTTCGGTCGGGTCGCCTGCGTCGCGCTCGAGTCGCGGGCCATCATCGCCGATTACGACCCGACCGAGCGGAGCCTGCTGGTCCGCCAATCTCACCAGTCGCCGCATCTCATGCAGACGATGTTCGCCCGGCATCTCGGCCTCGCCGAGCATCGCGTGCGCGTCATTGCCGGCGACGTCGGCGGCGCCTTCGGCAGCAAGCTGCACGTCTACGGCGACGAAATCGCGACGGCGGCGATCGCGGTGCTGCTCGGTCGCCCGGTCAAGTTCACCGCCGACCGGCTCGAGGCCTTCCAGTCCGATGCGCAGGCGCGCGAGTTCCTCGCGACCGGCAGGCTCGCCGCGGATCGCGACGGTCGCATCCTGGCGATCGACGTCGACCTGGTATCGGGTATCGGCGGATATTCGATCTATCCGCGCTCGAGCCTCGGCGACGGGCTGCAGGCCGCGACCTTCCTTGGCGCCGCTTACGACATCGCTGCCTTCCGGAGCCAGCTTCGCGTCGCCTATCAGAACAAGGTACCGTCGGGGGCGCTGCGTGGCGTCGGCCAGCCGATCTCCTGCAGCATCGTCGAGCAGCTGATCGACCTCGCGGCCGGTGCGCTGGATATCGACCCGGCCGAGATGCGGCGACGCAACTACCTGCGCCAGGGTCAGTTCCCGGCGACGAGCAAGGGCGGTCTGAAGATGACCGAGCTCTCGCTCGTCCCCTGTCTCGACCGCATCCTCGAGCTGATGGACTACCGATGCCTGCGGCAGCAGCAATCGGAGCTGCGCGAGGCCGGGATCCATCGCGGCATCGGTTTTGCGACGTTTCTCGAACAGACTGCGCCGGGCGCCGGGCTCTATGGCCCGGGCGGGTTGCCGATCACCAGCCAGGACAGCTGCATCATCCGCTTCGAGCCGTCCGGGACGGTGCGCTGCGAGATCGGCTGCAGCGATCAGGGGCAGGGAACGCTAACCGGAATTGCACAGATCGTCGCGGCGACGCTCGGGATTCCGCTAGACGACGTTGCGGTATCGGCCGGCGACAGCGCAGGCGCACAGGGCGGCGGAGCCTGGGCGTCGCGCGGTCTCGCGATCAGCGGTGAGGCTGCGCACGCCGCAGCGCGCCAGCTCCGCCGCAATCTGCTGACCGTTGCCGCCGCCGTCCTGCAGGGGAACCTTGAGGATCTCGACATTCGAGACCGGCTGATCGTCGACGTTGCCGACGGGCGCGAGCGGCTCTCGCTCGCCCGGGTCTGCGAAATCGCCTATTACTGCCAGGACCTGCTGCCGCCGGAGGTTACGCCGGAACTCAGCGCGACCAGCCACTTCACGCCGCGCACCGACCCGTATTTCATCGCCAACGGTATCCAGGCCTGTCATCTCGAGATCGACGCCGAGACCGGTTGGATCAAATTGCTCGATCATTGGATCGTCGATGACTGTGGCCATGTCATCAACCCGCTGCTGGTCGACGACCAGCTGCGGGGTGGCATAGTGCAGGGGCTCGGTGCGGCGCTCTTCGAGCGTTGCGTCTACGACGAGCAGGGCCAGCAGCTCACCGCCACGATGGCCGATTACCTCGTGCCGATGGCGGCCGAGATGCCGGACATCACGATCGCGCACGTCCTGACGCCGCAGCCGGGAACCGCGCTCGGCATCAAGGGCGTCGGCGAGGCCGGGACGATCGGCGCCACGGCCGCCGTCTGGTGCGCCGTCAACGATGCCCTGCGCCCGTTCGGTGTGCGCGTCGGACGGCAGCCGTTCTCCCCCGAGGTCATTCTAACGGCGCTGGGGGTAATTCCGACGCCGCCTGTGGTCGACCCCGTGAACCCCAATGACGAAGAAGGAGACATGCAATGAAGCGGAGATGGTTGCTATCCCTAATGGCCGGACTGGCTCTGATGGCTGCGGCGAGCGCCCAGGCCGCGGACCCTGTCCGCATCGGCTTCGCGATCTCCAAGACGGGGCTCTTCGCCGCCGGGACGGGCTCGCAGTTCGACACCTATAATTTCTGGAAGGATCAGGTGAACGCGCGCGGTGGGCTCGACGTCAAGGGCGTCAAGCGGCCGATCGAGTTCGTCTGGTACGACGACCAGTCGGATCCCGGCAAGGCGGTGCAGATCTACGAGAAGCTGATTACCAGCGACAAAGTCGATCTTCTGCTCGCGCCCTGGGGTACGCCCGCTCATATCGCCGTCTCCGGCGTCGTCGAACGATACAAGTTTCCGATGGTCGGCGATTCAGCGGCTTCGGTGAAGCTGCGCGAGCTCAAGCCGGGCAATCTGTGGTTCACGACCGCGGTCATGCCAGACCGCTTCGGCCCGGTGATTGCGGACGCGCTGAAGGCGAACGGACTGAAGACGGTCGCGGTGCTGACGCCGCAGCTGCCCTTCGCCCTCGAGGTGAAGAGTTTCCTGATGCCGGCTCTCAAGAAGAACGACATCGAGGTCAAGGTCAACGAGGAGTATCCGCCGTCCATTAAGGACATGACCTCGCTGCTGATCAACGTGAAGAACGCCAATCCCGACGCCGTGCTGGTGTTCTCCTATCCGGCCGACTCGACGCTCTATATGAAGCAAGCGCGCGAGAACGGCATCGCGGCACCGTTCCAGTTCGTCATGGTCGGTGCCACCGAGTCGTGGTTCACCAAGCAGTTCGGTGCCGCGACCGACGGCATCGTCACGATGGGTCACTGGAGCCCGAAGGTCGCCGCGTGGAAGAAGGCGCAGCCGTTCTTCGACGCCTATGAGAAACAGTTCCACGAGGCGCCAGACTATCTCGACTCAGCGCTCGCCTATATGTCATGCGAGATCCTTGAGCAGGCTGTGGCGAAGGCGGGACTCGACAAGGATGGAATCCGCAAGGAGATCTCGACCGAGACCTTCGAGACGATCAACGGCCCGGTCAAGTTCAACGGCGTCGAGAATGCGACGACCCCGGCTTCGCTGCTGCAGATCCAGGGCAAGAGCATGGAGCTGATCTGGCCGCCGAGCATCGCGACCGCCAAGTTCGAGAAGAAGCCGGCCTGGCCGGCCAATTAAGATCCGGTAAAATACCCTCCCGGCGACTGATCCCGTCGTCGGGAGGATGCGATCCTTCCCATTCGATTCCCGCGACTTCCGAGACACCGACATGCAGGCGATCCTTTCCTGGCAGCTTCTGTTTGCCGCCCTGGTTACGGGGTCGATCTACGTGCTCGTCGCGCTCGGGCTGAACCTCGTCTACGGCACCATGCGGCTGCTGAACGTCGCCCACGGCGACATGGTGATGATCGGTGCTTATGTCAGCTATTGGCTTTTCACCCTGAGCGGCCTGTCGCCGTTGCTGTCGATGCTGATCGCCGCCGCTCTGACCGCGGCGCTCGGCGCTCTCGCCTATGTCGGACTGTTCCGGCGGTTGCTGGCGAACCGCCAGCTCGTCCAGCGGCTCGAAGGCAACTCGCTGCTGTTGTTCTTCGGCATCTCGATCGTGATCCAGAACCTAGCGTCGCTCGCCTTCGATTCGACGCCGCGCGCCTATCAGTACCTCGACCGCGTCGTCGCGATCGGCAATCTCGGCATTACCGAGAACCGGCTTGCCGCGCTGATCGTCACCGGAATCCTTAGCCTCGTCATCGTGCTCTTCCTGCGGTTCCACATCTACGGCCTGGCGATCAAGGCGCTGATGCAGCATCGCGAGGCTGCGACGGTCGTCGGGATCGACGTCGAGCGGGTCCAGATCCTCAGCTTCTGCATCGGCTTCGGGGTCGCCGGCCTCGCCGGCGCGCTGCTCAGCATGATGGAGCAGATCACGCCGTTCATGGGCTTTCCCTTCACCATCGCCGCTTTCGTCGTCGTCATTCTTGGCGGGCTCGGCAATCTGCTGGGCGGCATGGCCGCCGGTCTGTTGCTCGGTATCCTCGAGACCTACGGTGTCGCACTGACGTCGCCCAGCCTGCGCTCCGTGCTGATCTACGGCGTCTTTATCCTCGTGCTGCTGGTGCGGCCGCAGGGGCTGCTCGGCGGCAAGAGGGTGGTGCGATGATCGGTCGCTGGACCATCCCACTGATCGTCGCGTTAGCGGCGGCTTGCGGAGTCCCCTTCGTCGCCGGCGACTATCTGATCGGCGTTGCACTGTCGTTGGCGATGTGGATCGCACTGACGGAGAGCTGGATCCTGCTGTCCGGCCTCACCGGCTATGTATCGCTCGGGCACGTCGTATTCTATGGGCTCGGCGCCTATGTCGGAATCCTGCTGTGGGGTGAGGTCGGCGGCGTTCTCGCGGTCGGCGGCGCCGGGCTGGCATCGGGCGTCTTCGCGCTGGCGGTCGGTTACCCCGCGTTGCGCGTTCGCGGCCCGTATTTCGTCATGCTCACCTTCGGCCTCGCCGAGTTCTGCAAATACATCGTGATCGACGTCGAGGCCGGACTCGGCCAGTTCAGCCGCTTGCTGCTCGGTGGCCCCTCGGTGCTGCAGCTTTACTACGTCGTGCTGGGACTCGCCGCGGCGGCGACGGCCCTGACCTTCTTCGTCGCCCGCTCACGCCTCGGCTATGCGCTGCGGGCGATCCGCGAGAACGAGGAGGCGGCGGAGACGGTCGGCGTCCCGGTCGCCTTCTGCAAGCTTGCCGCCTTCGCGCTGTCGGCGATTATTCCCGGCATGGTCGGGGCGTTGATGGTGGCACGGTCGAGCTATTTCGAGCCAAGCCAGGTGTTCGACCCGATCGTCTCCTTCACCATCGTGACGATGGCGATCATCGGCGGCAGCGACGATGCGCGTGGCCCGTTCCTCGGCGCCGCGCTGCTCGTCCTGCTCTCGGAGATTCTCTGGGCCAGGGCGCCGCAGGTCTACATGATCCTGCTCGGCATCCTGCTGATCGCCTTCGTCCTCTTCGCGCCCGGCGGCATCACCGGCCGCCTGCTCTCGCGCCCCGTCAAGGTCAAGCCATGACCCTTCTCAAGTTGCAGAGCGTATCGAAGACCTTCGGCGGCCTCCGTGCCCTGCGCGACGTCAGCTTCGAGGTCGCGAGCGGCGAGATCGTCGGCATCATGGGTGCCAATGGCGCCGGCAAGACAACGCTGTTCAGCCTGATCGCCGGCAACGCGACGCCGAGCTCCGGCGAGATCTGGTTCAAGGGACGGCGGATCGATGGCTCGCGTCCGGACCAGAACTGCCGCGCCGGCATCGCCCGGACCTTCCAGATCGTCCGTCCTTTCGCCGGCCTCACGGTCCTGGAGAACGTCATGGTCGCTGTGCTCTTCGGCTCGAGCCGCGAGCGCAGCCGTGCGAAGGCGGCGGCACGCGCCGAGGAGATCCTTCACGAGCTTGGCCTCGAGGAGCGCAAGTCGCAGCTTGCCGGATCGCTCACCCTGTCGGGACAGAAGCGGCTCGAGATCGCACGGGCACTGGCGACCGGGCCGCAGCTCATCCTGCTCGACGAGGTCATGGCGGGGCTGACCGCGACCGAGGTCAACGAGCTGCTCACCGCAATCCGGGTAATCAAGCAGCGCCGGTCGCTTACCATCGTCATCGTCGAGCACGTCATGCAAGCGCTGATGCGCCTCGCCGACCGCATCGTCGTGCTGCACCACGGCGAGAAGATCGTCGAGGGCCTGCCGGCGGCGATCGTCGAGGACGAGCGGGTCATCGCGGCCTATCTCGGGAGCGCGTCGTGAGCCAGGGATTGCTCCAGCTCACCGACATCGTCGCGGGCTATGGCGACGTGATGGCGCTGCACGGTGTCTCGCTCGCCGTCCGCGACGGGTCCGTGACGGCGTTGCTCGGCAGCAACGGTGCCGGCAAGAGCACGCTCTTGAAGACGGCGGCCGGCATCCTGACACCGCGGCGCGGCGAGATCGCTTTCGACGGCGCGGCCATTGCCGGCAAGCGGGCGAGCGAGCGGGTCGAGCGCGGCATCGTGCTGATCCCGGAAGGGCGGCTGATCTTCCCCGAGATGAGCGTCGAGGAGAATCTGCGGGTCGGCGCCTTCGCACCGCACGCCCGCCCGCATGTCGCGCGCGGCCTCGAGCGCGCCTATGCGCTTTTCCCACGCCTCGCCGAGCGGCGGCGACAATCGGGCGGCACGCTCTCCGGCGGCGAGCAGCAGATGCTGGCCCTCGGCCGCGGGCTGATGGCCGAGCCGCGGCTGCTGCTGCTCGACGAGCCGACACTCGGCCTCGCGCCGCTGATTGCGCAGTCGATCTTCACGGTCATCGAGCGCCTGCGGGCGGACGGGCTGACGATCCTGCTGGCCGAGCAGGACGCTAGACGCACTCTGGCGATCGCCGATTACGGATACGTGCTCGAAAGCGGCACAGGGGTGATGGAGGGCAGCGGCGCCGAGTTATTGGCGGACCCGAAGATCAACAGCGCCTATCTGGGGCTTTGAAGGCAATCCTGCTCGACCGCGGCCCCTACCGTTTTCCTCGCGGAACGCGAGGATCCATGCGTCCGAGAGCGCGATGGTGGAAGGATGGGTCCCCGCTTTCGCGAGGAAGACGAGAGTGGGTAACGGCTAGCCCTTACAGCGGAATCGTTATCGCCCCGAAGACTCCGTCGCAGTCGATGAGCTCGACGCGTTTTTCGGCGATGTGCAGGCCGCCGTCGATCCGGACAAGCGCATGGCGGCAGCGGCCGGCGAAGATGCGTCGGTCGCCGTCGCGGTACTCGGCAACGAGAAGGGCCGATTCGGCGACGAGGGGATCGGCCGAGACGACCTCGATGTTGCTGACCATATGGGCGGTGCGCGGCGCCGGGGCGAGGACGAGCGCGCGCCCCTGGACGAGGCGCCGAACGCGCATCGCGAGGATGGTACGGTCCTCGTAGATGATCGAGGCGACGCCCCTGCTGTCGGTCTGGCCGGGCCGGCTGGGTATCCAATAGATCCCGTCGGGCGCGAAGAGGTCTAGCCAGTCCTCGAAGTTCCCGGCGTCGAGCAGCTTCGCCTCGCGGAAGAGAAAGCGTTCGACCGCTCGTTCGGTCTCCGTATCGACGAGCGCCTCTGTCATTGCGTCATCAGCCGCAGCCAGGCGGCGAATTGGACGCGGTTCGGCAACTCGCTCGCCGTGCCGCGAACTTCGCCGTCGTTGCCCTTCTCGTCGCGCCCAAAGCCCCGTGCCGTGTTGATCCACTCGGCACTGCCATGGGTCAGCCCGTCCTGGCAGCGTGCGAAGATCTCGACGTCGTCGCCGAAGATCATCGAAGCCGGCGAGCCAATATTGCTGAGGAAGCGGATCGCGCGGTGGAAGATCTCCTTCGGCGCGCCCTTGAGGCGGAAGCAATGCGCGTGGACCACCGTTCGGTCGACCGCGACCGGCTCGACGATGCGCAGCTGGTGGTACTGCGCGTTGACGTTGAGGTTCGGGTGGACAAGATTGTTGAAGCGGTCGATGCCAAGGATCTCGGCGGTACGCTGCTCGCCATGGCGAACTTCTAGCGCTGCGCGGTAGGCGTCGCGTACGGAATCGCTCTGCTCGGGAGCCAGGACCCCGTTGCGGTAAAAGCCGGTCATGTAGGTATGGCCGGCAGCGAGGCCGACCAGCGAGATCGTCTCCCAGTCGCGCGGGCCGAAGCCGTTGGCCTCCAGCATCTCGCGAGTCTGAT
>JAQGID010000195.1 GCA_028291405.1 Rhodospirillales bacterium | reverse complement strand
ACATCCACGAGCGTGCCGTGCCGCTGCTGCTCGACCCGATCAACTCCGCCGGCCCGGTGCTCGGGGTCCTCGAGCTAAATGGCGGCACGGTGGCGCGGCTCGGCATCAAGCGCGGCGACCGAGTCCTGCACCCGATGTTCGGCAACGCCTCCTGAAACGTCGCCTCAGCGTCTCGGCGATCGTCCTGCTGCCGCTGTCAAAGCGCTCGAGGGCGGCGCGGCGATAGGCGTATAGGCCGATGTGGTGATAGTGGTCGCCGGCGCCGCCGGGCGCGGTGACGCGGGTGAAATAGAGCGCCCGCGCGATGCTGCCGGCCGCGGCGCCGGGCGGAAACGCGGCGACCGCCTTGACGACGCTCGGCGCATGGCGCTCGGCCTCGACGCGGATGATGCAGGCGAGAGTCGCGATGTCGACGGCGGGGTCGGCGAGGGGGGCGAGCACCTGGCGGACGATGGCGGGGTCGATCGTCGGCAGGTCGCCCTGGAGATTGACGATCACATCGTGCCGCCGCTCGGGATCGAGACGGCAGAGCGCCTGATGGATCCGGTCGGAGCCGCTCGGCAGGTCGGGATCGGTCAGGACGGCGGTGCCGCCTTCCGCCTCGACGGCGGCGGCGATCTCGCGCTCGGCGCAGGCGACGACGACCGGCCCCAGCGCGGCCTCGCTTGCGCGGCGCCAGACGTGGACGATCATCGGCACGCCGTGGATCTCGGCGAGCGGCTTTCGCGGCAGGCGCGTCGAGGCGAGGCGGGCGGGAATCAGCACCAGCGGATTGCGGCCGCGCGAGGGCGGATTGCCGGCGGTCTCGGTCATGATTTCGCGTTGTCGACCAAGGTCTTGTCCGGAATTGCGGCGTTATGCCGCATGAATTCGGCGGCGCTGCGTCGAGCCACCGCGATATTGTGCGCCGGCTTGAACCACATTTCGTTTGAGTTGTCAGCCGAAATTGGCTTTTCTCCCGTCGCAGCAGCGGACCACCCCCCGCGAGCCGTAAGCAAGTGTAAGGGCTAGGGCATGGATCTGGAATTCAACAAGATCGCGGCGGCGGTTCTGACGGCCGGCATCATCGCGATGGTGACGGGTCTCGTCGCCGGCTCGCTGGTACGCCCGCGGCCGCTCGACAAGCCCGGCTACGTCGTCGCCGGCGTCGAGGAGAAGGCGCCCGCCGCCGGGACGGCCGAGCCCGCCGGGCCGGAGCCGATCACGCCGCTGATGGCCAGCGCCGATGCCAAGGCCGGCGCCGAAGTCGCCAAGAAATGCACGACCTGCCACACCTTCGACAAGGGCGGTCCGAACCGGATCGGTCCGAACCTCTACGGCATCGTCGGCGAGCCGATCGCCGAGGGCAAGGGCTACGCCTTCTCCGACGCGCTCAAGGCGCATAAGGGCGTCTGGGACGTCGAGACGCTCAACGCGTGGCTCTACAAGCCGCAGGCCTTCGCCAAGGGCACGAAGATGACCTTTGCCGGCCTCCCGAAGGCCAAGGATCGCGCCGACGTCGTGGCCTATCTCCAGTCGCTGAAATAGGCCGAGGATGGCGGGCCTTGCCGCCATCGATCTCGCCGACCAGCTGGCCCTCGCCGATTCGCTGGCCGATGCCGCCGGCGCAGTCATCCGGCGCTATTTCCGCTCGAAGATCGCGGTCGACGACAAGGCCGACGCCAGCCCGGTGACGATCGCCGACCGCGAGGCCGAGGCGGCGATGCGGCGGCTGATCGAGGCGCGGGTGCCGGCGCACGGCATCCTCGGCGAGGAATACGGCGAGGCGCGGATCGGCGCCGACTGGGTCTGGGTCCTCGACCCGATCGACGGGACGAAATCCTTCATCTCCGGCGTGCCGCTGTTCGGCACGCTGATCGCGCTGCTGCACCAGGGCGTGCCGGTGCTCGGCGTCATCGACCAGCCGATCTCGGGCGAGCGCTGGCGCGGCAGCGCCGGGGCGCCCACGACGCTCAACGGCGCGCCGATCCGGACGCGGCCCTGCGGCGACATCGCCACCGCCAGCCTCTTCGCGACCGCCCCCGACATGTTCGCCGGCAGCGATGCCGTCGCCTTCCGGCGGCTGCAGTCGCGCGTCAAGCTCAGCCGCTTCGGCAGCGACTGCTACGCCTATGGGCTGGTCGCCGCCGGCTTCATCGATTGCGTCGTCGAGGCCTGCCTCAAGCCCTACGATTATTGCGCGATGGGGCCGATCATCGAAGGGGCCGGCGGCAAGACCTCCGATTGGCAGGGAAAACCGCTCGGCCTCGCCTCGGACGGCCGCGTCGTCTGCGCCGGCGATCCGGCCTTGCACGAGACGATTCTGACGGTGCTCGACTCCTAGGGCTGCGCACGCCGTCGATTCGACCTATTCTTGCGCCAGGCACCGCTGATTTGATCGAAGGGAGTCCATGCGCGCCTTACTCGCCCTGACCTTGCTGCTGACCGCCGCGCTCGCCCCGACCGCCGAGGCGGCGGGCGGCACGACGAGCCATGCGCTGTCGCTGTTCGGCGACGTCAAATACCCGGCCAGCTTCTCGCATTTCGATTACGTCGATCCCGACGCGCCCAAGGGCGGCACGGCGCGGTTCTCGGCGGTCGGCAGCTTCGACAACCTCAACCCCTTCATCATCAAGGGCTCCGCCGCCGCCAGCATCACCAATGTCTTCGACACGCTGATGACGCAGTCGCTCGACGAGCCGGGGACGATGTACGGCCTCCTCGCCTCGAGCGTCGAGGTCGCGCCGGACCGCAGCTGGGTCATTTACAATCTGCGGCCGGAGGCGCGGTTCCAGGACGGCAGCAAGGTGACGCCGGACGACGTCATCTGGACCTTCGAGACGCTGCGCGCCAAGGGGCTGCCCTTCTACCGCTCGTATTACGCCGACGTCGCGACGGTCGAGACGAGCGGCGAGCGCGGCGTCAAATTCACCTTCAAGGGCACCGACAACCGCGAGCTGCCGCAGATCATCGGTGAGCTGCCGGTCCTCTCGAAGGCCTGGTGGTCGACGCGCGATTTCGACAAGACGACGCTCGAGCCGCCGCTCGGCAGCGGTCCCTACAAGGTCGAATCGGTCGATCCCGGCCGCTCGATCTCCTATCGCCGCGTCGCGGATTATTGGGGCGACAAGCTGCCGGTCAACCGCGGCCGGCACAATTTTGACGTGATCCGCTACGACTACTACCGCGACCCGACCGTCTCGCTCGAGGCGTTCAAGGCCGGCGAGTACGATTTCCGCGTCGAGAATTCGGCGAAGGATTGGGCGACCGGCTACGACGGGCCGGCGCTGCAGCAGAAGCTGATCAAGAAGGACCAGATCCCGAACCAGCTGCCGACCGGCATGCAGGGCTTCGGCTACAACACGCGCCGCCCGTTCTTCCAGGACGTGCGGCTGCGCCAGGCGCTGGACTATGCCTTCGATTTCGAATGGTCGAACAAGGCGCTGTTCTACGGCACCTATACCCGCACCGAGAGCTATTTCTCGAACTCCGAATTGGCATCGTCCGGCTTGCCGAGCGACGATGAGAAGGCGATCCTGGAGAAGTACAAGGGGCGGATCCCCGATACGATCTTTACGACGCCCTACCAGGAGCCGAAGACCGACGGGTCCGGCAACATGCGCGACAATCTCCGCGAGGCGTTGCGCCTGCTGAAGGAAGCGGGCTGGTCGGTCAAGGGCGACAAGCTGGTCAACGACAAGACCGGCCAACCGCTCGTCTTCGAGATGCTGCTGAGCAATCCGCAGTTCGAGCGCATCGTCCTGCCCTTCGCGCAGAACCTCAAGCGGCTCGGAATCACGATGAACGTGCGCACCGTCGATTCCTCGCAGTATCAGAAGCGGATGGACGAGTTCGACTTCGACATGACGATCGTCGGCTTCGGCGAATCGCTGTCGCCGGGCAACGAGCAGCGCGACTTCTGGGGCTCGAAATCGGCCGCGGAATCGGGCAGCCGCAACGTCCTCGGCGTCCGCGATCCCGTCGTCGACGAGCTCGTCGACCTTGTCATCGCCTCGCCCGACCGCGACGCGCTGATCACCCGCACCCGGGCGCTCGACCGCGTGTTGCTGGCCGGGCATTACGTCATCCCAAACTGGCATTTGAGCGACTTCCGCGTCGCCTATTGGAGCAAGTTCCAGCGCCCCTCGACCAATGCGCCGTATGGGTTTCCGATCGACGCCTGGTGGATCGACACCGGCAAGGAGGCCGCCGTCGAGGCCAAGAAGGGCGAGATCAAGAAGTGATCGGGCATTGAGTGGCTGGGCATAATTAGATGCTCGCGTATATCGTCCGTCGCGTGCTGCTGATCATCCCGACGCTCTTCGCGATCATGGTCGTGAATTTCGTCGTCATCCAGGCGGCGCCCGGCGGGCCCATCGAGCAGATGATCGCGCAGATCAAGGGGACCGCGGTCGGCGCCACCGCGCGCATCAGCGGCGAGAGCGGCGAGGTCCAGCGCGCGCCTTCGGGGGCCGCCGGCGAGAGCCAGTACCGCGGCGCGCGCGGCATCGATCCTGCCTTCATCAAGGAGCTGGAAAGGCTCTACGGCTTCGACAAGCCGCCGCTCGAGCGCTTCTGGCTGATGCTGAAGAACTACGCGACCTTCAATTTCGGCAACAGCTTCTTCCAGGACCGCAGCGTCATCGGGCTGATCGGCGAGCGCCTGCCGGTCTCGATCTCGCTCGGAATCTGGACGACGATGCTGACCTACCTGATCTCGATCCCGCTCGGCATCCGCAAGGCGGTCAAGGACGGCACCGCCTTCGACCTCTGGACCAGCTCGATCGTCATCGTCGGCAACGCGATCCCGAGCTTCCTCTTCGCGATCCTCCTCGTCGTGCTCTTCGCCGGCGGCAGCTATTTCCACGTCTTCCCGCTGCGCGGCCTCGTCTCCGACGACTGGGCGAGCTTCACCCTCTGGCACAAGATCACCGACTATCTCTGGCACATGGTGCTGCCGGTGACGGCGATGGTGGTCGGCAGCTTCGCCAGCCTGACGATGCTGACGAAGAATTGCTTCATCGAGGAGATCAACAAGCAATACGTCGTGACGGCGCGCGCCAAGGGGCTGAGCGAGCGGCGCGTGCTCTACGGCCACGTCTTTCGCAACGCCATGTTGATCCCGATCGCGGGTTTCCCCGGCGCCTTCGTCGGCGTGCTCTTCACCTCGGCGCTGCTGATCGAGGTGATCTTCTCCTTGAACGGGCTCGGACTCCTCGGGTTCGAGGCGGCGATCAGCCGCGACTATCCGATCATGTTCGCGACCCTCTACATCTTCACCGTACTCGGCCTCGCGCTGAAGCTAATCAGCGATCTGACCTACGTTCTCGTCGATCCGCGCATCGATTTCGAGCGGCGCGCCGGGTGAGCGACATCGCGACGAGCGGCGGCGCCGCGCCGGTCCTTCCCCGCTTCCTCGGCATGCGGGTGACGCCGCTGACCCTGCGGCGGCTGCACAATCTGCGCGCCAACCGCCGCGGCTGGTGGTCGCTGTGGATCTTCCTCGCGCTCTTCGTCATCAGCCTCGGTGCCGAGCTCGTCGCCAACGACCGCCCGATCGTCGTGCGCTACGACGGCGCCTATTATTTCCCGGTCTTCGCCTCCTATCCGGAGACGACCTTCGGCGGCGACTTTCCGACCGAGGCGAGCTATCGCGATCCCTTTGTCGCGCAGCAGATCGCGACGCATGGCTGGGCGATCTGGCCGCCGATCCGCTACGACTACCACACGATCAACTACGATCTGACGGTCCCCGCGCCGTCGCCGCCGTCGCGCGAGAACCTGCTCGGCACCGACGACCAGGGGCGCGACGTGCTGGCGCGGCTGATCTACGGCTTCCGCATCTCGGTGCTGTTCGGTCTGACGCTGACGATCCTCTCGTCGATCGTCGGCGTCGCCGCCGGTGCGGTGCAGGGGTATTTCGGCGGTATGACCGATCTCCTGTTCCAGCGCTTCATCGAGATCTGGTCCGGCCTGCCGGTACTCTATCTGCTGATCATCCTCGCCGCCGTCGTCCAGCCGAACTTCTGGTGGCTGCTCGGCCTCATGCTGCTGTTCTCGTGGATGGGCCTGGTCGACGTCGTGCGGGCCGAGTTTCTGCGGGCGCGCAACTTCGACTATGTCCGCGCCGCCAAGGCGCTCGGCGTCAGCGACCCGGTGATCATCGTCCGCCATGTCCTGCCGAACGCGATGGTGGCGACGCTGACCTTCCTGCCCTTCATCC
>JAQGID010000180.1 GCA_028291405.1 Rhodospirillales bacterium | reverse complement strand
CGCCGACGATCAAGGCATTGATCGCGTTCGTCTTGCAGCCCGTCGGCCGCATGCGTAAGGTGCGCCGACACGGAATGGCATATTTTCTTCAGCAACTCATCAACGGACTGACGCTCGGCTCGATCTACGGGCTGATCGCGATCGGCTATACGATGGTGTACGGCATCATCGGGATGATCAATTTCGCGCATGGCGAGATCTACATGATCGGCGCCTTCATCTCGATCATCGCGCTGCTCGTGCTCGGCGCCGCCGGCATCACCTATGTCCCGCTGGCGCTGTTCGTGACGCTGATCGTGACGATGCTGCTGACCGCGGTCTACGGCTGGGCGGTCGAGCGCATCGCCTACCGGCCGCTGCGCGGCTCGTTCCGCCTGGCGCCGCTGATCTCGGCGATCGGCATGTCGATCTTCCTGCAGAATTATGTGCAGATCGTCCAGGGGGCGCGCGCCAAGCCGATGCCGCCGCTGTTCGACGGCGGCTTTACGCTGATGCAGACGGGCGGCTTCGCGGTGCGGCTGTCGTATCTGCAGATCGTCATCATGCTGTTGACGACGGCGCTGATGCTGGCGTTCACCAAGATCATCACCGGCACCGCGCTGGGCCGGGCGCAGCGCGCTTGCGAGCAGGATCTCGGGATGGCGGCGCTGCTCGGCATCAACGTCGACCGGACGATCTCGCTGACCTTCGTGATCGGCGCGGCGCTCGCCGCGGTCGCCGGGCTGATGGTCACGATGTACTGGGGCGTCGTCGATTTCTTCATCGGCTTCCTCGCCGGCGTCAAGGCCTTCACCGCCGCGGTCCTCGGCGGCATCGGCTCGCTGCCGGGGGCGATGCTCGGCGGCATCATGATCGGCCTCATCGAGGCCTTCTGGTCCGGCTATTTCTCGGTCCAGTACAAGGACGTCTCGGTCTTCGCCATCCTCATCCTGGTGCTGATCTTCCGGCCAAGCGGGCTGCTCGGAAAGCCGGAAGTGGAGAAGGTCTGATGGCGGTCGCGGCGACCGAGGCGCGAGCCGTCGCGCCGGCGCCGAAGCTGCTGAAGGACGCCGCGCTGACGGCGCTCGTCGCGCTCGTCCTGGCGCTGCCGCTCATCGGGCTGCAAACGGTCGACGCCGGCGGCGGCGGGCTCGCGATCCGCACCCATTTCGACCGCGTCGCCTATGGCGTCGCCGCGGTCTTCCTCGGGCGGCTGCTGCTCGGCTGGTGGGGCGCGATACGGGCGGCGCGCCCGGCGCGCGATGCGCCGGCGGTGGCCGAGCGCCTCGGCAGGATCGTCAGCCGCTTTTCGCATCCGCTGGCGATCGCCGGCATCGCCTTCGCCGTCGCGCTGCCCTTCCTGCCGTTCTCGTCGCGCTATGTCGTCGATCTAGGAACGACGGTGCTGATCTACGTGATGCTGGGCTGGGGGCTCAATATCGTCGTCGGTCTCGCCGGGCTGCTCGACCTCGGCTATGTCGCCTTCTACGCGGTCGGCGCCTATACGATCGGCCTCCTGGCCCGCAACTTCGGCTTCGGCTTCTGGGAGGCGCTGCCGCTCTCCGGACTCGTCGCCGCCAGCTTCGGCCTGGTGTTGGGCTTCCCTGTGCTGCGGCTGCGCGGCGACTATCTCGCGATCGTCACGCTGGGGTTCGGCGAGATCATCCGCATCGTGCTGACCAACTGGACCGCGGTGACCGGCGGGCCGAACGGCATCGGCGACATTCCACGCCCGACCTTCTTCGGCCTGCCGCTCGAGCGTTCCGCCCCGAAGGGCGTCACGACCTTCGCCCAGTTCTTCGGCATCGACTTCCAGGCCGAGCATCGCGTCTGGTTCCTCTATTTCGTCATTCTCGGCCTGGCGCTGATCACCAATTTCTTCGCGCGGCGCATTCGCCGCCTGCCGATCGGCCGCGCCTGGGAGGCGCTGCGCGAGGACGAGATCGCCTGCCGCGCCCTCGGCATCAACGCGACCAACACCAAGCTCTCCGCCTTCGCGATCGGCGCCATGTTCGGCGGCTTCGCCGGCTGCTTCTTCGGGGCGCGCCAGGGCTTCATCAGCCCGGAGAGCTTCAGCTTCATGCAATCGGCGATCATCCTGGCGATCGTCGTGCTCGGCGGCATGGGCAGCCAAATGGGGGTCGTCCTGGCGGCGCTGGTGCTGATCTGTCTGCCGGAGCTCGGCCGCGGCCTCGCCGAGTTCCGCATGCTGGCGTTCGGCGCGGCGATGGTCCTGATCATGGTGTGGCGGCCGGGCGGGCTGCTGTCGCGTCGCCGGCCGGCGATCCTGCTGCACGGCGCCGCCGGGCCGCCGTCGCCGCAAGGCGCCGGCTGATGCCGGAAAGCGCGGCGCTTCTGGAGGTCGAGCATCTGACGATGCGCTTCGGCGGGCTCGTCGCCATCGAGGATCTCTCCTTCACCGCGTTGCATGGCGAGATCACCGCGATGATCGGGCCCAACGGCGCCGGCAAGACGACCGTCTTCAACTGCATCACCGGCTTCTACAAGGCGAGCGCCGGCCGCATCGCGCTGCACGGCAAGCGCGGCGATTTCCTGCTCGAGCGGATGGAAGGATTCCGCATCGCCAAGCTCGCCGGCGTCGCGCGGACCTTTCAGAACATCCGCCTCTTCGCCGGCATGACGGCGCTGGAGAATCTGCTGGTGGCGCAGCACGAGGCGCTCCAGCGCGCCAGCATCTTCACGATCGGCGGGCTCGTCGGCCTGCCCGGGTTTCGGCGCGCCGAGTCGGCGGCGATCGAGCGGGCGCGCCACTGGCTCGCCAAGGTCGGGCTGGTCGACTGCGCCGACCTCGCGGCGGGCAATTTGCCCTACGGGGCGCAGCGCCGCCTCGAGATCGCCCGCGCCATGTGCACCGAGCCCACGCTTCTCTGCCTCGACGAGCCGGCGGCCGGGCTCAACCCCCGCGAGTCCCATGCGCTGAACCGGCTGCTGCTCGACATCCGCGACGAGGCGAAGATCGGCATCCTGCTGATCGAGCACGACATGAGCGTCGTCATGGGGATCTCGGACCGGATCGTCGTGCTCGACTACGGACGCAAGATCGCCGACGGCACGCCGCAGGCCGTGCGCTCCGATCCCGCCGTCATCAAGGCCTATCTCGGCGAGGCCGAGGCCACTGCGGATGCGACGCCGTGCTGAGCGTCCGCGGCGTCCATGCCTGCTATGGCAAGATCGCCGCGCTGCAGGGCGTCGATGTCGAGATTCGCGCCGGCGAGATCGTGACCCTGGTCGGCGCCAACGGCGCCGGTAAGTCGACGCTGCTGATGACGATCTGCGGCCGGCCGCGCGCGGCGCCGGGCCGGATCGTCTTCGACGGGCGCGACATCACGGGGCTGGAGACCTTCGAGATCATGCGGCGCGGCCTGGCGCATGCGCCCGAGGGGCGCCGCATCTTCCCGCGCATGAGCGTGCTCGAGAATTTGCAGATCGGCGCCACCGTCTGTGACGCGGCGCATTTCGACGACGATTTGCGGCGCGTCTATGCGCTCTTCCCGATTCTCGGCCGCCGCCAGGCGCAGCGCGCCGGCACGCTTTCCGGCGGCGAGCAGCAGATGCTGGCGATCGGCCGCGCTCTGATGAGCCGGCCGCGGCTGCTGCTCCTCGACGAGCCGTCGCTTGGCCTTGCGCCGCTGATCGTCAAGCAGATCTTCGAGGTCATCCGCGAGATCAACGAGCAGCAGAAGGTGACGGTCTTCCTGGTCGAGCAGAACGCCTTCCATGCGCTGCGCCTGGCGCATCGCGGCTACGTCATGCAGACCGGCCGGATCACCATGGAAGGAACCGGCGCCGAGCTGCTCGCCAACAGCCAGATCCGCGCCGCCTATCTCGAGGCCGGCGCCTGATGGAGACGCTGCTCGGCACCACCCCCGGGGTCTTCGTCGGGCTGACGATCGTTCTGTTCGGCGGCGCGGCGCTGATGACCGGCGATGCGCTCGCGGGAACCTGGCGGCCGTTCTGGCATGCCGTGCCATATGCGCTGCTGCTCGCCGCCGGCGCGCGCTTCCTGACCTTCGCGCTGTTCGACGGGGATCTCCTATCGCCCTCCGGCTTCGCGGTCGGCGCCGTCATCCTGTTCGGCCTCGCCGGCGTCGGCTACCGCCGCAAGCAGGCGCGGCGGATGGTTCGCCAATACCCGTGGCTCTACGAGCGCGCGGGCGTCTTCTCGTGGCGCGACAAGCGTTGAGACCACGTGCGGCGCGGCCCTTTCATGCTACTCTCGCGCAAATCTTCAGAAACCCTCACAGCGGAGCGGACCTCGATGCGGAACCTTACTGGAGCCCTTGTCGCTGCTGCGGCGCTGTGGGCGGCGACCGGACTCGCCAAGGCGGACGAGATCGTCGTCGCGGTCCAAGGCCCGATCACCGGCTCCTCGGCGATCTTCGGCGAGCAGATGCGGCGTGGCGCCGAGCAGGCGGTGAAGGACATCAACGCCAAGGGCGGCGTCCTCGGCAAGCAGATGCGGCTCGAGGTCGGCGACGATGCCTGCGATGCGCAGCAGGCGGTCGCCGTCGCCAACCAGCTCGCCGGCAGGAAGGTCGTGTTCGTCGCCGGCAGCTATTGCTCGTCGGCGACGATTCCGGCGTCCGCGGTCTATAACGAAGCGGGCATCGTCCTGATGACGCCCGGCTCGACCAACCCCAAGCTGACCGACGATCCGGCCAAGAAGGGTTGGAACAACATTTTCCGGACCTGCGGCCGCGACGATGCGCAGGGTCAGGTGGCGGGCAAGTACCTCGCGGAGAAGTTCAAGGGCAAGAAGATCGCCATCATTCACGACAAGACCACTTACGGGCAGGGCCTCGCCGACGAAACACGCAAGGCGATGAATGCCGCCGGGCTCAAGGAGGCAATGTATGAGGCGATCACGCAGGGCGACAAGGATTTCTCGGCGCTGATCAGCAAGATGAAGAACGCCGGCATCGATGCGATCTATCTCGGCGGTTACCATACCGAGGCCGGGCTGCTCGTGCGTCAGGCGCGCGACCAAGGCTTCAAAGCCATCCTGGTCGCCGGCGATGCGCTGATGACCGACGAGTTCTGGAAGATTACCGGCAACTCGGGCAACGGCACGATGATGACCTTCCAGCCGGACCCGCGCAAGAACCCAGCCGCCAAGGACATCGTCGCCGAGTTCAACAAGGAAGGCTACAATCCCGAAGGCTATACCTTGACGACCTACGCCGCTTTCCAAGCCTTCGCCGCGGCCGCCGAGAAGAGCAAGTCGGTCAAGGTCGACGATCTCTCGAAGGCGCTACACGGCCTGACGGTGAATTCGGTGATCGGTCCGCTGCAATGGGATGAAAAGGGCGACATCCTGCATCCCGAGTTCGTCTTTTATGTCTGGAAGGACGGCACCTACAGCGAGATGTAGCCGGCGGGCCGGCTCCGTTCTGCCATCTCCGACAAGAAAAAGCACCGCATCCGAGGATGCGGTGCTTTGCACAGTCAGCTTGTCGGTGTTTTTGTCTTGTTATTTCTTGACGCTGCGGCGGCCTGGCCGGCCGGCGCCGCGGCCGAGCCCGATCTTCTTGGCAAAGGCCGAGCGTTGCTCGGCATAGTTCGGCGCCACCATCGGATAATCCGACGGCAGGCTCCACTTCGTCCGGTAATCGTCGGGCGTCATGCCGTAGGTCGAGCGCAAATGTCGCTTCAACATCTTCAGCTTCTTGCCGTCCTCGAGGCAGATCAAGTAATCCGGCGTGATCGACTTGCGAATCGGCACGGCCGGCTTCAATGGTTCAGCCTTGGTTTCGGGCTGCTGGCCGTCGAGTGAGCGTAGGGAGGCATAGACCGCGCTGATCACCTCGCCGAGCTGCTGCGTCGGAAGCGAATTGTTGCTCACATAGGCGGCGACGACGTCAGCCGTCATTCGCAGCAGCTCTTCGTCCGCGATTTTCGCGGTTGTGACCGGCTCGACCATTACCTGAGGCCTCAAAAAATAGGGGAAACTGCAATTCCGGCGGCGATAATTGCAGGGCGATTATCCGATGTCAATCGAAACTCAGGATTGAGAGTATTCGTTGTTCGCATCTCACGGCCGCGAGCGAGATGCACTTGCCATTTCGTCCTGCCGCTCGGCATCGGTCTCCAAACTGGGCGCGCAATTAGATCGCGGCGACGTCTTTCTCCACGCAATTGTCGGACGCTTGGACTTGCGCTTGCCGCGTGCCGATTTTCCTTTTCTCGCGCGTCACGGGCAACGAGGCTTAGTGGTAGGCTGACAAGAATTGTCTTTATCTGGTATGGTGATATCCCCGTTGTCGTATTCGACCATAGCAAAACATGTCCGAGACCATCGTCGCCGCCGCCGATCATGGCGGGTATGACCTCAAGATCGCCCTCCTGCCGGTGATCGCCCATTTGGGCCTCGCGGTGCTGGATCTCGGCACGCACAGCCACGACTCGGTCGATTATCCGGATTATGCCGAGGCGCTCGCCGCCGCCCTGGCGGACGGCCGGGCACAACGCGGCCTCCTGATCTGCGGCAGCGGAATCGGTATCTCGATCGCGGCGAATCGCCACAAGTTCGTGCGCGCGGCACTGTGCCACGATGGCTTGACGGCGCGGCTCGCGCGGCAACATAACGACGCGAACGTCCTCGTGCTCGGCGGCCGGATCATCGGCATCGAGACCGCGAAGGAGTGCTTGACGACCTTCCTGACGACTCCCTTCGACAGCGGCCGCCACGCTGGGCGTGTCGACAAGTTGGGGCGCGTCGCTACACCGGGCTGAGAGGCCCGGCCATCGCCATTCTTGGAGAATTCTTCGATCATGTCCGCTCGTGCCGCCGCTGCCCCGATCGTGAAGCAGGAACGCTTCTTTTCCGGCGCTCTCTCGGAGATCGACCCGGAGATTGCCGCCGCGATCTCCGGCGAGATCACGCGAGAGCAGACCCAGATCGAGCTGATCGCGTCGGAGAACATCGTCTCGCGCGCCGTCCTCGAGGCGCAGGGCACGGTGCTGACCAATAAATACGCCGAGGGTTATCCGGGGCGCCGTTACTACGGCGGCTGCGAGTTCGTCGACGTCGTCGAGACGCTGGCGATCGAGCGGGCGAAGAAACTCTTCGACTGCGGCTTCGCCAACGTGCAGCCGAACTCGGGCTCGCAGGCCAATCAGGCGGTGCTGCTGGGCCTGCTCAAGCCCGGCGATACGGTGCTCGGCATGTCGCTAGCCGCCGGCGGCCATCTGACGCACGGCGCGCCGCCCAATCTTTCCGGCAAGTGGTTCGACGCCGTCGGCTATGGCGTCCGGCGCGAGGACGCGCTGATCGACATCGACGAGGTCGAGCGCCTGGCGCGCGAGCGGCGACCGAAGCTGATCATCGCCGGCGGCTCGGCCTATCCGCGGGTCATCGATTTCGCCCGGTTCCGCGCCATCGCGGACGAGGTCGGCGCATTTTTCATGGTCGATATGGCGCATTTCGCCGGGCTCGTCGCCGGCGGCGCCTATCCGAGCCCGCTGCCGCACGCGCATGTCGTTACGACGACCACCCACAAGACGCTGCGCGGCCCGCGCGGCGGCATGGTCCTGACCAACGATCCCGAGATCGCCAAGAAGATCAACAGCGCGGTCTTCCCCGGCCTGCAGGGCGGACCGTTGATGCATGTCATCGCCGGCAAGGCGGTCTCCTTCGCCGAGGCGCTGCAGCCGTCGTTCAAGACCTACGCGCGCGCCGTGGTCGACAATGCCCAGGCGCTCGCCGCGAGCCTCGTCGATGGCGGCTTGGCCATCGTCTCAGGCGGCACCGACTCTCACCTCCTGCTGGTCGATCTGCGGCCGAAGAAGCTGACCGGCAAGATCGCCGAGGCGGCGCTCGAGCGCGCCGGCATGACCTGCAACAAGAACGGCATTCCGTTCGACCCGGAAAAGCCGACGGTGACCTCGGGCGTCCGGCTCGGCACGCCGGCGGCGACGACGCGCGGCTTCGGCGTTGCCGAGTTCCGCCAGGTCGGCGCCGCCATCGTCGAGGTCCTCGACGGCCTGGACGGCGGGAGCGAGAACGCCGCCGTCGAACAACGCATTCGAGCACAGGTACATGATCTCTGCGCTCGTTTCCCGATCTACCCGGACCTCGGATGAGCCGCGGCCGGGCGCATTGCCTGCTGGATTGAAAACCGAACACGGCTGCGCGCGACGCGGCTGAGGATCAGAAGGAGGGGGCGATGCGCTGTCCGTTTTGTGGGTTCGACGACACCCAGGTGAAGGATTCGCGGCCGACCGACGATCGCGCCGCGATCCGCCGGCGCCGCTTCTGTCCGAACTGCGCTGCCCGCTTCACGACGTTCGAACGGGTTCAGCTGCGCGAGCTGACGGTCGTCAAGAAGAACGCGCAGCGCGAGCCCTTCGATCGTGACAAGCTGGCGCGCTCGATCTACGTTGCGCTGCGCAAGCGCCCGGTCGAACCCGAGAAGGTCGAGCGCGTCATCAATTCGATGGTTCGCCAGCTCGAAAGCTCGGGCGAGAGCGACATTCCGACCGACGTGATCGGCGGCCTCGTCATGGAGGCCCTCGCCAGCCTCGACCAGGTTGCCTACATCCGTTTCGCCTCGGTCTACCGCAACTTCCGCGAGGCCAAGGATTTCGGCGAGTTCGTCGGCCGGATCAGCGCCGACGGAGACTGATCCCCGCTGGTGTCCGACGTGACGACGTAAGGGCTGCCGCCCGAACATCTCACGGCGCTTGATACTTCTTCCGCCACATTGCTTCGGACTGCGGGGACGTTCCGCTCAAGGGTGATGTCCGGAACGCTCCGTTCGAGCGTGATGTTGTGTCTGCGTCGGCCCGAAGGCTAACGGAGCGAGCGTGGACGCATGACGGATACCGATCTCACCCGGCGAATTGGAGAGTCACCTGTTGCAGGGGCGATGCTTGCCGTCGCGCTGACGACGTACGGAGTCGTCGCGCGGCAACAGGAGCGTGCGACCGGGAGTGCCGGCTCGCGCAACGTTTCAGACTTTCGCGGACGGAGCGCCGCCCGGCCGAGCGATGTGCCGAAGCGCGGCTGGTGGGACGTCCTGATGCGCGTCAAAGACGCCATCTCCGAGAAGAACCTGTCGCTGATTGCGGCGGGGGCCGCATTCTACGCGCTCCTGGCCATTCCGGCAGCGATCACGGCTCTCGTCTCGCTCTATGGGCTGGTGTTCGATCCCGACGGGATCCAGCGCCAGGTACAGGGCATGACCGGCATCCTGCCGGATGAGGCGATCAAGCTGATGTCGGACCAGCTGAACACTCTGGCCTCGCACTCCAGCTCGACCCTTGGGGTGGGCCTTCTCGTCAGCGTCTTGCTGGCGCTGTGGAGCGCCCGGTCGGGCACGTCGTCGTTGATCGCGGCGCTGAATGTCGCCTACGAAGAACCCGAAAAGCGCGGCTTCATCTGGTTCCAGGTCGTCGCTCTCGGCCTCACCGCCGGCATCGTGCTCTTCATGCTCTTCGCGTTGGGGTTGATCGCGGTCCTGCCTGCCGTCATCGGTTTTTTACCGCTCGGGGAACTCGGCAAAACAGTGGCATCCATCGCGCCTTGGCCGATCCTCCTGGTGCTGGTCATGCTGGGACTGGCGGCGCTCTATCGCTATGCGCCGTCGCGCGAGGAGCCCAAATGGCGGTGGGTCAGCTGGGGGGCCGCACTGGCGACGGCCGTGTGGCTGATCGGCTCCGCGCTCTTCTCGCTCTACGTCGCCAAGTTCGCCGGCTACGACAAGAGCTATGGATCCCTCGGTGGCGTCGTTGTGCTGCTGATGTGGCTCTATCTGTCGGCATTCATCGTGATCCTCGGAGCCACGCTGAATGCCGAGATCGAGCATCAAACGGCGCGCGACAGCACGACCGGACAGAGCAAGCCGCTCGGAGCGCGCGGCGCCAAAATGGCCGATACCGTGGGGCGTCGTCGCTGAGGCCAGCCGGCCTGGTGATCCGAGCTGCCGCTGCTTCCGTCAAGGAAGCTTGGCGGCGAGGACGTCGATCATCTCGATCTGCGGCGGCTTGGCGAAGAGCTCGGATGCTTTTTCCTTCAGTGCCGCGGCGACCTTGCCCGCGAGATGCGCCTGCCGTCCCGCCTCGTCGGGAAAGGCATCGAAGATACCGAATGTCGAGGCTTCCAGCCGCAGCGCAAACCAGGCGGTGGTCGCCGGCTCCGCTTCGACGAGCGGCAAGGCGTTGCGCAGGAAGCTTTCGACGTCGCGTTCCTTGCCCGGCTTCGCCTCGACGCGAACGAACAATGCTGCCGTCACCATCGATGATCTCCCGAAAATCTCCCCCGTCATGAGTCGAACGGCGCGGCAGCGGCCGGGTTGCGCGCTGCCGTAGCTTTCCGGAATATTCGTCCTGCATTTCCCCTCCACCGGCGCGATCGCATGGCGGCCGCGCTCCGGCGGCGCGGGTTCTGTGCTCGACCGGCGGCCGGGTCCTATAATAAGTAGTGCTCGGCCGGATGAGTTTGCGGGAAGTGAGATGCCAAAGGACCTAGCGCCGCGCCGAAGCGGCGATGTCGGCCATATGCGGGCGGCCCTGGCCCTGGCGCGGCGCGGCCTCGGCGAGGTCTGGCCCAATCCGTCCGTCGGCTGCGTCATCGTGCGCGACGGGGTGGTGGTCGGCCGCGGCTGGACGCAGCCCGGCGGCAGGCCGCACGGCGAGACCGAGGCATTGCGCCGTGCCGGCGAAGCGGCGCGCGGCGCCTCCGCCTATGTCAGCCTCGAGCCATGCTGCCATTGGGGCAAGACGCCGCCCTGCGCCGACGCGCTGATCGCCGCAGGCATCGCCCGCGTCCTCATTCCGCTCGAGGATCCCGATCCGCGCGTCTCCGGCCAGGGAATCGCCCGTCTGCGCGCCGCCGGCATCGCGGTCGAGCTCGGGCTCTGCGCCGCCGAGGCGGCCGAGCTCAACGCCGGTTTTTTCTCGCGCATCCGCCGCGGCCTGCCGCTCGTCACGCTCAAGCTGGCGACGACGCTCGACGGGCGCATCGCGACGCATGCCGGAGAGAGCCAGTGGATCACCGGACCCTTGTCGCGCGATCGGGCGCACCTCATGCGCTCCAGCCATGATGCGGTGATGATCGGCAGCGGCACCGCGCTCGCCGACGATCCTCAGCTCACCGTCCGCCTCCCGGGCCTCGGCCACCGTTCGCCGGTGCGCATCGTCGTCGACAGCCGGCTGCGGGTGCCGTTGACGGCGCGGCTCGTCGCCGAGGCGCGGATCGTCCCGACCTGGTTCGTGACCTTGGTTAACGGTGAAGCGCCGCGCCGGCAGGCGTTCCGCGACTGCGGCGTCGAGCTCGTCGAGGTCGAGGCCGCCGGCGAGGGGGTCGACATTGCCGCGGCGTTGCGCGCGCTCGGCGAGCGCGGATTGACCCGCATCCTGGTCGAGGGCGGCGGCAAGCTTGCCGCTTCGCTGCTACGCGCCGACGTCGTCGACCGGATCGCTTGGTTCCGCGCGCCGCTCGCGATCGGCGGCGACGGGGTGTCGGCGATCGCAGCCTTCGGCCTCGACCGTCTGGCCGAAGCGCCGCGCTTTCAGCGCACCGGGCTGGAGGCTTCCGGCGACGACGTGCTGGAAACCTACCGGCGGCTGCCGTAGCCTGTCGCGATGTTCACCGGCATCATCACCGATCTCGGCACGGTCCGCAGCGTCGTTCCGGGCGGCGACACGAAGCTCGTCGTCGCGACGCGCTACGCCATGGCGGAGGTCGCGATCGGCGCTTCGATCGCCTGCTCCGGCGCCTGTCTGACGGTGGTCGAGAAGGATGACGGCTGGTTTGCCGCCATGGTCTCGGCCGAGACCATGGCGCGGACCAACCTCGGCAGCTGGCGCGAGGGCACACGAATTAACCTGGAGCGTCCGCTGCGCCTCGGCGACGAGCTCGGCGGCCATATGGTCCTAGGTCATGTCGATGGAATCGCGCGCATCGTCGGCCGGGATCCCGAAGGCGATTCACTGCGCTTTTCCTTCGAGGCACCCGCCGATCTGTCGCGGCTGATCGCGCCGAAAGGCTCGGTCGCGCTCGACGGCGTCTCGCTCACCGTCAACGAGGTCGAGGGGCGGCGCTTCGGCGTCAACATCATCCCGCATACTCAGTCCTGCACCAGTTTCGGTACGGCGGCCGTCGGCGATACCGTCAATCTCGAGATCGACCCGCTGGCGCGCTACGTCGCCCGGCTGCTGCAGACCGCCGGCGCATGATTCGCACCGCACTTGCGTCATCGCCTCGCCAAGCGGTAGTCAAGGTGCCGGATCCACGATGCGCGAAACGGCCCGGGGGCACGATGCAGCCGGGCACCGAGGTGACCGAATGAGTTTCATAGAAGTGGCCTCGCCGATCGAGGACGTGATCGAGGAGGCGCGCAACGGCCGCATGTTCATCCTCGTCGACGACGAGGATCGCGAGGACGAGGGCGATCTCGTCATCCCGGCCCAGATGGCGACGCCCGAGGTCATCAACTTCATGGCCAAGTTCGGCCGCGGCCTGATCTGCCTGGCGCTGACCCAGCAGCGCGTCGAGCAGCTGCAGCTGCCGCTGATGCCGCAGCAGAACAGCTCGCGACTGCGCACCGCCTTCACCGTCTCGATCGAGGCAGCCGAAGGCGTGACGACCGGCATCTCGGCGCCGGACCGTGCGCGCACCGTCAGCACCGCGATCGACCCGACCAAGGGCCCGCAGGACATCGTGACGCCCGGCCATATCTTTCCGCTGATGGCGCGCGAGGGCGGCGTTCTCGTGCGCACCGGCCATACCGAGGCGGCGGTCGACATTGCGCGCCTCGCCGGCCTCAACCCCTCGGGCGTGATCTGCGAGATCATGAACGACGACGGCACCATGGCGCGCCGTCCCGATCTCGTTCGCTTCGCCCAGTTCCACAATCTCAAGATCGGCACCATCGCCGATCTCATCGCCTACCGCCGGCGGCACGACCGCATCGTCGAGCGTCACCTCGAGCGCGATTTCGACAGCTATTTCGGCGGCCGATTCAAGATGATCATCTACGGCACCGCCCTCGACAAGGTCGAGCACATCGCGCTGGTCAAGGGCGACATCGCGAGCGGCGGACCGGTGCCGGTGCGCATGCATGCGCTGAACGTACTGAGCGATCTGCTAGGGGCCGGCGATCACGGCGGCGTCCTGCACAGCGCGATGCGGATGATCGGCGACGTCGGCCGCGGCGTCGTCGTGCTGCTGCGCGAGGCGGTGCCGACCAACCTGATCGACCGGCTGAGCGGCATTCCCGAGGCCGGCGAGACGCCGCGCGTCGAGCTGCGCGACTACGGCATCGGGGCGCAGATCCTGCTCGACCTCGGCGTCCGCGAGATGATCCTGCTGTCCAACACCCGCCATACCATCGTCGCGCTCGAAGGCTATGGGCTGACGGTCGTCGAGCAGCAGCCGATCGTCCCGGCGGCGGGCTAGGGGCGCCCCTGAATGGTCAAATCGACCCACATCATGATCGTCGAGGCGCCGTATTACGCGCATATCGCCGAGGAGCTAGCGCGCGGCGCCATCGCCGCGCTCGACGCGGCCGGTGCCAGCTACGAGCGCTTCACCGTGCCCGGCGCCTTCGAGATTCCGGGGGCGATCCGCATCGCCTTGGCTGCCGGCGAAAATTTCGGCAAGCGCCGCTTCGACGGTTTCGTCGCGCTCGGCTGCGTCATCCGCGGCGAGACGACCCATTACGACTACGTCTGCGGCGAGAGCGCTCGCGGACTGCAGGATCTCGTCCTGCGCCACGGCGCCGCGATCGGCTTCGGCATCCTGACCGTCGAGAACGAGGCGCAGGCGCTGGCGCGGTCTGCCGTCGACCGCAAGAACAAGGGCGGCGAGGCGGCTCTTGCCTGCCTGGCGATGATCGAGCTGCGCCGCCAGTTCGGGCTCGAATCGGCATGACCGAGATCGAAGAGGAGGCGCGGCGCGCAAAGGGAAATACCGGACGCAAGCGCAGCGTGGCCCGGCTGCTGGCGGTGCAGGCGCTCTACCAGATCGAGCTGAACCGCAGCGCGCCCGGCGTCACGGGCATCGACGCCGTGGTCGGCGAGTTCGTCAAGCATCGGCTGGGTCAGGAGATCGAGGGCGAGAACTACGGCGAGGCGGACCGCTCGCTCTTCGTCGACATCGTCAAGGGCGCCTCGTCGCGCCAGGACGACCTCGACCCGATGCTCGGCAAGGCGCTCAGCGACGAGTGGCCGCTGGCGCGGCTCGAGACGATCCTGCGCGCGATCCTGCGCGCCGGCGCCTATGAGCTGCTGGCGCGGTCGGACATCCCGCCGCGCGTGATCATCAGCGAGTACCTCGACGTTGCGCACGCCTTCTTCGCCGGCAAGGAGCCGGCAATGGTCAACGGCGTGCTCGACAAGCTAGCGCGTGTGTTGCGCGACGGCGACCTCGGACCGGATGCCGGTGGCTCCCCGCCTCGGTGAATTCGAGCGCATCGCGCGCTTTTTCGCGCCGCTCGCCGGACCCGGGGCATTGGGACTGCTGGACGATGCGGCGCTGATCGATCCGCCGCCGGGACGCCAGCTCGTGGTCACCGCCGATGCGATCGTTGCCGGCGTCCACTTCCTCGCCGCCGATCCGCCAGACCTCGTCGCCCGCAAGCTGCTGCGCGTCAACCTCTCGGACCTCGCGGCGATGGGCGCGATGCCGCTTTACTATCTCTTAACCACGTCCTTGCCGGAATCCTGTGACGAAGACTGGCTCGCCAGCTTTGCCGCCGGCCTCGCCGCGGACCAGAGCGAATTCAGGGTCAGCCTGTTGGGCGGCGATTCGGTGGCGACGCCGGGGCCGGCGACGCTGTCGCTGACTGCTATCGGCAGCGTCGCGCCCGGTCGCGCAGTGCGACGAAATGGCGCGGTTGCCGGCGACACGGTCTACGTCACCGGCACGATCGGCGATGCGGCGCTGGGGCTCGCCGTCCTCACCGGCGCCCTCGAGATCGCCGATGCGGGTGAGCGCGATTTCCTCGCCGATCGCTACCGCCTGCCGCAGCCGCGGCTCGCGACGGGCACCGCGCTGCCCGGCATCGCCCACGCCATGCAGGATGTCTCGGACGGTCTCGTCGCCGATCTCGGGCATATCTGCGCGGTGTCCGGGGTAGCCGGCGTGATCGAGGGCGATGCGGTGCCGCTGTCGCCGGCAGCGCGTCACGCGCTCGACCGCGATCCCGGCTTGTTGGCGCGAATCCTCGCCGGCGGCGACGACTATGAGCTTTTGTTTACCTCTTCCGGCGATAATGCCGCGGCCATCGCTGCGCTTGCCCGACCGCCCGGTTCGCCGATCACCCCGATCGGCCGTATCGTCGCGGGGAGCGGGGTTCGCGTGCTCGATCGAGCAGGAAGGGACATCGCGCTTGCAACCCCGGGTTTCCGGCACTTCTGAGCAAGGGCGCCGCCTCGGCCTCGCCGTTCTCGCGCTCGTGCCGGCGTTGCTTTTAGCTGGACCGTGTCCGGCAGCGGCGGGCGAGCACGGCAAGGCCGCGAAGGCGGAGGGTGTCCCCGACGGCCCCGTCTATGTCAAAGTGCCGCCGCTCGTGCTGCCCGTCTACCAGGGCGACAAGGTGACGCGCCAAGCCGGTGTCGTCGTGACGCTCGAACTCGTGAAGGGCAAGACTGAGGCCGATGTCGAGCCGAATCGGCGACAGCTCTTCGATGCGTTCCTCACCGATCTCTACGCCGTCTACGAGTTGCGGGGCAATGCCGACCGCGTCATCGAGCCGGCGCTGGTAAAGCAGACGCTGCAGGAGGCAGGCGACCGCATCCTCGGCACCGGCGTTATCGAGCAGGTGTTGATCCAGCAAGCGTTCGAGCGCGTGCGCGCCCGCTGACGAGGCTCGGCCGGCGGGTTCCCATTCGGTTTCCTTCTTCCAATCTCATGTCCTGTTCAATTGATAGGCGGGTTGCCTCCGCTTCACTCTTCTGGCATGTTCCGCCGCGCTTTTCTGGCCGCGACGGGGCAGGACCATTGCGGCGTCGTCTTGACCGATGCATCGGTCCAAATTGGAAAAACAAGGGAATCCAAGATGACACCTAATGTAATCGTCATTGCCTGCGGCGTGCTGGCGCTGCTCTACGGCTGGGTGACCAGCCGCCAGGTCCTGGCGGCCGATGCCGGCTCGGCGCGGATGCAGGAAATCTCCGGCGCCGTCCAGGAAGGCGCCCGCGCCTATCTCAACCGTCAATACACCACGATCGCGATCGTCGGCGTCATCATCCTCGCCATCCTATGGGTCACCCTGGGCTGGCATGTGGCGGTCGGTTTCGTGATCGGCTCCGTTCTGTCGGGCGCCGCCGGCTATATCGGCATGAACGTCTCCGTTCGCGCCAATGTGCGCACCGCCCAGGCGGCCCGCAGCGGCCTCGCCGCCGGCCTCAACATCGCCTTCAAGGCAGGCGCCATCACCGGCATGCTGGTGGTCGGGCTCGGCCTGCTCGGCGTCGGCATCTATTACGCCATCCTCCGTGCGACGATGCCGGGCGACAATCTCCGGCCGGTTCTCGAGGCGATGGTGGCGCTCAGCTTCGGCGCCTCGCTGATCTCGATCTTCGCGCGGCTGGGCGGCGGAATCTTCACCAAGGGCGCCGATGTCGGCGCCGACCTCGTCGGCAAGGTCGAGGCGGGGATCCCCGAGGATGACCCGCGCAACCCTGCCGTCATCGCCGACAACGTCGGTGACAATGTCGGCGATTGCGCCGGCATGGCCGCCGATCTCTTCGAGACCTATGCCGTGACCGTCGTCGCGACGATGCTGCTCGGCAACATCTTCTTCGAAGGCGCGGTCCGCGACACGATGATGATCCTGCCGCTCGTCATCGGCGCGGTCTGCATCCTGGCCTCGGTGATCGGCACGTATTTCGTCCGGCTTGGCGCCAGCGAGAACATCATGGGCGCGCTCTACAAGGGGCTGATCGTCACCGGCATCCTCTCGGCGGCGCTGATCGCCGGCGTCATCGCCTGGCTCATCGGCTTCGATACCGTCGTCAAGATGACGAACGGGGTCGCGGTCTCGGGGATGAACCTCTTCGAATGCTCGCTGGTCGGTCTCGCCGTCACCGGCCTCATCGTGTGGATCACCGAGTACTACACCTCGACCGAGTACCGGCCGGTGCGTAGCGTCGCACAGGCCTCGACCACTGGCCACGGTACCAACGTGATCCAGGGTCTGGCGATCTCGATGGAATCGACGGCCCTGCCGGTCCTCGTGATCTCCGCCGGCATCATCGTCTCCTACCTGATCGCCGGCCTCTTCGGCCTCGCCGTTGCGGCGACCACCATGCTGGCGCTCGCCGGCATGATCGTGGCGCTCGACGCCTACGGTCCGGTCACCGACAACGCGGGCGGCATCGCCGAGATGGCGGACCTGCCGAAGGACGTGCGCAAGACCACGGACGCGCTCGACGCCGTCGGCAACACGACCAAGGCCGTCACCAAGGGCTATGCGATCGGCTCCGCCGGTCTCGCCGCGCTGGTGCTGTTCGCCGCCTATACCGAGGATCTCAAGCACTATTTCCCGAACCTCGATGTCCAGTTCCGGCTGCAGGATCCCTTCGTCGTCGTCGGCCTCTTCATCGGCGGCCTGCTGCCCTATCTCTTCGGCTCGATGGGCATGACCGCGGTCGGCCGTGCGGCCGGCTCGGTCGTCGTCGAGGTGCGGCGTCAGTTCAAGGAGATCCCAGGCATCATGGCCGGCACGGCGAAGCCGGATTACGGCCGCGCCGTCGACATGCTGACCAAGGCCGCGATCAAGGAGATGATCGTCCCGTCGCTGCTGCCGGTGCTGGCGCCGATCGTCGTCTACTTCGTGGTCTCGTGGGTCGCCGGCCAGAGCGCCGCCTTCAGCTGCCTCGGGGCGATGCTGCTCGGCACGATCGTGACCGGGCTCTTCGTCGCGATCTCGATGACCTCGGGTGGCGGCGCCTGGGACAATGCCAAGAAGTACATCGAGGAAGGCCACCACGGCGGCAAGGGCTCGGACGCCCATAAGGCCGCGGTGACCGGCGACACCGTCGGCGATCCCTACAAGGACACCGCCGGCCCGGCCGTCAACCCGATGATCAAGATCATCAACATCGTCGCATTGCTGCTGTTGGCGGTCCTCGCCGGCCACCACTAAGCACGGGGAACGCTCGGGAGGCTTCGACCTCCCGAGCGTTCTTCGTCAGCGACCGGGTGTCTTGCTGCCGGTCGGGGCGCTGAAGCGGCCGACGTTGCCGATCAACTGCTCGACGAAGGTGAGCTCATGGCCGGGCGCCGGCGTCTCGCGCGCCGACGGTTCGATCGCGCGGCCGTCGGTCAACGTCCGTCGCGCCACGTCGCGGACGACGCCGCTGTCGTCGAATGCCACGACGACGACCTCTTGGTCGAGAACGGTCGGGTCGAAGAAGGCGACCTGCTCGGTGCGGCGGCTGATGTAGTACCAGGTCTTGTCGTTGAAAGTGGAGACGCTGGATGGCGTGCCGAGCAACTGTGAGATGTTGTCCTTGGTCGTCACGCCGGGCTGGATCTCCGCCAGCTTGGCCGGGTCGGGGAGGTTGCCGCGCTGATCGATCGTTCCGCTGCAGCCGCCCAGCGCGACGACGCACAGCAGCAGGGACCGCAGGTTAAGACGACGATTGCACATGCTGCGACGGCTCCGGCGTTGGGCGAGGTGCGGGTGACGCTGCGGCGCTCGATTGAAAATCACGCCCCTTGCGTCCATCTTCGATCGCAACTTGTACTCCTGCGCATTAGGGTGTCAACCGCCGGCTCGTCACCCGCTGCGCGTTGACTTGGTCACAGGACTGAAGGTTCGAATGTCGATCGCCTCGTTGTTTCGGCGGCCAAGCCACCGCGATGCCGCCATGACGCTTTACGAAAGGATCGTGGAGCAGGCCCGCCAGCCGGTCTTTTTCGGGACCTACGGCGTCCCGGACACGCTCGACGGCCGCTTCGATCTGATCCTGCTGCACGGGTTCCTCGTCCTTAATCGCCTGAAGGTGGAGCGGACGCGCACCGCCGCTTTCGCGCAGCAGCTGTTCGATGTCATGTTTACGGATCTCGACCGTGGCTTGCGCGAGATGGGCGTCGGCGATCTCAGCGTCGGGCGGCACGTCAAGGCGATGGCGCAGGCCTTCTACGGCCGGATCCGCTCCTACGAGATCGGCATCGGTGACGGCGGCGCGACGCTGAACGAGGCGCTGCGCCGCAATCTCTACGGCACGACGTCGCCGCAGGACCCGCACGTCGCGGTCCTGGCCGATTACGTCCGGCGCTCCGCAGCGCTGTTGGCGGCTCAGCCGGTCGACGAGTTGCTGGAGGGCGCCGTCAATTTTGCCCCGCCGCCTGCGGGAGAGACGTCGTGACAAAGCCTGCGCCCGATGAGATGCCGGAATTCTCGCGGCTGGTGCCGCTCGCCCGGCTCGACGGCGGCGAGGCGATCTATCCGATTAGCGCCAACCCGGAGGAGCGCTCTTTGCTGGCGCGGCGCTTCGACCTCGTCGCCCTCGACACCTTGACGGCCGAGGCGCGCCTGTCGCGCGGCCCGGCGGGAATCCGCCTTGCGGCGCGTCTCACGGCGGATGTCGTGCAGCTCTGCGGCGTCACGCTTGAACCGTTTCGTAGCCGGATCGAAGAAGAGTTCACCCTGCTTTACGGCACGGAAGCGCCGGCAGGGGATGTGCTCGATCCGATGGCGGAGGATTTCGAGATCGTCAGCGGCACGGAAATCGACATCGGCGAGGCCGTCGCGCAGCAATTGTCCTTGTCGCTCGACCCGTTTCCGCGGGCGCCGGGGGCGGAAATCGCCGTTCTGCCGGAGGATTTGTCCGAGGAAACGCCGCCCGATTCGGCGGCTGTCAGCCCGTTTGCCGCCTTGGCGCGGCTAGCGAAAAAGTAACGCCGCACTCAACGAGGTTGCCGCGGCGGCGGTTTTTGTTTAATTACCTGCGACCTTGCGTCAGGTCCATCACTCGCGAGTTCATCATGGCTGTTCCTAAAAAGAAGACTTCCCAGTCGCGGCGCAACATGCGGCGCGCCCACGACGCCCTCCCGAAGTCGAGCTACGTCGAATGCTCGAATTGCGGCGAGGTCAAGCGACCGCATCACCTGTGCACCGCCTGTGGCCACTACGATGGTCGCGAGGTTGTCGCGCCCCGGGCCGAAAGCGCCTGAGGCCGGACCGCGCGCCGTAGAGGCAGCGCGAATTGAGCGCGCGCATCACGATCGCCCTTGACGTCATGGGCGGCGATCAGGCCCCGCGTATGGTGCTGCAAGGCGCGGAAAAGGCGCTCGTCCGATATCCCGAGGCGGAGTTCCTGCTGTTCGGGGACGAGAGCAAGATCGCGCCGCTGCTCGCGAAGATGCCGAAGCTGACGCGCCGGTCGACGATCCACCACACGGCGGAGCTGGTGACGAACGAGGCGAAGCCGTCGGTGGCGCTGCGCACCGGCCGGCGCTCGAGCATGCGGCTGGCGATCGATGCCGTGGCCGACGGCAAGGCCGAGTGCGTCGTTTCCGCCGGCAACACCGGCGCGCTGATGGCGATGGCGAAATTCTCGCTCAAGATGTTGCCCGGTATCGATCGGCCGGCGATCGCCTCTTTCTTTCCGACGATGCGCGGCGAGAGCGTCATGCTCGACCTCGGTGCCAATGTCGAGTGCGACACCGACAATCTCGTCCAATTCGCGCTGATGGGCGACGCCTTCTCGCGCTCCGTCCTTGGCCTCGTACAGCCGACGATCGGGCTGCTCAACGTCGGCTCGGAGGAGCTCAAGGGCAACGATGCAGTCCGTGCTGCCGCGTCGAAGCTACGTGAGCCGGGCTCGCCGGTGAAGTTCTACGGCTTCGTCGAGGGCAATGACATTGCCGCCGGCACGGTCGACGTCATCGTCACCGACGGGTTCACCGGCAACATCGCGGTCAAGACCGCCGAAGGGACGGCGCGCCTGTTCGGCGAGTTCCTGCGCGCGGCATTCAAATACTCGCTGCTGGCGCGGATCGGCTATCTATTTGCCGGCGGCGCCCTCCGTAAGACGCGCGAGCGGATGGACCCGCGGCGCTACAACGGGGCGATGCTCCTCGGTCTCAACGGCATCGCCGTCAAGAGTCATGGCGGCGCCGATGCGCTCGGCTTCGCGAACGCGATCGGGGTCGCCATTGACATGAAAGTGAACGGCTTTCTCGATCAAATCCGGGACGACATGACGCGGCTCAATGCGATCAAGCCGTCAGTGCCGCCGGCGCAGCAGACCGCGGCGCTGTGATGCGATATCGCTCAATCGTCGCCGGTTGCGGCTCTTATCTCCCCGAGCGAATCGTCACCAACGACGAGCTGGCGCAGCGGCTCGACACCTCGGACGAGTGGATCGTACAGCGGACCGGGATCCGTCAGCGCCATGTCGCGGCGTCCGGCGAGCTGTGCTCGGATCTGGCGCGCCGCGCCGCGCAGGGGGCGCTGGCCAGCGCCGGCATGACGGGGCGCGACCTCGATCTGCTGATCGTCGCGACGACGACGCCGGACAATACCTTCCCCGCCACCGCCGCGAAGGTGCAGGGCCAGCTCGGCATGATCCAGGGCTGCGCCTTCGACATTCAGGCGGTCTGCTCCGGCTTTATCTACGGGCTGGCGGTCGCCGACAATTTCCTCAAGACGGGCCAGGCCCGCAGCGCGATGGTGATCGGCGCCGAGACCTTCTCGCGGATCCTCGACTGGAGCGACCGCGGCACCTGCGTCCTGTTCGGCGACGGCGCCGGCGCCGTCCTGCTGCAGGCGAGCACGAAAGCCGAGCCCGGCGACCGCGGCATCCTCTCGACCCATCTCCATTCCGACGGCCGCGACTACGAGATGCTGATGGTCGACGGCGGACCATCGTCGACCCAGACCACTGGCGTCGTCCACATGGACGGCCGCGAGGTCTTCCGCAATGCCGTCAACCGCCTTGCCGAGGTCGTCGACGAGGCGCTCACGGCCAATCACCTGACGGCCGCCGACGTCGATTGGCTGGTTCCGCATCAGGCGAACCGCCGCATCATCGACAGCATGGGGCGCAAGCTTGGGCTCGATCCCAGCAAGGTCGTGGTCACGATCGACCACCATGCCAACACCTCCGCCGCATCCGTCCCGCTGGCGCTTGCCGAAGCGGTCGGCGACGGCCGCATCAAGCCGGGCCAGCTCGTGCTGATGGAAGCGATGGGCGGCGGCCTCACCTGGGGCGCCGGCCTCGTCCGCTGGTGAGGTCTCGCCGACGGCGATTTGCCAGATATCTCAATCAATTCCCGGAGTGGTCGGCGATTCTCCGGAATTGACGGGTCTTCCGGCCAGAGCTAACGTCGGGCCATATTCAGGGGGAAAGCCGATGGCTGGACAAACTGTCACTCGGGCGCAGCTGAGCGAGGCGGTGTACCAGGAGGTCGGGCTGTCGCGGAACGAATCGGCGGAGCTCGTCGAAACCGTTCTCAACGAGATCTCCGACGCGCTGTCGCGCGGCGAGATGGTGAAGATCTCCTCGTTCGGAAGCTTTGCCGTCCGCAAGAAGGGCAAGCGGGTCGGCCGCAATCCCAAGACCGGCGAGGAAGTGCCGATCAGTCCGCGCCGGGTCCTCGTGTTCCGCGCCTCGCACGTCCTCAAGGACCAGATCAACGTCAGCATGAGCAAGACGAGCGCGGCGAAGAGCAGCGCCGTGTGACGATGATCCAGGGCAGCGATCCCGAGACCGGGCGGCCGGCGAAATCGGCTGCGGCGTTCCGGACGATCAGCGAGGTCGCTCAGGAACTCGACGTGCCGCAGCACGTGCTGCGCTTCTGGGAAACGAAATTCACCCAGGTGAAGCCGCTGAAGCGCGGCGGCGGACGACGCTATTATCGTCCCGAGGATGTCGTGCTGCTGCGCCGCATCCGGCAATGCCTCTACCAGGACGGCTATACGATCAAGGGCGTCCAGCGCCTGTTGCGCGAGGGGGCCTTCAAGAGCGATGCCGCGCTGCCGCCGGCGTCGCGCGACGATCTCGAGCTGCCGCTGCGGCCGGCGGGCGGCGAGGCAGCGGCCGCGCCGCCGGCCGAGGAAACGCTGCGCACGACACTGGTGGATGTCTTGCGCGAGCTCGAAGCATTGCGCGATCAGCTGCGGCACGATCTGCTGCGTCGCGGCCGTTGAAACATCGCCGCGTCCTGTTATAGTCCGCGCCTCGGCGGGCATTAGCGCAGCCTGGTAGCGCACCAGCATGGGGTGCTGGGGGTCGTCAGTTCGAATCTGACATGCCCGACCAACTCTCTCGACGATTGAACGGCACGGCCGGGGCGAGCCCCGGACGGTGCCGTTCAGCGTCGCGTGACGGCGCTGCGTCCTGCCGGCGTCAGTTTGCAGACCAGCCAATCGGGCTTCAACGGGTTCGTGAACCACGGCTCGGCCCAGCCATGATCGAGGCAGGTCTTGACGGTTCGCGGGCTGATCTTTTGCCCGTTGCGGTCGAACAGCGGCAGCTTGCCGCCGGGCTGATCGAGCCCACGGAGGAGCCAGGCACGCTGTGCCACGCTCGGCACCGCCGCTGCCGGTTCGTCGGTGTTCTGAGCGACCTTTGCCATCCCCGGTGTTATCCTGTTGTCCTGCTCGGCTCGGCCATCCTATGCCGGGCCGGCGCCAGCAGCAACCGACGGTAGAACGATAGCCTGAGAGAGGGCGATGGATGCCATCTTCGTCTATGTCACGACGGCGAACCGCGACGAGGCGCTGCGCATCGGCCGGGCCCTGGTCGGCGAGCGTCTTGCCGCCTGTGCCAACGTCATCGACGGGATGCGCAGCGTCTACCGCTGGAACGACGAGATCCGCGACGAGGGCGAGACCGTGCTGATCCTCAAGAGTGTCACCGCGGCGCTGCCGGCCCTGACGGAGCGCGTCAAGGCGCTGCATTCCTACGACTGCCCCTGCGTCGCCGCCCTGCCGATCGCCGGCGGCAACCAGGATTTCCTCGACTGGATCGCCGCGCAGGTCGCGGTCCCGCCAGGCTGATCACCCCGCCAGCGCCTGGTCGAGATCGGCGATGATGTCGGCGACGCTCTCGAGTCCGATCGACAGGCGGACGACGTCGGGCCCGGCGCCGGCGGCGATCTGCTGCGCCTCGGTCAATTGTCGGTGCGTCGTCGAGGCGGGGTGAATGATCAGCGACCGCGTGTCGCCGATATTGGCGAGATGCGAGATCATCTGGACGCCCTCGACGATCTTGACGCCGGCCTCGTAGCCGCCCTTGACGCCGAAGGTGAAGACCGAGCCGGCGCCCTTCGGCAGGTACTTCTTGGCGAGCGCGTGATACGGGTTCGAGGGCAGGCCGGCGTACATGACCCAGCTCACCGCCGGATGCGACGCGAGATGCTCGGCGACCGCCTTTGCGTTGCTGCAATGACGCTCCATCCGCAGCGCCAGCGTCTCGATGCCGGTGATCGTGAGGAAGGCGTTCATCGGCGCCATCGCGGCACCGAGGTCGCGCAGCCCCAGCGCATGGCCCGCGACGGTGAAGGCAAGGTCGCCGAAGGTCTCGTGGAACTTCAGCCCGTGATAGGCCGGCTCAGGCTCGGTCAGGGCGTGGAACTTGGGGTTCTTCGACCAGTCGAACTTGCCGCTGTCGATGACGACGCCGCCCATCGAGTTGCCGTGGCCGCCGAGAAATTTCGTCGTCGAATGGACGATGAGGTCGGCGCCCCATTCGAAGGGCCGGCAGAGATAGGGCGTCGCCATCGTATTGTCGACGATCAGCGGGATGCCGGACTCATGCGCGATCGCGGCGATCGCCGCGATGTCGGTCACGACGCCGCCGGGGTTGGCGAGGCTCTCGACGAAGATCGCCTTGCACTTCGGCGTCATCGCCCGGCGGAAGTTCTCGGGATCGTCGCTGTCGACGAAGATGGCGTTCCAGCCGAATTTCTTGAACGAGCGGCCGAATTGCGTGATCGAGCCGCCGTAGAGCTTGTCGGCAGCGAGGAACTCGTCGCCCGGCTCCATGAAGGCGAAGAAGGCAAGCATCTGCGCCGCGTGGCCGGAGGCGCAGGCAGTGCCGCCGCGGCCGCCCTCGAGCGCCGCGACACGCTCTTCCAGCACCGACACCGTCGGGTTGGTCAGGCGCGAGTAGATATAGCCGTAGGTTTGCAGGTTGAAGAGCGAGGCGGCATGGTCGACGTCGTCGAAGACATAGGCGGTCGACTGATAGATCGGCGTCACCCGCGCGCCGGTCGTCGGGTCGGGGGCGGCGCCGGCGTGGATGGCGCGCGTCTCGAATCCGAAAGAGGCTGGTGGTGTCTCGTCGTCCATGTCGGTCACACCTTCTTCTGACGCTTGCTGGAGATGATGCCGGTATTGACGCCGCTCCAGGCGAGCTCGCCGTGGAGCCGCGACCATTCGATCTTGGGACAGCGGTTCATCACGACCTTGAGACCCGCCGCCTCGGCGCGTGCCGCCGCCGCCGGATTGACGACGCCGATCTGCATCCACAGGATCTTGGCGCCGATCGCGATCGCCTCGTCGGTGATCGGCCCCGCCGCCTCCGAGTTGCGGAAGATGTCGACCATGTCGATCTTGTCGGGAATCTGCGAGAGGTCGGCATAGACCTTCTCGCCGAGGATCTCGCCGCCGACGGCGCGCGGATTGACCGGGATGACACGATAGCCCTTGCCCTGCAGATATTTCATCGCGAAGGAGCTCGGCCGATTCCAGTGATCCGAGGCGCCGACCATCGCGATGGTGCGGACGGAATCGAGGATTCCCCGGAGATAGGCGTCGGAGTAGGAGCCGTGATCCACGCTTGCACCCGCGCAAAGGAGGCGACTGTATCGGAGGAGACCGCGGCCGGTCCAGGGGCGGTGCCTCATTTCGCGGCATCGTGACGGGGCGCCTGAAAGAACAGGCGAAATACAGGCAGCGGGACGGAGAAAAACAGCTATCGCGTTGATATTGCGTACTCTCTCCATGTGTTTCTCGGCCGTCCTCAACCGCGGAACAGGGGAGCGGCAGACAATCGCCTGATCCAGAACGGAAAATCGTCTCTCCGGGCGCTGCCTTTCGAAACCGGACGAATCCACAAGGGTTGTCGGGAAGTCGGACAGCACGGCCACGTCAACGCCCTCTGAAAAATAACCGATTAGAACATAATATGGCGATTATATACTTGCCATAATACGGGTTCCGTGAGATAGTCGGCTCATAGAAACGGAGCCGCACATGACCGCCGACCTCACGAACCCCATTTTCCAGGACGAGATTAAGGCCCGCGCGCACTTTGAGGCGATCCGCTGGCCGAATGGTCCGGTTTGTTCACACTGCGGCACGATCAATGCGGCCACGCTGGTCAAGGGCAAGTCGCATCGCCCTGGCATGTACCAGTGCAACGCTTGCCGCGAGCCCTTCACGGTCACGACAGGCTCGGTGATGGAGTCCAGCCATATCCCCCTGCACAAGTGGGCGCTTGCCTTTCACCTGATGGCGGCGAGCAAGAAAGGGATCTCCGCTCACCAGCTCCACCGGATGCTCGGCATCACCTACAAGTCGGCTTGGTTCATGGCGCATCGTATCCGCGAAGCAATGAGCGACAGCAGCGGGGGCCAGCTCGGCGGCGCGGGCGAGATCGTCGAGGTGGATGAGACCTATCTTGGACAGGCCGTAGAGAACCGGGGCCAGCGTAGCAAGCAGGGCGGCGGCGATAAGCGCATGGTCGTTACCCTCGTCGAGCGGAACGGCCGCGCCCGCTCGATCCACGCCGATCGGATGAAGCGTGATCAGGTCGCCCGAATTGTGCGCGACAACCTCGATCGGAAAAGCGCCATGATGACCGATGAGGCCCGGCTTTACTGGAAAGTTGGTCGCGAGTTCGCGCGCCACGAGATGGTCAAGCATGCCGGCAAGGAATTTGTCCGCGGCGACGCCTACACCAATACGGTCGAAGGCTTCTTCTCGATCTTCAAACGTGGCATGCGCGGCATCTATCAGCATTGCGGCGATCGTCATCTGCACCGCTATCTCGCGGAGTTCGATTTCCGTTACAGCAACCGCATCAAGCTCGGCGTCGACGACGTGGAGCGCACCATGCGGGCGATTAAGGGCGCCGAGGGCAAGCGGCTTACGTATCAACAATCTCGTTGAGCGAGGACGCCTGCGGCGCGAGTTAGGGCGCGCGAAGCTACGGCTTCTTCTGGCCCTTCTCGACAACAGTTGATTGCCGCTTACCGGATGGTCGCGCGCCCTTGCCGATCATCTCGCTATGCGGCTTTGGTGGCGTGTTAAGGGCCCGTCGGATGGCCTCGTCGCGACGTCGCGCCGTTTCCTGCGGGTCAAATCCTTCGTCCGAATCGTCGATCGCACTCATTTGCGCCTCTTTCTGCGAAAATCACAAATCTATGCTAGAAAGTCACAATAAGGTCAATCAGTTATGCCCGCGGTCGATCAG
>JAQGID010000135.1 GCA_028291405.1 Rhodospirillales bacterium | reverse complement strand
GGGGATTCTCGTGATTCACCGGACCCACTATCTACCACTATTTTTCTTATAAAATTAACTGAGTAGAAGAAGGATCAGGAGAGCGCGTGGAGCAGTCGGGACGAGTGATCGGGCGAAAGCCGATCTTGCGGGCGCTCGCCGGCGAGGCGATGGCGCGGCCGCCGATCTGGCTGATGCGTCAGGCCGGGCGATACCTGCCGGAATATCGTGCCGTGCGGAAGGACGTCGCCGACTTCCTCGAGCTGTGCTTCACGCCGGAGCTTGCCGTCGAGGTGACGCTGCAGCCGATCCGGCGCTATGGCTTCGATGCCGCGATCCTGTTCAGCGACATCCTCGTCGTGCCGCACGGGCTGGGCCAGAAGGTGGCTTTCCGGGAAGGCGAGGGTCCGGTGCTGGAGCCGGTGCGCAGCGTCGCCGATCTCACGGCCCTCGATCCCGCGCCGCTGCGCGAGCGCCTGGCGACGGTCTACCAGGCGGTGCGCGGCATCGCTGCCGCCTTGCCGCCCGAGGTTGCGCTGATCGGCTTCGCCGGCTCGCCCTGGACGGTCGCGACCTACATGGTCGAGGGCGGCACTAGCCGGGATTTTTCGACGATCCGGCTCTGGGCCTACCGTGATCCGATCGGGTTCGAAAAGCTGATCGACCTGCTGGTGGTGGCGACGATCGAGCATCTCTCGGCGCAGATCGAGGCCGGCGTCGAGATCGTCCAGCTGTTCGATACCTGGGCGGGAATCCTGCCGGAGGCTGCGTTCCGGCGTTTCGTCATCGCGCCGACGCGGCGTATCGTCGCCGGGCTGCTGCTGCGTCATCCGGGCGTTCCGATCATCGGCTTCCCGCGCGGCGCCGGATTGCTCGCCGAGGCCTATGCCAAGGAGACTGGCGTGACGGTGATCGGCCTCGACGCGATGATGTCGCTCGGTTTCGCGCGCGACCGGCTGCAGGTCTCGCTGCCCGTGCAAGGCAATCTCGATCCGTTGCTGCTCGTCGCTGGCGGCGCAGCGATGGCGGCGCAGGCACGAGAGATCCTGTCGACGCTGTCGGGCGGACCCTTCGTCTTCAACCTCGGCCACGGCATCGTGCCGCAGACCCCGCCCGAGCATGTTCAGCAGCTCGTAGACATCGTGCGGGATGGCTGAGCGCATGGCAGTCGCAGGATGAGCCGAACCGCTGTCGTCCTATTCAATCTTGGTGGCCCCGACAAGCCGGAGTCGGTGCGCGGCTTCCTGTTCAACCTCTTCCATGATCCCGCGATCATCTCGCTGCCGCAGCCGTTGCGCTGGCTGGTCGCTCGTCTCCTCTCGGGACGCCGGGCGGCGACGGCGCGGGCGATCTACGACAAGATCGGCGGCGGCTCGCCGCTGCTCGCGAATACGCTGGCGCAGGCGACGGCGCTGACTTCGGCGCTCGGGTCGGAACACCGCAGCTTCGTCGCGATGCGCTATTGGCACCCGTATGCCGCCGAGGCGGCGGAGGCGGTCAAGGTGTGGAATCCCGATCGCATCGTCCTGCTGCCGCTGTATCCGCAATTCTCGACGACGACGACAGCTTCGTCCTTCGCCGATTGGCATGGTGCCGCAGCACGCGCCGGCCTCGCCGGGGTCCCGACGGTGTCGCTGTGCTGCTACCCCGACGAGGCAGGCTTCATTGCCGCCGAGGTCGCGGCGATCCGAGCTGCGATCGTGCTGGTGCCGCCCGGTGCGCCCTATCGGATCCTCTTCTCGGCACATGGCCTGCCGAAGAAGATCGTCGCTGGCGGCGATCCCTACCAATGGCAGGTCGAACGGACCGTCGCGGCGCTGCGCGCTTCGCTCGGTATCGCCGGTCTCGACAGCGTCGTCTGCTATCAGAGCCGGGTCGGGCCGCTCGAATGGCTCGGCCCCGCGACGGATGCGGAGATCCGCCGCGCCGGCGCCGAGGGGATCGGCCTCGTCGTCGTGCCGGTCGCCTTCGTCTCCGAGCATTCCGAGACGCTGGTCGAGCTCGATATCGAGTACCGGCATCTCGCCGATCACGCCGGGATCAAATTCTATCACCGCGCCGCGACCGTCGACGCGGCTCCCGATTTCATCGGTGGCCTCGCCAATCTCGTGCGCGGCGCCGATGCCGGGCCACCTGGGCTGCGTTGTCCCGCCGGCGCGCGGCTCTGCCCGGCGCAGTTCGGGCGCTGCCCCATCCCCGGCGTCACGAACAGCGCGGCATGAGCTGGCTGATCCCGTTTTATCCGTGGGTCAAGGCGCTGCACATCATCAGTGTCATCGCCTGGATGGCAGGGCTGCTTTATCTGCCGCGGCTCTTCGTCTACCACGCCGCCGAGCCGCCTGGGTCGCCCACCGGCGAGACCTTCAAGATCATGGAGCGCCGGCTGCTGCATGCCATCATGGATCCGGCGATGGGCGGGGTTTATATCTTCGGGATCTTGCTTGCATCGACCCCGGGGGTCGTCGATTGGAGCAGTCTTTGGATCTATGCCAAGCTCGTGCTCGTCCTCGGCCTGACCGTGGCGCATTACCAGATGGCGCGCTGGTGCAAGGATTTCGCCGCGGACCGCAACGCCAGGCCGCAGCGCTTCTTCCGCGTCGTCAACGAGGTGCCGACGCTGCTGATGATTTTCGTCGTGATTCTCGTCGTCGTGAAACCGTTCTGACTTGGCGGGTCTTTTCGCAGGGATCGGACACGGCTGATTACCGTTTGACTTTCGCCGCGTTTTTCGAGTAAGGGTAATGGCGCCGCATCGCCGGTGCTCTGCACGCCATCATCATTTCAATTCGAAAGCGCGTCGTCTCCGCCGGCCTATCGTCGGTCCGCCCGTTTCGAATTTAGCCTGCCGGCAGAGCAGGCTTCGTTTCTCCTCATCAATCCATCCCACGCGAAACAGCAATGAATCTCCAAGAATTAAAGCGGAAGACCCCTGCCGAGCTGTTGACCTCGGCCGAGGAGTTGCAGATCGAGAACGCGTCGTCGCTGCGCAAGCAGGATCTCATGTTCGCGATCCTCAAGCGCCTCGCCGAGAACGACGTTGCGATCTTCGGCGACGGCGTGCTCGAGATACTGTCCGACGGGTTCGGCTTCCTGCGCTCTCCCGAGGTCAACTATTTGCCGGGTCCGGACGACATCTACGTCAGCCCGAGCCAGGTCCGCCGCTTCGGCCTGCGCACCGGCGACACCGTCGAGGGCCAGATCCGCTCGCCCAAGGACGGCGAGCGCTATTTTGCGATGCTCAAGGTCAACTCGATCAATTTCGACGAGCCTGAAAGGCTTCGCCACCGGATCAATTTCGAGGATCTGACGCCGCTCTATCCCGACGAGAAGATCAACCTCGAGATCGGCGATCCGACCAAGAAGGATTTGACCACCCGCGTCATCGACCTCATCACGCCGCTCGGCAAGGGCCAGCGCGGGCTGATCGTGTCGCCGCCGCGCACCGGCAAGACGGTGATGCTGCAGAACATCGCGCATGCCCTCGCCGCCAACCACCCCGAGGTCTATCTCATCGTCCTACTGATCGACGAGCGGCCGGAAGAGGTCACCGACATGGCCCGCTCGGTGAAGGGCGAGGTCGTCTCCTCGACCTTCGACGAGCCGGCGCAGCGCCACGTCCAGGTCGCCGAGATGGTGATCGAAAAGGCCAAGCGCCTCGTGGAGCACAAGCGCGACGTCGTCATCCTGCTGGATTCGATCACCCGCCTGGCGCGCGCCTACAACACCGTCGTGCCGTCCTCGGGCAAGGTGCTGACCGGCGGCGTCGACGCCAACGCGCTGCAGCGGCCGAAGCGTTTCTTCGGCGCGGCGCGCAACATCGAGGAAGGCGGCTCGCTGACGATCATCGCGACGGCGCTCATCGACACCGGCTCGCGGATGGACGAGGTCATCTTCGAAGAGTTCAAGGGCACCGGCAATTCCGAGATCGTGCTCGACCGCAAGGTCGCCGACAAGCGCACCTTCCCGGCGATCGACATCACCAAGTCGGGCACCCGCAAGGAAGAGCTCCTGGTCGAGAAGGGCGTGCTGTCCAAGATGTGGGTCCTGCGGCGCGTGCTGATGCCCATGGGCACCAGCGACGGGCTGGAGTTCCTCATCGACAAGCTGAAGCAGTCGAAGAGCAACGCCGATTTTTTCGACGCGATGAACACTTAAGGTTCGGCCGATGCGGCGCGTCGTCGTCGCGGCGGCGCTGCTAGGGCTGCTCGCCGCCTGCGCCGGCGGTCCGCCGCCGGTCGTCGACCCCGCGGACTGGCAGATCCTGAGCGTCACGCCGCCGTCCGAGGCCGGCGGTCAAAATGCGCCCGGGATCATTCATTTCAGCAACGCACGCGATCTCGACACCGGGCTCTATGCGGCGCGCGTGCTCGGCACCTTGCCGGCAGTCCGCAAGGCGCCCTTCGTCGTACTCTCCGGACGCGATTGTGCCGCCTGCGCCGATGCCGTCGCCGTCTATATCGGCTCGCCGAGCGACGGGAAGCTGGCGCACCGCGAAGGGGGACCCTTTCCCGGCCGTCAGTTCGACCCTGAGACGCACGAGCTGCTGTTCACCTCGCGCCTCTTCATCGGCCGCTGTCTCGATGCGACGCACGATGCGGCGGTCTGGTTCTATCTCGACGGCGGCAAGGAAGGCTCGAGGCACGGCTCCTATTTCATTCGGGTCGTCGACGACAAGATCGTCTCGAAGGATCTGCCCGACGGCAAGGCGATCGCCACCGGCACGCCGCAGCTCGCCCGCACCGAGGCGCTCGCCGCGGTCGGCGTCTGCACTGAGATTCCCGGTCGCGACCAGGCACTTCAGTAAGGCGATAAAGGCTTAGCGCTCCAATGTCGTCATGCCCGGGCTTGTGGCCCGGGCATCCACGTCTTCCCTTCGGAGGAACGGCACCGCGTGGATGGCCGGGTCAAGTCCGGCCATGACGACAAAGAGGGGCGCGATATCAGAGTCCCACCTCACATCGTGAGCACCGTCGACCCCGTGGTCTTGCGGCTTTCGAGGTCGCGATGCGCCTGCGCCGCGTCCTTCAGCGCATAGGTCTGGTTGACCTCGATCTTGACGGCGCCGCTCTTGACGACGTCGAACAGATCCTTGGCGGTCGCGACGAGGTCCTCGCGGCTCGCGGTATAGGCGCCGAGCGAGGGGCGGGTGAGGAACAACGACCCCTTGCCGGCGAGGATGTTCGGATCGAACGGCGCGACGGCGCCCGAGGATTGCCCGAACAGCACCATCATGCCGAGCGGCTGCAGGCAGTCGAGCGACTTCATGAATGTGTCCTTGCCGACCGAATCGTAGACGACCGGCACCTTGGCGCTGCCCGTCAGGTCGCGGACGCGGGCGACGAGATCCTCGCTGTCGTAGAGGATGACATGGTCGGCGCCGTGCGACTTGGCGAGCGCCGCCTTGGCCTCGCTGCCAGCGGTGCCGATGACGGTGGCGCCGAGGTGCTTCGCCCATTGGCAGACGATCAGCCCGACGCCGCCCGCGGCCGCCTGGACGAGGATGGTCTCGCCGGCCTTGACCCGGTGGATCCGGCGGATGAGGTATTGCGCGGTCATGCCCTTCAGCATCATCGCGGCGGCCTGCTGGTCGCTGATCCCGTCGGGGATGCTGACGAGGCGATCGGCTTTGATCAGCCGTTCCTCGGCGTAGGAGCCGCGTTCCATGGCATAGGCGACGCGCTCGCCCGGCCTGACGCTGGTGACGCCGGGCCCGACCGCCTCGACCACCCCGGCGCCCTCGCTGCCCAGGACCATCGGCAGCGGCATCTTGTAGAGGCCGGTGCGGTGATAGACGTCGATGAAATTGAGCCCCGAGGCGGTCTGACGGATCAGCGCCTCGCCCGGACCGGGCTTCTCGAGCTTGATCTCGTCCCAGCGCAGGACTTCCGGGCCGCCGTTCTCGTGGATGCGAATGGCATGCGTCATGTCGGTTCTCCAGGCTGCGGCTCGGCCGCGATGGGTTTTAAATCAGGCGGTTAGGGCGATGCGCGTCTCGAATAGCGGCAACGGCGCCGCGTCCGGCAGCTTGGTGCCCTCGAGCGCGAGAAGGAAGCGCTTGCTGTGGGTGCCGCCGCCGCCGCTGTAGCCGCCGATCGCGCTGGCAGCGGCGAGGATGCGGTGGCAGGGGACGATGATCGGGATCGGGTTGCGCCCGCAGGCGCCGCCAACCGCGCGTGCCGCCGAGCCCAGCTCCGCCGCGACCTCGCCGTAGGACCGGGTCTCGCCATAGGGGATCCGGCACATCGCCTGCCAGACGCTGCGCTGGAAGTTCGATCCTGCCAGGCGCATCGGCAGCTCGAAGTCCCGCAGCTTTCCGGCGAAATAAGCATCGAGCTGATGTGCCGTCTCGCGGAGCAGCGGCGTCTCGTCGGCGCGACGAGCATCGCTCCACGCGACGGCGGTCAGAACATCGTCGTCCGCGGTGAGCAACAGCGTGCCGAGCGGGCTGGGAACGCTCAATTGCGCCATCGTCGTCTCCTTAGTGTCGTTGCCGGAGATCGTCGGTGAGCGCGACCGGGTCGGTGAGGGGCAGCGAGCAGACCGGCCCTTCGCAGACATAGGCGGTCGGCCGTCGATCGATCATCATCTTACCGGCGGCGGGATGGTTCGCCGGAAGCGGCGCGTCCGGCGCGACGATCGAGATGATCGCATTCGGCAGCGAAACACGCTCGATCGCCTGGCGCAGTGCAATCGTTGCGTGATCGTCACGATCGCCGCGGATGACGATCTGCAACGGCCGGCTCAACAGCTCGACGTTGTTGAGCAGCGTCGCCAGCGGGAAGAAATTACGCGACGCCTCGCCGGCGAAGACGCGCAGCAGCGCGTCGGCGCGATCGCGGTAGGAGGTCTCGCCGGTGATCGCGTAAAGACGGGCAAGCACGCCGAGCAGCGTCCCGTTCCCCGCCGGCACCGCGGCGTCATTCGCCGTCTTGGTACGGGCAATCAAATTCTCGGTGTCGTCCGCCGTCAGGAAATATCCGTGATTGGCCGGGTCCCAGTAATGGCGGTCGAGGATCGCCAGCCACGCCTCGGCCTGCGCCACGTAGGAATCGTCGCCGGTGGCCTCGAAGAGCGCGACAGCTGCGCGGCAGAGATTGGCATAGTCGTCGAGGATCGCGGGATGGCTCGGCCGCCCGCCGCACCAGCTGTGCCACAGCCTGCCGTCGGGGCGCGTCATGCTGGCGGCAACGAAGGTGAAGGCGTCGGTGGCGAGGTCGAGCCAATCGTGCCGCTCGAAGACGGACGAGGCCTTGGCGAGCGCGGCGATCATCAAGCCGTTCCAATCCGCCAGGATCTTGTCGTCGCGGCCGGGGTGGATGCGGTCCTCGCGGGCGTGGAAGAGCACGGCGCGGCAGGCGGCGAGATCCGCTTCTGTCGCCTCGTCCTGCAGCTTGGGGCTCTGCAACCGATTGAGAATGTTGTGGCTTTCCCAATTTCCGCCAGTCGTCACGTCATAATGGCGCTTGAACAGCGGGGCTCTGGCGCCGAGCAGCCGGTCGATCTCCGCCTCGTTCCAGACGTAGAACTTGCCCTCCTCGTGCTCGCTGTCGGCATCGAGGCTGGCGCAGAACCCGCCCTCGGGACCGATCATCTCGCGCGCCAGCCAATCGACCGTCTCGGCGATGCGCTGGGCGAGCCGCGGCTCCTGCGTCTCTTGCCAGACCAGCGTCATCAGCGCGATCAGCTCGGCATTGTCGTAGAGCATCTTCTCGAAATGTGGCGCCAGCCAGCGCGCATCCGTCGAATATCGGGCATAGCCGCCGCCCAGGTGATCGTAGATGCCGCCCTGCGCCATCTGCTCGAGCGTCGTCAGGACGGGCTCGCGGAATTTGGTGTCGCCGCTGCGCTTCCAGCCGCGCCACAGCAGCTCGAAGATGCCGCTCTGCGGGAACTTCGGGGCGCCGCCGACGCCGCCGTGCACGGTATCGACCTCGCGCAGCAGGCGATCGGCGATGCGGTCGAGCAGCTCGATCTCGATGCCGTCGCCGCTGAGCGGCCGCGCCTGGCGCTGCAGCGCATCGCGCAGCGCCTGGACGTTCTTCGAGACATCGGCGGGCTTGTCGCGGAAGGCCTGGGCGACGCCGGCGAGCAGGGTGCGGAACGCGGGGCGGCCGAAGCGCGGCTCCGGCGGGAAATAGGTGCCGCCCCAGAACGGCTCGGCCTCGGGCGTCAGGAACATGGTAAGGGGCCAGCCGCCCTGCTCGCCGAGGGCGGCGAGGGCGTGCATATAGAGAGTGTCGACATCGGGCCGTTCCTCGCGGTCGACCTTGATCGGGACGAAGAGCTCGTTCATCACCGCAGCGGTCGCCGGATCCTCGAAGCTCTCATGCGCCATGACGTGGCACCAATGGCAGGCGGCATAGCCGACCGACAGCAGGATCGGCTTGTTCGCCGCCTTTGCCGCCGCGAGGACGTCCGGCCGCCAGGCCTGCCAATGGACCGGATTGTCCTTGTGTTGCAACAGGTAAGGACTGGTTTCCTCGCCGAGCGCGTTGCGGTCCAGATCCATCACGGTCCTCAGAATCAGGCGACGCATTGCACGACGCCGTCAGCGACTATAGTCTCTCGCCGGCTGGCCTCAACCCCCATCGGGGGCACCGAAAGAGCGAGTTTTCATGGCAGATCAACCGCAGGAAGAAGAGCAATTCTACAAGTCGCACATCTTCGTCTGCACCAACCAGCGCCCGGCGGGCCATCCCAAGGGATCCTGCGCCGAGAAGGGCAGCGAGAAGCTGCGCAACTATATGAAGGTGCGGGCGAAGGAGCTCGGCGTCGCGGGCCGCGTCAATAGCGCCGGCTGCCTCGATCGCTGCGAGCTCGGACCGGTCATGGTCATCTACCCCGAGGGCATCTGGTACAGCTATCGCGATACCGCCGACATCGACGAGATCCTGACGACGCATGTCGTCGGCGGCGGGAGGGTGCAGCGGCTGCTGCTCGCGGTGGACCAGAAAGAGCCGAAGCCCTGATCGCCGGCGTCGCGGCCGCGCGATGAGCGGGGCGGGGACGCAAGACGCGACGATCTTCGCGCCGGCGACGGCGGCCGGCCGCGCCGGGGTGGCGATCATCCGCATTTCCGGGCCCGGGGTGCTCGAGGCCTTGGCCGCGCTGGGGATTTCTCCGCCGGTGCCGCGCCACGCGACGCGCGCGCGGTTTCGCAACGCGGCGACCGGCGAGACCATCGACAGCGGCCTCGTCCTCTTCTTCCCGGCGCCCGCCAGCGTCACCGGCGAGGATGTCGCCGAGCTGCATCTCCACGGCAGCCGTGCCGTGCTCGACGCGATCACCACGATCCTCTCCGGCGTGCCCGGCCTGCGCCTCGCCGAGCCCGGCGAGTTCACCCGCCGCGGCTTCGAGCACGGCAAGCTCGACCTCACCGAGGCCGAGGCGATCGCCGATCTTGTCGCCGCCGAGACCGCGGCGCAGCGCCGCCAAGCCTTGCGCCAGCTCGACGGCGCGCTCGGCCATCTCTACGGCGGCTGGGCGCAGCGCCTGCTGCGCGCCATCGCGCAT
>JAQGID010000133.1 GCA_028291405.1 Rhodospirillales bacterium | reverse complement strand
CTCGGTCAGCTCGAAGCTGGCGATGCGCTTCTTGTCGAACCACTCGGCGACGCGGATCACCTGGTTCATCACCTCGGGACCGATGCCGTCACCCGGCAGGACGAGGATCTTCTTGTTCGAGGCCACGGGTGTTCTCCTTACAGCCAGGGCGTTGCGGCGCGGCGCTTGGCCTCGTAATCGTCGATCGCCGAGCCCTTCTGCAAGGTCAGTCCGACGTCGTCGAGGCCTTCGAGCAGCAGATGCTTGCGGTAGGGGTCGAGGTCGAACTTGATGCAGCCACCGTCGGGGCCGCGGATCTCCTGCTTTTCCAGATCGATCGTGACGACCGCGTTGGCGCCGCGCTCGGCATCTTCCATCAGCTTGTCGACGTCTTCCTGCGGCAGCTTGATCGGCAGAATGCCGTTCTTGAAGCAGTTGTTGTAGAAGATGTCCGCAAAGCTCGTCGAGATGACGCAGGTGATGCCGAAGTCGAGCAGCGCCCAGGGCGCGTGCTCGCGCGACGAGCCGCAGCCGAAATTCTCGCCCGCGACGAGAATCTTCGCCTTGCGATAGGCCGGCTTGTTGAGGACGAAATCCGGCTTCTCGCTGCCATCGGGATTGAACCGGATCTCGTCGAACAGCGCCTTGCCGAGGCCGGTCCGCTGGATCGTCTTGAGATACTGCTTCGGGATGATCTTGTCGGTATCGACATTGATCATCGGCAACGGCGCCGCGACGCCGGTGAGGGTGGTGAATTTCTGCATTCTCGGCTCTCCCTCAGGTCAGGTCGCGGACGTCGGTCAGATGGCCGGTGACCGCCGCCGCCGCGGCCATCGCCGGGCTCATCAGATGGGTGCGGCCGCCGCGGCCCTGGCGGCCTTCGAAGTTGCGGTTGGAGGTCGAGGCGCAGCGCTCCTCGGGCTCGAGCTTGTCGGCGTTCATCGCCAGGCACATCGAGCAGCCCGCCTCGCGCCATTCGAAGCCGGCGTCGATGAAGATCTGGTCGAGACCCTCTTCCTCCGCCTGGTGCTTGACGAGGCCGGAGCCGGGCACGACCAACGCGTTGACGCCAGGGGCGACCTTGCGGCCTTTGGCGACCTGGGCGGCGGCGCGGAGATCCTCGATGCGGCCGTTGGTGCAGGAGCCGATGAAGACGCGCTGGACCTTGACGTCGGAGAGCTTGGTGCGCGGCGTCAGACCCATGTAGTCGAGCGAGCGCTGCATCGACAGGCGATGCTGCTCGTCGTGGACGTCGGCCGGGTCCGGCACGCTGCCGGTGATCGGCAGCACGTCCTCGGGGCTGGTGCCCCAGGTGACCTGCGGGACGATGTCGGCCGCGTTCAGAGTCACTTCCTTATCGTACTTGGCGCCGGGGTCGGAGGGCAGGGTCCGCCAATAGGCCACCGCCTGCTCCCAGGCGGCACCCTTCGGCGACATCGGCCGGCCCATCAGGTATTCGAAAGTCGTGTCGTCCGGCGCGACGAGGCCGGCGCGGGCGCCTGCCTCGATCGTCATGTTGCAGAGGGTCATGCGGCCCTCCATCGACAGGTCGCGGATCGTCGAGCCGGTGTATTCTATGACGTGGCCGGTGCCGCCGGCGGTGCCGATCTTGCCGATGATCGCGAGCGCGATGTCCTTGGCGGTGCAGCCCAATGGCAGCTTGCCCTCGACGTTGACCCGCATGTTCTTGGCGGCGCGCTGGATCAGCGTCTGGGTCGCCAGCACATGCTCGACCTCGGAGGTGCCAATGCCGAAGGCGAGCGAGCCGAAGGCGCCATGCGTCGCGGTATGGCTGTCGCCGCAGACCATCGTCGTGCCGGGCTGGGTGAAGCCCTGCTCCGGCCCGATGATGTGGACGATGCCCTGGCGGATGTCGGTGACCGGGAAATACGGGATGCCGAACTCGGCAACATTGCGCTCGAGGAACTCGACCTGGGTGCGCGACTCCGGGTCGGCGATGCCCTGCGAGCGGTCGGTCGTCGGCACGTTATGGTCGGCGACGGCGAGCGTCGCCTCCGGCCGGCGGACCTTGCGGCCGCTCATGCGCAGACCCTCGAAGGCCTGCGGGCTCGTCACCTCGTGGACGAGGTGACGGTCGATGTAGATCAGGAAGGTCTCCTCGTCCTGCTTGTCGACGAGGTGACTCTCCCAGATCTTGTCGAAGAGGGTACGCGGCTTGGTCATCGGCTTGCGTCCTAATAGCAGTCTGCTTCAACGCTATATGATGCCTTCGCATCGACTTTCCTCCCCCCGAGGGGAGGTCGGCAACGCCGCAGGCGTTGACGGGTGGGGGGTGATGCCGGCCGGATGGACTTCGATCGACGACTTGCCCCGACTCTTCACGCTGCACGCGCGGCCAGTGACGAGAGTCTTTTTGCGCTCCGCGCTTACCCCCCCACCCGGCAACGCAAGAGCGTTGCCGACCTCCCCCTCAAGGGGGGAGGCAAGGGAGGCAAGGTCAGGAGCTACTTCGCCGGCGCCGCGGCCTCGGCCTTCGGCTGCTCGCGGGCGCGCTCCTGGATGCGCGCCTTCTTGCCGGTCAGGCCGCGGAGGTAATAGAGCTTGGCGCGACGCACCTTGCCGCGGCGCACGACCTCGAGCGCGGTGATGCGCGGCGAGTGCAGCGGGAAGACGCGCTCGACGCCCTCGCCGTAGGAGATCTTGCGCAGCGTGAAATTCGAGTTCACGCCGGAGTTCTTGCGGGCGATGCAGACGCCTTCAAAGGCCTGAACGCGCTCGCGCTCACCCTCGACGACCTTGACGCTGACCCGCACGGTGTCGCCGGGGCGGAACTCGGGGACGGGGCGGGCATCGACCAGCTTCTTGACGTGCTCGGCCTCGATCGTCTGCAGGACATTCATGACAACTCTCCTAACCAATCTTCCCGGCACGCGCCGGGCTTGCTTCACTCGGTCCCGCCGCTCGCCTTGCGATAGCGGTCCCACACATCCGGCCGACGCTGCCGCGTCGTTTCTTCCGCGCGCGCCAGGCGCCATGCGCGGATCTTCTCGTGGTGCCCGGTCAGCAGGGCCGCCGGGACTTCCCGCCCCTGCCAGACCTGCGGCCGCGTATAGTGGGGATACTCCAGCAATCCCCCTTCGAAACTCTCCTCGGCCAGGCTCTCCACGGCGCCGACGACGCCCGGCAACACCCTGACGCAGGCATCGAGCAGCGCCAGCGCCGCCGGCTCGCCGCCCGACAGGACGAAATCGCCGAGGCTGATTTCCTCGACCGCATGCGCCTCGAGCACCCGCTCGTCGACGCCCTCGAAACGGCCGCAGATCAGCCGGACCCCGGGACCCGAAGCCAGCTCGCGAACCCGCCGCTGATCCAGCAGGCGGCCGCGCGGCGACAGATAGACCAGCGGCCCCGCGCCGCCCGCACCCGCGACCGCGGCGTCGACGACGTCCGGACGCATCACCATGCCCGGCCCTCCGCCGAACGGCCCATCGTCCACGGAGCGGTGTTTATCGCGCGCGAAACCGCGAATGTCCACCGTTTCGAGGCGCCAAATGCCCTCCGCCGCCGCCTTGCCGGCAAGCGAGATGCCGAGCGGCCCCGGGAACATCTCCGGGAAGATCGTCAGCACCGTCGCCAGCCACGTCATCGTTCCGCTTCCGCACTAATCTTCTTCCGCCGCGGCGGAAGCCTCTTCCTTCTCCATATCGGCCTCGATCGGCCGATTGTCGAGCAACCCCTCCGGCGGGTCGATCACCAGACGCCCGCCAGCGACGTCGACCACCGGCACGATCGCCCGGGTGAACGGAACCATCACCAGCTGCCCGTTCCGATGAGCGACCTCGAGGCTGGTCCCCGCGCCGTAGTCATGGACAGCGCGGACGGTCCCGAAATCCGTCCCATCCGGCAACACCATCGGCAGGCCGACGAGGTCGCTGTGGTAGTACTCGTCCTCGTCCGGCGGAGGCAGGGCGCTGCGCTTGACGTAGAGCCGCGTCCCCTTGAGCCTCTCCGCCGCGTCGCGGTCGTCGAGACCGGCGATCTTGGCGACGACGACGCCCTTCGCGTTGCCGACGACCCGCAGCTCGAAGCGCCGCTGCCCGGCCTCGTCCTCGACCGCACCGTAGGAAGCGACGTCGGCCGGCTGCTCGGTGAAGCTCTTGACCCGGACCGCGCCGCGCACGCCCTGCGGCCCGGTGATGACACCGACGCAGAGCCGCGCTTCGCGATCACCTTCCATCGCTCAGCCCCGGAGCCTCCTAAGCCTCGGCGGCGCCGGCCTTGGCGGCCTCGGCCTTGGCCCGCTCCTGCGCCTTCGCCTTCGGCGCGGACTTCTTCGGGGTCTCGCGCTGCTCGGGCTTGGCGACCAGGCCCGCATCGCCGAAGAACCGCGCGACGCGCTCGGTCGGCTGGGCGCCGACGCCGAGCCAATGCTTGACGCGCTCTTCCTTGAGGACGAGGCGTTCGGCGTGGTCCTTGGCCAACATCGGGTTGTAGGTGCCGACCTTCTCGATGAAGCGGCCGTCGCGCGGGCTGCGCGCATCGGCGATGACGATCGAGTAGAACGGCCGCTTCTTGGCGCCGCCGCGGGTCAGCCTGATCTTGAGGGACATGTTCTTCCTTCCGTTATTCGTTCGATTGGAGTCGGGAAATAAATCCGTACATCAGCCGCGGAAACCGCCACCGCCGCCCATGCCCGGCGGCAGCAGACCGGCGAGACCCTGCCGCGTCATGCCCTTCTTGCCGAGCTTGGATACCTTTTTCATCATCATCGCCATGTCCTGATACTGCTTCAGCAGCCGGTTGATCTCCTGCACCGAGGTGCCGGAGCCGGCGGCGATGCGCAGGCGGCGCGAGGCGTTGAGCAGCTTGGGATTCTTGCGCTCGCGCTTGGTCATCGATGAGATGATCGCCTCCTGGCGCTTCACCATCCCGTCGTCGATCTTGGCGTCCGCCATCTGCTTCTTGATCTTGCCGATGCCCGGCAGCATCCCCAGCATGCCGCCCATGCCGCCCATCTTGCGGAGCTGGCGCAGCTGGCTCGCGAGGTCGTCGAGATCGAAATTGCCCTTCTGCATCTTGGCAGCGAGCTTCTCGGCCTCGGCCTCGTCGAAATTCTCGGCCGCCTTCTCGACCAGGCTGACGACGTCGCCCATGTCGAGGATGCGGCCGGCGATGCGGTCGGGATAGAAATTCTCCAACGCGTCTATCTTCTCGCCGGTGCCGACCAGCTTGATCGGCTTGCCGGTGATGGCGCGCATCGAGAGCGCGGCGCCGCCGCGCGCGTCGCCGTCGATACGGGTCAGCACGATGCCGCTGAGCCCGATGCGCTCGTTGAAGGTCTTGGCGACGTTGACCGCGTCCTGGCCGGTCATCGCATCGGCGACGAGGAGTGTCTCGGTCGGCTTCGCGACGTCGCGCACCGCGGCGACCTCGAGCATCAGCGCCTCGTCGATGTGGAGGCGGCCGGCGGTGTCGAGGATGACGACATCGTAGCCTTCGAGGCGGCCGGTCTCCATGGCGCGGCGGGTGATCGCGACGGGCTTCTCGCCGGCGACGATCGGCAGCGAGACGACGTCGATCTGGCGGCCGAGCACGGCCAGTTGCTCCTGCGCCGCGGGGCGCTGCACGTCGAGCGAGGCGAGCAGCACCTTCTTGCGCTCGCGGTTCTTGAGGCGCAGCGCGATCTTGGCGGCGCTGGTCGTCTTGCCCGAGCCCTGCAGCCCGACTAGCATGACGACGACCGGCGGCACGGCGTTGAGGTTCAGGGCGCTCTCGTCGGCCGGCATGCCGCCGCCGAGCGTCTCGACGAGGTGGTCGTGGACGATCTTCACGACCATCTGCGCCGGCGTCACCGAGCGCAGCACCTCCTGGCCGAGCGCCTTCTCGCGGACGGCATTGACGAAGTCCTTGACGACCGGCAGCGCGACGTCGGCCTCTAGCAGCGCGATGCGGATCTCGCGCAGCGCAGCCGAGACGTCCTCCTCGCCCAGCGCTCCACGCTTGCGCAGCCGGTCGAAGACGTCGCCGAGGCGGTTGCTCAGACTTTCGAACATCGTGGCGTCAGCCCAAATCCCATCACGAAACGAAAAAGCGCCAGTGCGCGATACTCGCGGACTGGCGGCGCCCCGAGGGGCATCTCAAGCGTGCTTCCGAGGAAGCGGCGCGGAACTTAGGCCGACGGTGACCGCGTGTCAATTCGGGCCGTCGGATACTCTCTGGGCCGTCATCGCGAAAATGGCGGGATTCCGGTGCGAGGGGCCGGCACGCAGACCTGTCCGGCGCATTGGCATGGCAGGGGCCGAGGACGTTACAGGATCTTTATGCGGGTTCGGTAACTCTGGGGCCCGACTTCGAGTAGCCGGCTCTTCGGCGTCGCCACAATTTCGCCGCGAGAATACCTTCACTTCACCATGGACTATGTCGCGCGCCGGCGCCGTTCTTCCTGCGTCTCGGGATTGAGACGACAACAGAGATCGGGATCTTACGATGTTCAGCAACTTCAAGGCACTTCTCGTCGCAGGTGTCGCCCTCCCCGCCCTCGTCGGCGTGGCTTTCGCGCAAGGCGTCACGACCAGCAACACGGTTTCGCCGAGTGCTCCGTCGGTCAAGTCCGACACCGCGATCTCGACTCCGTCCGTCAAGAGCGACGCCAAGGTCGCCCCCTCGGCCAAGGCCGATGCGAAGGTCGATCAATCCGCCAAGTCGTCGACCAAGGTCGAGCCCTCGGCGAATTCCGGCACCTCGGTCGATACCGTCAAGCCGGCGCCGGGCAAGACGAGCGAAATCGTGCCGAAGAGCGACGCGCCCAAGATGTCGGCGGTCAAGCAGCACCACCAGAAGAAGCAGCACGTTCAGACGACCGGCGCAGCGGATGGCGCCGCCGCGAACCAGATCGCCCGCGGCCCAGCGAAGCCGCCAAAAGCGGGTGATGTCGCGACGCCTGGCACAGCGGCGCAGAAGCTGTAGTACATTTGCCAGGACCGCGGGGCGGGGTGCCGGCGTTAGCGCCGGCACCCCCTCTTCGTTTGCGCAAGGAATCAGACCCATGAACATCGACAAGATCGCAATCGGCCGCGCGCCGCCGTACGACATCAACGTCGTCATCGAGATTCCGCAGGGCGGCGAACCGGTCAAATACGAGTTCGACAAGGAATCGGGCGCCCTGATGGTCGACCGCTTCCTCCATACCGCCATGTTCTACCCGGGGAATTACGGCTTCATCCCGCATACGCTGGCGGCCGACGGTGACCCCTGCGACGTACTGGTCGTCGGCCAGACCCCGGTCGTTCCCGGCGCCGTCATCCGCTCGCGGCCGGTCGGGGCCCTCCTGATGGAGGACGAGGCCGGCATGGACGACAAGATCATCGCGGTGCCCGCCGACGCGCTGCACCCGTACTACACCGGCGTCCGCTCCTATGAGGATCTGCCGCAGATTCTATGCGATCAGATCGGTCACTTCTTCAATCATTACAAAGATCTGGAACACGGAAAATGGGTCAAGATCGTGCGCTGGGCAGGGCCGGAGGAGGCCGCGGAGCTGGTCAATCAGTCGATCGCCCGCGCCGTTGAAGCCGCACAAGCGAAGGGATAAAAAAAAGTCCCGCTCCTAACTCCGGGGCGGGACAAGGCATTGGGGGAACCATCCAGAGAGCGCCTGTGCTCGCCCTCTCGATGGTGCAACAATGCCATCCGGGATATTGCGGCAAGATTGCACGGGCATTAAATCGACGGGC